>JASGGP010000217.1:0-8389 GCA_047604985.1 Lacrimispora sp.
GGAGAGATTGCAGTCATCATGCAGCTTGGCGCCCTGCTGGAGGACTTGACAGTCAGGAAAGCCAGGGCCGGAATCGAAAGGCTGGTCCATCTAACTCCCCGCACGGCCAGACGGATTGCAGACGGGAAAGAAGAGATGATAGCGGCAGAGCTGGTGAAGGTAGGTGACCTCATACGGGTGCTTCCGGGAGAGTCCATTCCTGTAGACGGGATCATTAAAACAGGACAGACCTCTATCGACCAGTCGGTCATGACAGGCGAATCCCTGCCCGTTGACAAAAGCCCGGGGGATTCCGTATCCAGCGGTACGGTTAACCAGTTTGGCTCCTTTGATATGGAGGCGGCAAAGGTGGGGGAAGACAGCTCCATACAGAGAATGATCCGCCTTGTTGAATCCGCGGATGCAGGGAAAGCAAAAATTGTGGGAATCGCAGACCGCTGGGCGACCTGGATTGTGGTGATTGCCCTGACTGCGGCGGCCCTCACCGGGCTGATTACGGGAGAGCCCATCCGCGCCGTTACCATTCTGGTGGTATTCTGTCCCTGCGCCCTGGTTCTGGCTACGCCCACCGCCATCATGGCAGCCATAGGAAATGCCGCAAAGCACGGCTTTCTCGTAAGGGAGGGGGATGCCCTGGAGCGGCTTTCCGAGGTGGAAAAGATCACCTTTGACAAAACCGGAACCCTGACCTGCGGAACACCGAAGGTGACAGCTGTCCGCAGCTTTCTTACAGATTTTTCCGACGATGAAATCTATAGTTACGGGGCAGCTGCCGAATCCCGCTCCGAGCATCCTTTGGGAAAGGCGGTGGTCCGATGCTACCGGGAGGCTGTAAAGAAAGACTTTCCTCAGGCATCGGAGTTTGAGATGCTACCGGGGCGCGGCGTGGGTGCGGTTGTTCTGGGAAGGAAAATTATGGCCGGGAATCTGGAGCTTCTGGCAGAGCAGGGCGTCTTTCCGGAAGTGGAGCAGCGCGAAGAAGCGGAATCCTGCCGGAAAGAGGGCTGTACGGTTATTTATCTGTCCATTAACGGAAAAGCCGCAGGCTTTCTGGCTCTTGCCGACACCCTGCGCAGGGATGCAGCTTCTATGGTATTAAATATCCAGTCAGCCGGTATTTCGCCTGTGCTTCTGACGGGAGATCATGAAAATGCTGCAAAACACATTGCCGGGCAGGTCCATATAGAGGAGGTCCATGGAGAGTGTCTGCCCGAGGATAAGCTGAACTGGATCGATGGCTGTGAAAAACAGCAGAAGAGAGTCTGCATGATCGGAGACGGGATCAACGATGCTCCCGCCTTGAAAAGAGCACATGTGGGAATTGCCATGGGAGGCATTGGAAGCGATATTGCGGTGGATGCCGCGGACATCGCCCTGGTAAATGACGATATTAAGGAAATCCCCCATCTTTTCAGCCTTGCAAAGCGGATGATGAAAACCATTAAATACAATCTCGCCTTTTCCATGACCTTAAATTTTGCCGCCATTCTGTTAGCCATGACAGGAATTTTAAATCCGGTGGCGGGGGCACTGCTGCATAATGCCGGGTCAGTGTTTGTTATTACCAACTCCGCCTTTCTCTTAAAATGGAAACGTCCGCAAGGCATGGACAACAGGAAATAAAGGGCATAAAAATACAGTGTACAGGAAACCTTTCCTGTACACTGTCCGGTGGGGGAGTCTGTGCTGCAAACTCCCCCGGCAGCAAGAAAATTCCCGGGAATCTTCTGCTCCATAGGCTTATAGTTCATGATTACGGATTACATGGTCTTTAATGGCCGCAAAGCTTTCCGCACTTATAACGTGTTCGATCCGGCAGGCGTCCTCCTGGGCTACGCTGGGGGTAACGCCAAGGGCGGTGAGCCAGTTGGAAAGCAGGGTATGGCGTTCATAGATTCTTTCTGCAATTTCCCGTCCCTTTTCAAGGAGAGTGATGTATCCGTTGCCATCCATTTCAATGTACCCGTTCTCCCGCAGGTTCTTCATGGCAACACTGACGCTTGGCTTGGAAAAATCCAGTTCCCCGGCAATATCAATGGAGCGCACATGGCCGCCCCTCTTTTGCAGAACTAAAATAGATTCCAGATAATTTTCGGCAGATTCCTGTATTTTCGTATCGTCACCTTCTTTCAGATTTAAAAATAAGTACTCCTTTTATTTTAACACAGAAAGGCCAAAGTTTTCAAGCCTTGCTGAAAGCTCATTCTGCATGAAAGCTGATAAAATGACGCGATAACATTAATTGGCCCTTTTGCACTTTAAGGAATAACATTGTGTTTTATACACGTTGATTATCAATTCTGCATTTTCCCAACTCCATATCAATGCCACGTCTCCTGTCAATGAAATTATTATAATCCCATCAATCATAAATTACAAGGAATCAGTGCCTGCTGTCAGGCCAAAGACCGGAACGCCGGGGAGCAGTGTTTCCGGTTACGGCGTATACAGTATTTTTTGTGTTGAAATCTGCTGGGGTTTTGTTTATAATATAATATGGTTGATTTTACCATTTTACAGGCAGGAGGTAATAAGAGTTTTATATGCTCAACATATTTAACACAGGAGATGACAGCCGCTTTTCCTGGGATTCCATGGGAAATATCGCAGAAGGACGGAAGAACCTGGGAGAAGATATGCCCGTGCTGATGTACCGGCTGTTTCAGTACACGCTGCGAAGCGAGCTGACACAGCGGCTGGGAGAGGAAACGGTAAGAGAGATTTTACGGTCTGCCGGAGCCCTGGCCGGGAGAGAGTTTGCAGCTCATCTGCTGGATTTGACTTTGCCTCTTAATGAATTTCTCGCATCTTTGCAGAATATTCTGGAGGAGCAGAAAATAGGTATTTTAAGAATTGAAAAATTTAACGCCCAGACCGGAGAAGCTGTTTTGACCATTGGAGAGGATCTGGACTGCTCCGGGCTTCCCGTGACCGGAAATACGGTCTGCAATTATGACGAAGGCTTTCTGGCAGGCGTTTTCAGCGAATATACGGGGAAAGAATACGTGGTGACCGAAATTGACTGCTGGGGCAGCGGTGCACGTGTGTGCAGGTTTCAGGCAAACATCAGTCATTAAATAAAGGGGCGGCAGATGACAGAGAAAGATACCCATGTTCTTTTGGAGCAGATTTGCAATATTATTTTGAATAAACCGGTGGAATGGGAGATGGAGGAGAACTCCGGAGCGGCCATGGACTTACAGAAGGCGGTCTCTTATCTTTCCCAATGTCTGATGGAATCCAATCAGCTCCTTAAGAATTTGTCGGAGGGAAACTTAGATGTTCCTCTGCCGGACCGTCACAATTTCCTTGCAGGGGAGTTAAAGCAGCTTCATGCAGCCTTAAAGCATTTGACCTGGCAGACAGGCCAGGTGCTTCAGGGAGATTATAAGCAGCGGGTCAATTTCATGGGAGAGTTTTCCCGCGCGTTTAATGAAATGGTGATCCAGCTGGAAAAAAGAGAAGGCGAGTTAAAGAGCCAGGCAAAGAAAAATGAACAGTTCAACACCCTTTTAGTGTCTGTCATGGACAGCCTGAAAGAATGGGTTGTGGTCACGGAAGATGAGAACGGAGAGATCTTATATACCAATGAGCTGGCTAGAAGGAGGTTTTTCGAGTTCCGGCCGGAGCTCTTCTGCTGCGGAGACATGTGCCCTCTTTTAAAGGAGCTCATATCCCATACAGGGCTGGAACATGAGCTGAGGTATGAATTTCAATGCCCTAACAGCAGATATTTTCAGATAAAATCCTACCCGACTCTTTGGAAGGATAAAAAAGCGGTGGTCCACCTCATTACGGATATTACATATCAGAAAGAGAATGAAGCATTTCTGGAAGCAATGGCCTACAAGGATGAGCTGACAGGTTTAAATAACAGAAGGCGCTGCCTGGACACCATAGCCTCATTCATGCAGGAGAACACCCCATTTTCCGTCTGCATGATTGATATGGATGAGCTGAAAAATGTCAATGACCAGTTCGGTCACATGTACGGAGATGAATATATAAGAACTGTTTCACAGGCCATTAAGGAAGTTGTCCGGGATGTGGATTATGCCTACCGTTTTGGCGGCGACGAGTTTGTGGTCCTGTTCCGCAGCTATAAGGCCCAGGCCGCCAGAAATAAGCTGAAAATAATTGATAAGAAAATGGCAGACAATCAGGCTGATTATCCTATGTCCATCAGCTATGGTGTATTCTATGTGGAACCGGGACAGAATTTAACGCCTGATATGGTTTTAAATCTGGCAGATGAACGGATGTACCGTTTCAAGAGACGACGGAAGAAACTGAAAAACAGGGCAGGGAAGCATTGAAACTGGAAGCAGGGCATTCTTTCCTGGCCTATATAGAAAAGCAGGCGCCCATGTATATAAAAAGTCCTTTAAACTATACCGGAGGAAAATACAAGATTCTGGAGTCTATTTTTCAGGCTTTCCCGCCGGATATCCGCATCTTTGTGGATGTCTTTGCCGGAGGCTTTAATGTGGGCGTCAATGCAGAGGCGGAGCTGATCATCTGCAATGACCAGATCACCTGTTTGATCCGGATGTTTGAGATGCTTCAGTCCACGGATATTTCCGTGATTTTAGAGCGGATAAAAAACCTGGTCCGGGAGTATGGACTGACCAGGAAGAACGGGGAAGGCTATTATGCCCTTCGGGCTCATTATAATGAAACAGGGGACGTGACAGAGCTTTTTGTCCTGGCCTGCTATGCCTTTAACCACCAGATGCGCTTTAATAACCGCTATGAGTTCAACTCCCCTTTCGGAAAGAACAGAAGCGCCTATAACCGCAGCATTGAGAGGAATTTAGTCCTTTTCTGCCGGGCCTTGAAAACAAAAAATATTGAGTTTTCAAATCTGGATTTTCTGGAACTGGATTTTGAAGGGCTGGATGCAAGGGATCTGGTTTACTGCGACCCCCCATATCTGATTTCCACAGGAAATTATAACGATGGGAAACGGGGGTTTAAGGACTGGAGGGAAAAGGAGGAATGGGAGCTTTTAGGCCTTCTGGACCGGTTAAATGACAAAAATGTCAGATTCGCCTTGTCCAACGTTCTGTATCACAAGGGAAGGTCCAATGATTTATTGATTCAGTGGAGCAGACGGTATCAGGTTCATTCCATTGATAAAACCTATTCCAACTGCAGCTACCAGTTCAAGGACAGGGGGACAGCCACGGCAGAAGTGCTGATTACCAATTATTAAACCATTCTATAATTAATTCATAAAAAAACAGATTCTCCGGGAATTTCCGGGAATCTGTTTTTTGATTATTTTTTACTTAATCGGATTTTACTTCTTTCCAGGCTTCGTTGTAAAGGGAATCCACCTGGTCGCCCAGGTACTTATAAACTTCGCTGCTCTTTAAGGTGTCCGCATCCGGGAAAACGGCTTTGTTATTGCGGATTTCCGGATCCAGGAGATCGAATGCTCCCTTATTGGGCGTAGGATAGGTAATGTATTCAAAATTCTTCTTGGCAATGTCAGATCTGCACAGGAAATTGATCCATTTCTCTGCATTTTCCTTGTTGGGGGCGTTGGCGGGAATTACCCAGGAATCCAGCCATAAGTTGGTCCCCTCTTCGGGAAGCACGTATTCCAGAGAGTAGTCGAGGCCCAAGTCCTTGATTTCATTTTGGATGTAGAGCATTTCCCCTGAATAGATAACGCCTACGGCAGCCTCGCCGCCGATCATTTTATCCCGGACCTGGTCGATGACATAGGCCTGAACAAGAGGCTTCTGCTTGATTAACAGCTCCTTTGCCTCGTTGATCTGGGCTTCGTCAGTGGTGTTGGCGGAATAGCCCAGGGATTTTAAAGCCACCATAAAGGCGTCCCGGACGCTGTCCTGCATCAGAATATTGTCCTTGAACTTCTCATCCCAGAGGTCGGACCACTTGGTGGGAGCGTCTTCCGGAGCAACCATGCTGGTATTGTAGAGGATGCCTACGGTTCCCCAGCAGTAAGGAACGGAATACTTGTTTTCCGGGTCAAAGCTTTTGGACATGTCCATGTACTGAGGATCAATTTCCTTGACGTTTGGCACATTGTCAAAGTTGATTTCCGCCAGCAGGTTGTTTTCGATCATTTTCTGAATCATGTAATCAGAGGGACAGACCGCATCATACTTTACGCCGCCGGCCTCGATGACCGGATACATCTCCTCATTGGTTTCAAATAAATCGTAAACCACTTTGATGCCGGTTTCCTTTTCAAATTCGTCGATGACTGATTCGTCGATGTATTCCCCCCAGTTGTAAACGTAGACTTCCCCGGCGCTTCCGGCGTTGGCATCGGCCTTTGGCTTTCCGCAGCCGCCTAAAAGAGAGGCTGAAACCAGGGCCAGAGCGCTGACAGCAATGATGGTCGATAATCTTTTTTTCATTTTATGTTCTCCTGTTATTTTTTCCGCTTTGGTGCAAAATTGGTGATGAAAAGCAGCACCAGCACCGCCAGAAAGATGATGGTGGACAGCGCGTACATGGAAGGCTTAATTCCGCGACGGACCTCGCTGTATATTAAAGTGGAAAGAGTGTTGATGCCGGCGCCCCTTGTAAAATGGGTGATGATAAAATCGTCCAGAGACATGGTAAAGGCCAGCAAAAATCCGGAAAGCACCCCGGGGAAAATATCCGGGAACACGACCCTGAAGAATGCGGAAACCGGCGAGGCTCCTAAATCCATGGCGGCTTCATAGGTGCTCTTATCCGTCTGCTTCAGCTTCGGCATGACGCTTAATATAACATAAGGAATGTTAAAAGTAATGTGGGAAATCAGAATGGTCTGAAACCCAAGGGAAATCCCAAAAGCGATAAATGCCAGCATAAGCGAAATACCTGTAACAATATCCGCATTGAGCATGGGAATGTTGGTGATTCCCATGAGAATGGAACGGGGAACCCGCCTCATGCTGTTAATGGCAATGGCTGCCGCAGTCCCGATGATTGCCGCAATTAAGGAAGATAAAAATGCAATCAGCAGAGTATTGTAAAGGGCATCCATAATGGTGCTGCTGGAAAACAGCTCTCCATACCACCGGATGGTGAAGCCGCCCCATTGGGTCCGTGACTTGGAGCTGTTAAAGGACAGGACTCCCATGGTGACAATGGGCGCATACAAAAATACCATGATGATCACCAGATAAAAATCCTGAATAAAACGTTTGATAGCTTTTCTGTTCATTAGAATGCCGTGCCCTCCCCGTTCTTATCGTATTTGGCGATGACCGCCATGCTGATGAGAATGAATACCATGAGGACCAGGGAAAGGCCGGAGCCTAAGTTCCAGTTGCTGCCCTTGGTGAATTCCTCCTCAATGACATTTCCGATGAGCAGGATCTTGCTTCCGCCCAAAAGGTTTGAGATGACGAAAGTGGTAAGAGCCGGAACGAACACCATGGTGATGCCGCTTACGATTCCAGGAACGCTTAAGGGAAACAGGATGCGGAACAGGACCTGAAAGGTATTGGCGCCCAAATCCCGGGCAGCGTTTATAACATTGTCATCAATTTTTGTCAGCACATTATAAATCGGAAGAACCATAAAGGGCAGGAAGTTGTAAACCATACCCAGAATAATGGCTCCCGGAGTGTTGATCAGACCCTGGGTCGGCAGATGAAGAGTGGATAAAATTCCGTTGATAACTCCGTTTTTCTCAAGCAGGGTCTGCCACGCCAGTGTGCGCAAAAGAAAGTTCATCCACATGGGCAGGATGAAGATAAAAACTACAAAGCTTCCCTGTCCCATCCCCCGGGTGCGCAGGATCAGCGCTAAGGGATAGGCCAGAATCAGGCAGAGAACCGTGCTGATGAGGGAAAGCCACAGGGAGAGCCATAAGGCCTTTGCATGCTCCGGTGAGGAGATGGAAAGGACATTGGCCAGGGTGAAAGCCCCGGACTTTTCAGTCAGCCCATAAAATACGATGAGGGCCAGTGGAATGACGATAAAGCCGATCATCCACATGATGTAAGGCCCGGATAATAATTTTTTACTCATTGATTCCCACAGCCTCCTCATCCTCTGAAGCCGGCTTGTTCATGATTGGATGTCAAATGGGTCCACATAAATCCCATTCTGTCCCACCGGGAACATGTCTGTGCTGTGCACCAGCCATTCAAAGCCGTTGGGGGTGGTCACTTCCATTTCATAGTGAACGCCCTTAAAGATCAGATGGGTAACAACGCCGGAAAGGGAACCTTCTCCCGGAGGCACAAGGTCAATGTCCTCCGGCCGGATGACCACGTCTACAGGGGCATTGGAGCCGAAGCCCTTATCCACGCAGACGAACCTGGCGTTAAAAATCTCCACCAGCTCATCCCGCAGCATGATTCCCGGCACAATGTTGCTTTCTCCGATGAAATCAGCTACAAAGGCGTTTTCC
>JASGGP010000218.1:0-8356 GCA_047604985.1 Lacrimispora sp.
CTTTCTGAGGTCTTGGTGCTTGATGCTGTAGTCTGAGTTGTTGCTCCTGTTGTATCTCCTGTGGTTCCATTGTTATTTTTTGTGGTTCCGCAGGCAGTCAGGCACATAACCGACACAATTACAAGAAGAGCAAATACATAAGGTTTTATTCTTTTCATAATACATTCTCCTTTCATTTTCTATGCTTAGTATGTGTAAAGGAGAAATGAATTATAGTGGGAAATTTTGTAAATTTATGAACCAATTACATCTTTCATGGTATACAGACCCGGCTTTTTTCCTGCCAGAAACTTTGCCGCAGATACGGCGCCCCTTGCAAAAATTGCTTTGGAATAAGCGGTATGAT
This sequence comes from Lacrimispora sp., assembly GCA_047604985.1. GTDB lineage: Bacteria > Bacillota > Clostridia > Lachnospirales > Lachnospiraceae > Lacrimispora. The sequence goes on from JASGGP010000218.1 coordinate 347, forward strand.
TAAAGGTGATCACCTCATCGGTTCCTGCAAAAATCACATCGTGTTCTCCCACAATGGTGCCTCCACGGACAGACTGGATTCCGATTTCCTTACTGTCCCTGGCTTCACTCTCCTGACTTCTGTCACAGACATAATGGTACTGTCCATCCATGGCTTCATTGATGGAATCAGCCAGGGCAAGAGCTGTCCCGCTGGGGGCATCCACTTTCCGGTTGTGGTGCTTTTCCACAATCTCAATGTCAAAGCCTGCACCGGCCAGAGTCCGGGCGGCTTCCTTAACCAGCTTTATCAGCAGATTGACGCCTAAGGACATATTGGCAGACCGTAAGACCGCCACATGGGAAGATGTTTCCTCCACCTTTTTGATTTGTTCTTCCGAAAGACCTGTGGTACACACTACCACCGGAATTTTTTTCTCCACGCTGTACTCAAGAAGACCATCCACCGCTTTTACGGAGGCAAAATCCACGATCACATCTGCCTCCACAGTACAGGCTTTCAATGACGGAAATACCGGATAAGAATTCTGTTTCGTGTCATTTAAATCGATTCCAGCCACGATGGTAATATCTTCCTCTTTCGCTGCAATCCCGGTAATGACCTGTCCCATGGCCCCGTTACAGCCGTGCATTATCATCCTAATCATGATTTCCTCTTTCTTGTCCACGCTTTCTGGACATATAGGTATACCCGCAGGGTGTTTCCTCTTTCCTGTCCACGCTTTCTGGACATATAGGTATACCCGCAGGGTGTTTCCTCTTCTTCCTGTCCATGCTTTCTGGACATATAGGTATACCCGCAGGGTGTTTCCTCTTTCCTGTCCACGCTTTCTGGACATATAGGTATACCCGCAGGGTGTTTCCTCTATGTATATAGCTTTTACCGTTTATAAAATCCCATACTCAACCATGGCCTTTTTTAAACGCTCCTGGTTCTTTGGCTCCATCTCTGTAAGAGGCAGGCGCAGAGGTCCTGCGTTCTTTCCCATAAGATTTAAGGCAGCCTTTACGGGAATCGGATTGACCTCGCAGAACAGGGCGCTGATAAGCGGCATGGCGGCAAGCTGAAGCTTTGCGCTGCGCTTTACGTCTCCGGTAAAATAAGCCTCGCAGATTTCATGGGTCTGAGCAGGGGCGATATTGGAAAGGACAGAGATAACGCCTTTTCCCCCCAGGGAAAGCAGGGGCACGATCTGGTCGTCATTGCCGGAATATACGTCCACACAGCCATCGGCCAGATTAATCAGCTCCTCAATGGCGGAAAAGTTTCCGCTGGCTTCCTTTACTCCCACAATGTTGGGAACCTGACGGCAAAGGTCTGCAATTGTTTCAGGGGCGATATTTACTCCTGTCCTACCTGGAATATTATATAGAAGGATTGGAATATTCACCACATCGGCCACTGCCTTAAAATGAGCCTTTAACCCTTTCTGAGTTGCCTTGTTATAATAAGGGGACACCAGAAGAAGTCCGTCCGCACCGTGCTTTTGTGCTTCCAAAGACAGGTAGACAGCAGTGTCTGTACAATTGGAGCCTGTCCCTGCAATGACCGGGATCCTCTTATTTGTCACCTGGCAGACGAATTTGATAACATCCAAATGCTCCTCATGGGTCATAGTTGAAGCTTCGCCTGTTGTGCCGCAGGCTATGATGGAATCTGTTCCCCCTGCGATCTGTTCCTCTACCAGCTCTTCCAGCTTCTCGTAATTTACTTCCCCGTTTTCTTTAAATGGTGTAACGAGCGCTACGCCCGCGCCTTCAAAAATTGCCATGATCTCATCCTCCTGATCCTTTTTTCTATACATAAAAACAGAGCTGACGGCAGGGTCAGCTCTTAAAGTTTAGAATCTGGTAATCTCATCTCTCTTTAAGTAGCTCCCCATCCAAACGGATGACAGTCATATGGCTCTTAACCATATGCCCAGAACGCGCATGCTCAGGCCATGCCGCTCTTCGGCGTCTCTTCCTTTCCTTTGCCCTCCCCTGTACCTGATACATCGGACAAAGTACTGATAAGCAACGCAACCTCTACTCTTATGTATGATACCATACTATCATCATTATTTTATATTGTCAACTTTAACATGGTCTATTTCCAGAATATTGTCAACGTAAGGCTTTAACTCCTCGGAAAACACTTTTCCGGTCAATATGACCTCCATGTCGTCAACCCTGGACTGAAGAAGCTTTGCCAGCTCTTCCGGCTCTATGATCTTCTGGTCCAGCAGCCCAAGAATCTTATCCAGTATCAGCACGTCACATTCTCCGGTGGATACCACCTTCTTTGCAAAGTTCATGCCGTTCCGTATGTTCCTCTGTTCCTCTTCCTGCTGTTCCTTGGAAAGATTTTCAAAAAGACTGTCACACTTCTCAAAACGGAATATCTTCATTTCCGGTTCCAGACGTTTTAAAATATCCAGGGATCCCCGACCGGAGCAGCCTTTTAAGAACTGTATCATAATGACTGTCCTGTTCTTTGTCAGAGCTTCGATTCCCATGCCGAGCGCAGCCGTGGTCTTTCCTTTTCCTGCACCGCATATAACCTGTACCGTACCTCTATTCATCTTTCAGCACCTCATAACAGCTAAATAAGCAATTATTTACATATTATGTGAGAACCTGCTTATAGTACCATAAATTAATTTTTTTTGCAAGTTTTCTTACCATTTTCTTAATATAAAATAAAGGCCGTCATTCCGCGCATTCCAGCTTGCTGACCGAGACCTCGTAAGCAACCCGTTTTTCGCATTCCGTCTCATTTAATTTTTTAGTGTATTCCCTGCTCTGGACCCTTCCCCACACTTTCACTCTGGTGCCTACGGTGAACCCGGAAGCATATCTGGCATTTCTGCCCCATGCAATGCAGGGGATATAGTCTGATTTGCCGTAAGGGCGGTTGACTGCGAGAAGCAGGTCCGCAATTTCCCTGCCTAAAGGCGTTTTTCTGTATATAGGAGCCTTGCATATGTAGCCATCCAAAAAAATCTGATTGGTCTTTGTATAGTCCGTAAACTCTTCCATAAAACGGATTTCCCTTACAAAGACAGAAAGTACCAGGCGGTTCTTTGTTCCTTCATGGCGGTTATAGGAACGGAACTGGCCTACGGCCTCCACCGTAAGACCGTTGTAATCCCCGTCTATGTCGATAAGACGTTCCGAGATCATTAAGGGAATGACATCAGCTTGTTCGCTTAAACGGTTTACCCCTATGTCCACCATATAAAATCCTTCTCCAAATACCTCATGGCTGAAGGTGAAGCCGGAGATGATCTCTCCGATAACGCTTACTTTGTTGTTTTCAATCATTTTTTCTGACATTGTATTTCTCCTTCTTTCACTTATTTGCTAATATGCCTCACAGCTAATATTAAATTTATGTGAAAGGATGCCACTAAATGCTAAAAAACAATCCAAAAATATCGACATAACCAGGCATAGTGCACAAAAAAAGAAAGGAGAAAACTACCTCATTGCCGAATTTTCGTCCGGCAACAGCAGCATTCTCCTTAATTTTACAATTTATGCCAATGATTTTTTGTTGAGAGAAAACCTTTTCTCATAGTGGGGTCTAAAATTTTCTTTCTGATCCTGAGGTTTACAGGAGTAATTTCCAAAAGCTCGTCAGTATCGATGAAGTCAAGGCACTGCTCCAGGCTCATATCCTTGGGAGTAGTCAGCTTTAAGGCTTGTCGCACGGAGGAACGGGTGTTGGTCAGCTTTTTGGTCTTGCAGACATTGATCTCAATGTTTCCGCTTTCGGATTCTGGCCGATGACCATTCCGGAGTACACCTTAACTCCGGCTCCGATGAACAGGATTCCTCTCTCCTGGGCATTGAAAAGGCCGTAGGTAATGGATTCACCGGGCTCATAGGCGATCAGGGAACCAGTCTTTCGGTAGGATAAATCGCCCTTAAAAGGCGCATAGCCGTCAAAAGAAGTGTTCATGATTCCGTTTCCTTTTGTATCCGTCATGAATTCTCCCCGGTAGCCGATAAGGCCTCTGGAGGGAATGGAAAACTCCAGCCTTGTATAACCGCCGTTTGCCGGGCTCATGCCCTGGAGCTCTCCCTTGCGGCTGGTCAGCTTCTGGATTACGGCTCCGGTAAATTCCTCGGGCACGTCGATATAAGCGATCTCCATAGGCTCCAGCTTGCGGTTTCTTTCGTCGGTCTGGTAAAGGACTTCTGCCTTGCTGACCGCAAATTCAAAGCCTTCTCTTCTCATATTTTCAATCAGAACAGACAGATGAAGCTCTCCTCGGCCGGAAACCTTAAAGCAGTCCGGAGAATCGGTCTCTTCCACCCTTAAGCTTACGTCTGTATTTAACTCGCGGAATAAACGCTCCCTAATGTGACGGGAGGTGATGTACTTTCCTTCCTGTCCTGCCAGAGGGCTGTCGTTTACCATGAAATTCATGGCAATGGTAGGCTCTGAAATCTTCTGGAAAGGAATGGCCTCCGGGTTTTCCACGGAGCATAAAGTATCGCCGATATGGATATCAGCAATGCCGGAAATCGCCACGATGGCGCCCACAGATGCTTCCTGAACCTCTATTTTATTAAGGCCTTCGTATTCATACAGCTTTCCTACTTTTACCTTGCGGAATTTGTCCGGATCATGATGGTTTACAATCACGCATTCCTGGTTCACCCGGATCTTTCCGTTATCCACCTTTCCTACGCCGATACGGCCCACGTATTCGTTGTAATCTATGGTGCTGATGAGCAGCTGGGTAGATGCCTCCGGATCTCCTTCCGGGGCCGGAATATGGTCGATAATTGTCTGGAATAAGGGAGCCATATCCTTTTCCGGGTCCTCCGGGTTCTTTTTCGCATAGCCGCCTCTTGCGGAAGCATAGATAAAGGGACAGTCCAGCTGTTCCTCACTGGCATCTAAATCCATTAAAAGCTCCAGTACCTCTTCCTCAACCTCTTCCTGTCTCGCTTCAGGCCGGTCAATCTTATTGATGCAGGTCACTACGGACAGGCCTAAATCCAGGGCTTTCCTGAGAACAAACTTCGTCTGGGGCATAACGCCTTCATAAGCGTCTACCACCAGAATTACGCCGTTTACCATCTTGAGCACACGCTCTACCTCGCCGCCGAAATCTGCATGGCCGGGGGTGTCAATGATGTTGATTTTGGTGCCGTTGTAATGGATTGCCGTATTCTTCGATAAGATGGTGATTCCCCGCTCCCGTTCGATATCATTGGAGTCCATAACACGCTCCATGACCTCCTGGTTCTCGCGGAAAACCCCGCTCTGCCTAAGCAGCGCATCCACCAGTGTTGTTTTACCATGATCGACGTGGGCTATAATCGCCACATTTCTTACGTCTTCTCTCTTCATTTTCATAAATTGTACTCTTCTTTCTCTTCCTTCTTCTAAGGAATGTTTCCATACCAGATAAAGAGTCTGCAAAGCAGGCTCTTGCGCATCAGTAGCGGAGCGCCTTTTATACATCAGGGAATTTTAAAAATTTTCCCGATCCATAAAAAACTAAGGACTTATTGGCCCTTAGTCTCATTAACATTATCACGATTTATTAGTATATCATTCTGAAATTAATATTGCAAGATTTTTTTCGCGTTTTTTCGACCTTTTCCGGCTTATTATGGGAATAAAAGGATTTCTTTATTAAAAACAGAGTAATAGACCTCTTCCTCTTCACAAAGCCCTGCCCGTCCTCCTGTGGCCTCGGTAATATCTTCCGTAAGCTTTCCCAGCTTCTCATCCGGCACCAGGGCTGTAAGCTTTACCTTGTCCGTGTACTCGCTGTTCAGGATCGGAATCTCCTGCTGCCCCAAAAGGTACTGAAGCTTTCCGACGCCGTTATAATCGGTGGCAATGGAAAGCTTTCCGGCCGGCTTAAGGACCAGGACCGTGCAGTCCTTAAGCCCTTCCTTCACCGCTCCCGAATAGGCCCTGACCAGCCCTCCTGTTCCAAGAAGAGTCCCTCCGAAATAGCGGGTCACCACCGCACAGACATTTACAATGCTCTCTCCCTCTAAAACGTCCATCATAGGACGGCCGGCAGTCTGGCTGGGCTCTCCGTCATCGCTTAAACGCTTCTGCTCCCCATTTTTCCCAAAGATCCAGGCATAGCAGTTATGTCTGGCATCCCAATACCTTTTCCTTGTCTCTTCTATGAAAGCCAGGGCCGCTTCCTCTGTTTCCGCAGGCTTAAGGCTGGCGATAAACCGGGACTTCTTCTCCGTAATTTCCCCGGTGCCTCCCTGATACAAAATTTTGTAAGCCGTTCTCATAAGCTTCCTCATTTCTATATAGTCAAATCTCTCCCCTGCAAGCTGAAAAATATTTGCCCTGGCGAGAATAAACAGCTGCATTCATTATAGCCAAAAAACGGAACGCAATCAAGAGTTCATGTATATTTGCCCTTATTTTATCCTAAAATGGTAAGTGTTGAATTGCACGACAATTTTTGGTATAATGTACCGGTAAAGGAGGTTTCCTATGAATTACGGCAAACAAGCGACAGAGAAAAGGATCCGGTCTGTCAATTCAAAAGCAAGAAAATACACCTCAAAAGTTTTTCTTGTATTTTTAAAAAGCGTCTTTGTGCTATGCCTGTTTGGCTGCATTGTAGCCGCCAGCATCGGATACGGAATGATAAAAGGAATCATAGATAATACTCCTGACGTGGATATTTCAACCATTGTTCCCAACGAGTATGCATCAACGGTTTACGACAGCGCCGGAAATGTCACCGAAACCCTGGTGACGGCAGGTTCCAACCGGGAAGAAGCCAGCTATGACGAGCTTCCCAAGAATCTTGTCAACGCCTTTGTCTCCTATGAGGACGCCAGGTTCTGGGAGCACAACGGCATTGATTTCCGCTCCATCATGCGTGCTGTGAAAGGCGTGCTGACCGGGGATTCCTCCGCAGGAGGAGGAAGCACCATCACCCAGCAGCTCATAAAGAACAGCGTCTTCGGCGGCGGTATGGAAAAGAGCTTTGGAGAACGTCTGGAGAGAAAGCTTCAGGAATGGTTTCTGGCTGTGAAATTAGACGGAGCCATGTCAAAGGAGCAGATCATAACCAATTACTTAAACACCATCAACTTAGGCAACAACTCCCTGGGAGTTAAGGTGGCGTCCAAACGGTATTTTAATAAGAACGTATCGGACCTGACCTTATCGGAATGCGCGGTGCTGGCAGGCATCACCCAGAACCCGTCAAAATTCAATCCCATCACAGGGCAAAAGGCCAATTCGGACAAGCAAAAGGTCATTCTCCAGAACATGTATGACCAGGGCTACATCACCAAGCAGGAAGAGGATTCCGCCATGGCTGATGACGTGTATTCCAGAATTCAGAATGTGGATATCGTGACAAAAGAGACCTCTACCCCATACAGCTATTTTACCGACGAATTGGTGGAACAGGTCATCACAGCCATGGAGGAGAAGCTTGGATATACCGATACCCAGGCCCACAACATGCTTTACAGCGGCGGCCTTTCCATTTACACCACCCAGGATCCCGGTATCCAGACCATTGTGGATGAAGAAATCAACAATCCCGATAACTATTCGGCCGCCAGATATTCTATTGAATACAGGCTCTCCGTAACGGATAAGGCTGGTACCACCACCCATTATTCCGAGGAACATATCAAACGCTACCACAAGGATAACGGAGATACAGGATTTGACGGCTTATATGATTCAGAGGAAAGCATTGAGGCCGATGTAAAGGCCTTTAAGAGCTCCGTAGTAAAGGAAGGGGACACTGTCCTCGGAGAAAGCCTTCACAAGACCCTGCAGCCCCAGGCCTCTTTCGTCATCATGGATCAGAAAACCGGGGAAGTGAAAGCCATCAGCGGAGGCCGGGGAGAGAAAACTGCCAGTCTGACCTTAAACAGGGCCAGCAACACTCTCCGTCAGCCAGGTTCCACCTTTAAGGTCTTAACTGCCTTTGCTCCCGCAATGGACACCTGCGGAGCTACCTTAGGAACCGTTTATTACGATGCTCCCTATTCTATAGGC
>JASGGP010000219.1:0-8306 GCA_047604985.1 Lacrimispora sp.
TTCCAGCAATCTGACCCGGGCCATGGAGACAGCCGAAACCGTAAGCCAGAGGCAGAAGGTGGAAATTATTCCAATGGCTTGTCTTATAGAGATAGGATTTGGAAAATGGGAAGGCATGACAATCGATGAGATTTTAAAGGCCTATCCGAAAGAATATACCCACTGGCGCTTAAATCCCGGCGATGCCGCCCCTCCCGGGGGAGAGAGCCGGAGAGAGGTCACAGACCGCTGCAGGACTGCGGTAAAAGAGATTCTGAGGGTGACAGAAGGCAGGGAGGATGCTGCGGTGGTTTCCCACGGGGCAACCATCGTCCACCTGATTTCCTGCATGGTGCCGGAGGCCACGGAGGCCGGTGACATCATTGTGGAAAACGCCAGCATAACCACGGTCAATTACAACCCCCTTACAGAGGATTTTGTGCTGCTGCAGCTGAATGACACCTCCCATCTGGCTTAATCCAGAAGGTTTCCACCAGGATTTTCAGCATGGGAGAAGCGGTTCGGATATACAGCCGGTTGCTTCCCGCACAGCGCAGAGAGGTCTTCATCAGAAGCTCCTTTGAAACGGACTGGTCGAAAATGGTTACCATATTTGCGCAGGATTCTACGATGGATTTTAAATGTCCGGCTTTTTGGATGAATTTTTTAATGTGCTCCTCATGAAGCTGTAAGCACACTTCCAGATTTGGGATTTGTTCATCGGTTTTAAATTTGATGTTTCCAAGAGAATATTTTTTTGATATGTCACTTAATTGCTGCTCGAGATCCATAGAATACTGCACTCCTTTGTGAAAAATTCTTTACTACTATATTGTAAAACTGTGGAATTTTCAAGTATTTTTTGCAGAACATAGGAAAAGATTTCTGAAAATCCATATGGGGTAAGGTCGTGGGATAGTTATTAATAAAATTAATTAATGAGATAAAATATATTAATTTTACTAATTTGTGTATTTTGTGATATGATACTTACACAAGAACAGAAGGAATGATTTTTTAATAAGGAGAAATGCCTGAGGGTATACCTTGATGCCCAGAAACCGCGGGCAGGAAAGAGGAAAATATGAGTGTAAGAAGAGTGTATGTTGAGAAAAAGCCAGCCTATGCCGTAAAAGCCGGAGAATTAAAAGCGGAAATTGCCAGCTACCTTGGAATCAGCACGGTATCTGATGTCCGGGTGCTGATCCGTTATGATATGGAAAACCTGTCCGATGAAATTTATGGGCTGGCTCTCACCACCATTTTTTCAGAGCCTCCAGTGGATGAAGTTTATGAGGAGGACTTCCCCGGAAAGGAAGGCGGCACGGTATTTTCCGTGGAGTTTTTACCGGGTCAGTTTGACCAGAGAGCCGATTCTGCCGAACAGTGCGTCAAGCTTTTGAAAGAAGACGAGGAGCCTGTTATAAGATCCGCAGCAACCTATGTGATTTCCGGCCCGCTGACGGAGGCTGAGATTTCCGCCGTCAAAGCTTTCTGCATCAATCCGGTGGATTCCAGAGAAGCCAATGAGACAAAGCCCAAAACACTTGTCACAGTGTTTGAAACCCCGGCGGATGTGATTATTTTCCAGGGCTTTCAGGATTTTGCAGAGGAGCCGTTAAAGGACTTATATGATTCCTTAAATCTTGCCATGACCTTTAAGGATTTTCTGCATATCCAGGTTTATTATAAAAACGAGGAGCAGAGGGACCCGTCCATGACGGAGATCCGGGTGCTGGATACCTACTGGTCCGACCACTGCCGCCACACTACTTTCCAAACAGAATTAAAGGATGTGACTTTCCAGTCCGGCTATTACCGCAAGCCCATGGAGGACACCTATAACCAGTATCTTTCCGACAGGGAAGAGGTTTTAAAGGGCAGGAGCGGAAAGTTCGTCTGCCTGATGGACCTGGCCCTTATGGCAATGAAAAAGCTGCGCATGGAAGGAAAGCTTGATGATCTTGAGGTTTCCGACGAGATCAATGCCTGCAGCATCGTCGTTCCGGTGGAAGTTGACGGGGCAGAAGAGGAATGGCTTGTCAATTTCAAAAATGAAACCCATAACCACCCTACAGAGATCGAGCCTTTCGGAGGTGCTGCTACCTGTCTTGGAGGCGCTATCCGTGACCCTCTTTCCGGCAGGACCTATGTTTACCAGGCCATGCGGGTAACCGGAGCCGCTGATCCTACAAGGCCATTGGACGAAACCTTAAAGGGCAAGCTGCCCCAGAGAAAGATTGTGACAGGAGCCGCAGACGGCTACAGCTCCTATGGCAACCAGATCGGCCTTGCTACCGGGTATGTGAAAGAGATTTATCATTCCGGCTATGTTGCAAAGAGAATGGAAATCGGAGCGGTCATGGGTGCGGCTCCCAGAAAGAACGTCATCCGTGAAACCTCTGATCCCGGCGATATCATCATTTTGCTGGGAGGACGGACCGGGCGGGATGGCTGCGGCGGCGCCACAGGCTCCTCCAAGGTCCATACCGAGTCCTCCATTGAGACCTGCGGGGCAGAGGTACAAAAGGGAAATGCTCCTACGGAGCGGAAGATCCAGCGGCTGTTCCGCAGAGAGGAAGTCAGCAGGATCATTAAAAAGTGCAATGACTTTGGAGCCGGAGGGGTGTCTGTAGCCATCGGTGAGCTGGCGGACGGTTTCGGATTGATCTGGATAAGGTTCCCAAAAAGTACGCAGGGCTTGACGGCACGGAAATCGCCATTTCCGAATCCCAGGAGCGTATGGCAGTGGTGGTTGATCCGCAGGATGCGGACCGGTTTCTGGCCTATGCCGCGGAAGAGAATTTAGAGGCCGCCCAGGTGGCTGTGGTGACAGAGGAGCCAAGGCTTGTGATGAACTGGCGGGGAAAGACTATTGTGGACATCAGCCGTGCATTTTTGGACACTAACGGAGCTCATCAGGAGGCTTCGGTGCTTCTGGAGGTTCCGGGCAGGGAGGAAAATGCCTTTATAAAACCGGAAATCTCCGGTGTGAGGGAAGCCTGGATGGATCTGCTCTCTGATTTAAACGTCTGTTCTCAGAAGGGGCTTGTGGAAATGTTTGACGCATCCATCGGCGCAGGCAGCGTATTCATGCCCTATGGAGGAAAATACCAGCTGACCGAGACCCAGGCCATGGTGGCAAAGCTGCCCATGTCAAAGGGAGAATCCAATACAGTTACCATGATGAGCTACGGCTTTGATCCCTATTTATCCAGCTGGAGTCCCTATCACGGCGCTGTTTACGCTGTTTTATCTTCTGTTGCCAAGATCGCGGCGGCAGGCGGTGATTACAGGAAAATCCGTTTTACCTTCCAGGAGTATTTCCGCAGGATGACCGAGGACCCGGCCCGGTGGAGCCAGCCCTTTGCGGCTCTCCTCGGTGCTTACAATGCCCAGATGGGTCTGGGACTTCCCTCCATCGGCGGAAAGGACAGTATGTCCGGCACCTTTCAGGAGATTGACGTACCTCCCACTCTTGTGTCCTTTGCAGTGGATGTGGCACATAAGAACCATATCATCACCCCGGAATTTAAGAAAGCGGGCAGCAGGATCATGGTGTTTTGCATAGAAAGGGATGAGTACGACCTTCCGGTATACAGCCAGATCATGGACGGCTACGGGAAGCTGTTTGAGGACATTTCGGCAGGCCGCATCATTTCCGCCTATGGGGTGGAGCGCCACGGCCTTTGCGAGGCGGTCAGCAAAATGGCTTTCGGCAATAAGATGGGCGTGAAGATTGATGAAAATGTGGATTCAAAGGACTTTTTTGCAGCCGGATGGGGAAATATTGTCTGCGAGGTGCCGGAAGGAGCAGAGGAAAGCCTCAGGGCGGACTTAAGGCCGGTGGGTGAAGTAACCGGGAAAGGTATTTTTGAATACGGCGGCGTGACCATTTCCGTGGAAGAGGCTCTCAAGGGCTGGACAGAAACTCTGGAAGATGTGTTTCCTACGGAGTCAGGGGTGGCCAAAGGGCCTGTGGAAGAGGTGCTTTTCCATGGAAAGGACATTTACGTCTGCGGGAGCAAGGTAGCAAAGCCCAGGGTATTCATACCCGTTTTCCCGGGAACCAACTGCGAATATGACAGCATCAGAGCCTTTGAAAGAGCGGGAGCCATAGTGACTTCCAGGGTATTTAAAAACTTAAGCCCTCAGGACATCAGGGAATCCGTAGAGGCTTACCGGAAAGAAATCTCAAATGCCCAGATCGTCATGTTCCCCGGCGGCTTTTCCGCAGGCGACGAGCCCGACGGATCGGCCAAGTTTTTTGCAGCCGTATTCCGGAATGGGGCCATAAAGGAAGAACTGGAAAAGCTGTTAAACAAGAGAGACGGCCTGATGTTAGGAATCTGCAACGGTTTCCAGGCCTTGATCAAGCTGGGGCTGGTGCCGGAAGGAAAGATTGTGCAGCAGAGGGAGGATTCACCTACCCTGACAACAAATACCATTGGACGCCATATTTCCAAAATGGTCAATTTGAAGGTGGTCTCTGATAAATCTCCATGGCTTTTGGGCGCAGAGTTAGGCGGCGTATACTGCAACCCGGTTTCCCACGGGGAAGGCCGCTTTGTGGCTGATGGGAAATGGCTTCGGAAGCTGTTTGAAAACGGCCAGGTGGCGACCCAGTACGTGGATGAGAAGGGCTGTCCCACCATGGAGGAATTCTGGAATCCAAACGGCTCCTACATGGCCATAGAGGGCATTACGAGCCCGGACGGACGTATCCTGGGAAAAATGGCCCATTCGGAACGCAGGGGGGAAAGCGTAGCCCTGAATATCTGGGGAGAACAGGATATGAAGATCTTTGAATCCGGTGTAAAATATTTTAAATAAAAGATAATTTCCATAAAAGCGGCACACCTGCAGCCTGATCTGCAGGGTGCCGCTATCCTTTTTTCAGGCATAAAATATTGTAACGGATTTTAACACAAAAGTTCAAAATCACACTTGACAATTAGAGGAATAAAGCCTATGATTCATCAGTGATATTTTTAATCAGATTAAAATCAATTGGCAATACTAAAGTTAAGTACAAAAATGTGCCAGAGAGGATATTGGTATGCATTCGAGGAGAAAAATAAAAAATATATTGTTGGGAAACACTCTGAAGAACAACGATTTGGAAGGAGAGAAGCTGGGGCCGTTTTGGGGCGTCCCCATTATGGCAAGCGATGCGGTTTCTTCTGTGGCTTATGCCATCGAGGAAATGCTTTTGGTTCTGGTTCCTGTTCTTGGTTTAGGGGCGGTCAATTACCTGGGGTATGTGACCTCGCCCATTATATTGCTGTTTATGGTTCTGGCTATTTCTTATTCCCAGATTATAGCAAGCTACCCCAACGGTGGCGGCGCATATATTGTATCTGCTGAAAATATAGGAAGAGGAGCTTCCCTTGTGGCGGCTTCCGCCCTGGTCATCGGCTATGTCATGACGGTGGCCGTAAGCCTTTCGGCGGCAACGGCGGCTCTTGTATCCGCATTTCCGGAATTTTCCCACTACCGGCTGTTGTTTGCACTGTTGTTTTTATGTATTGTAACCCTTTTAAACCTTCGGGGAATGAGGGAGTCGTCAAAGCTTTTCGGCGTGCCGACCTATGGCTTTATCCTCATTATGCTGATCCTCATTGTGATCGGTTTTGCAAAGCTTTTAACAGGGAGTCTTCATCCTGTGGAGTATTCGGAAAGTATACGGTCCGTATCCGGCGGAGTGGGGACAGTTTCCCTCTTCCTCCTTTTAAGGGCCTTTTCTTCCGGCTGCTCGGCACTGACCGGTGTGGAGGTTGTCAGCAATGCGGTTCCCAGCTTCCGTGAACCGTCCCAGCACAATGCAAAGAAAGTACTGTTCATACTGGTAGGAATCATCATGGTGATTTTCGGAGGCTCCGTGATTCTGGTCATGTCCCTGCACATCATACCTCTGGAGAACAAAACAGTAATTTCCCAGCTGGGTATGGCCGTATTCGGCCCTGGAACCATGTTTTATGTTCTGCAGTTTGCAACCTCTCTGATCCTGCTTTTGGCTGCAAATACTGCATATAACGGTCTGCCCACTCTTTTGGCCATATTGGCGGGCGATGGATTTGTGCCGCGCCAGTTCATGCACCGGGGCACAAGGCTCAGCTTTTCAAACGGCATTATGTTTATCTTTTTTATGGCCGCGCTGCTGCTGATCGTATTTAATGCGGAGACACATTATCTGATTCCCCTTTACGCCATCGGAGTATTTTTATCCTTTACCCTGTCCCAGAGCGGAATGGTGTTCCGCTGGACCCGTATAAAGGGAAAGGGCTGGTGGTATAAAATGCTCATAAACGGTCTGGGCGCTTTTATGACCGGCCTGGGAACCATCATCGTATTTGTCACCAGATTTGCACAGGGCTCCTGGGTGCTGGCAATCGTCATTCCGGTGATCGTATACATTATGCACCGTATTGAGCGCCATTACCAGTTTGTAGGGCGTCAGCTTATAGTCAATGATTTTATGTCCCATTACCACAAGAGCATCAGCACGGATAAAAATCTCTGTATTGTGCTGGTGGGCGGGATCAACCGTTCTGTGCTGAAAGCATTGAATTATGCCAATTTAATCACCTCCAATGTGGTAGCTCTCAATATAGCCACAGATGAGAAGCAGGGCGAAGTGCTGAAGAAAAAATGGGAAGAGACAGGAATTGATGTGCCTTTAGACATCATCATGTCGCCTTATCGGGATCTCATCGGGCCAGTGGAGGATTACATTAAAAAAAGCGAAGAAAATCTGGAATCAGGCGATATGATTACCATAGTCATGTCCCGTTTTATGGAGGAAAGCTGGTTCGCCAATATTCTGCATAACCAGACCACATACTTTATCATGCAGAGGCTCAGGAAGCACAGAAATGTGTCTACTGTTCTGGTTCCTTATCTTTACAGCTCGGCATTTAAGCCTTCGGGTAAAAAGGGCGGAAGTGAGCATGAACATAAAGAGCATGAACATAAAGAGAATGAGCATGTGCGTCATGAGCATAAAGAGCATGAGAGAGAACATGCAGAAGAGAAAGAATTAAAAAAATAAAATAAACAGAAAAGGAAGCGCAGAGGCCAGAGGCCTGCACTTCCTTTTTTACTTAAAGCTTTGATTCCGGGATTCCACCGGAAGATAGAGCTCCATATAATGAACCGGTTCCTCAGGATCCTGATTCTGGTTTTCTTTTGCCTTTTCCTCAAAAGCGCAGCTTAGCAGATATCCGCCGTATCCCGTACCGGAAAGGGTATAGCCCTGTTTTCCTGCCCATTTTGCCGCATTTAAAAACGTCTGGGGATTCAGGAAAGGACTTTTGGAGGCAATGACAGTATAAACGCAGCGCTCATGGCGGATCACCGGCTGGTCTTCCAGCTCCTTTTCCAGCTTCATGGCCTCTGCAGTATCCCGGGGGATCATAAGGCGCTCGCCCTGCTGCCGTACATCCCTTTTCATCAACCGGTATTCCTGGTAAAGGCTGCATAAATCGGAGATGCCTGCCCGGTCCAGAGAACTGCTGTCCTCTATCTGGTAATGGGGCTTAAAGGGTCGGATGGCATAACAGCCCAGGCACTGTTCCGCATTTTTATAAAGCTGCTGTAAATGGGTCAGCTGGACCAGGGACTGCCTGTGCTTTTCCACCTGAAGCTTTTCTTCCGTGATTTTTTCCTGGATCATGGAACGGTACGAGGGAAAGGAGTTCTTATAAAGAATCCGGTTAATATCCTCAAGGCTGAAATTAAGACGGCGGTAAAACATGACGTTTAATAGCTTTCGGATGTCCTCATAGGTATAGGCCCGGTAGCCGTTGTCCTGCTTTTCCGGCTGGATGATTCCCTTTTTTTCGTAAAAACGAAGGGTGTCCCGGCTTAAGCCCAGACGGCTGGAAACCTCTCCAATGCTGTACTTTTTCATAAATGCTTCCTCGTTTCAGTCTGGTATTGCTGGTTCTATTTTACCATAAAATAGGGCTTTCCGGCCTTACGGTTTTCTTTCTAAGCTTACAAAATATTAACAGAAAGAGCCTTGAAATAGTAAAAAACTATGCTATGATAATGTCAGGATTGAAAACTATTATTACAAAAGAAATATGGAAAAGGGGTATTTACATGGCGGAAAGCAAAGTGAAAATGGTAAAGTGTCTGGTATGCGGCGCAATATTTGAAGCAGACATGGATGTTTGTCCGGTATGCGGAGTGGGACCGGAAAATTTTGTTCCTTATGAAGAGGAAAGCAAGGCATTTCACAGGGATACGGAGGAACTGTATTTGATCCTGGGCAACGGCGCGGCAGGCGTGAGCGCGGCAGAGGCCATCCGGGAAAGGAACTC
>JASGGP010000220.1:0-8296 GCA_047604985.1 Lacrimispora sp.
CTGCGATTCAGTTCTCATCAATAACGTACAGGGTGCCTACCGGGCAACCAATTATTTAATCGAAAAGGGAATGACAGAGGTGGGATATCTGCGTTCCTCCTATCCCATCGGCAACTTTGCCGAGCGGGCGGATGGCTATTACAAGGCTCTGCGCCACCATCATCTGCCCACCAGCCATCCTTTTGTCCATGACCTCACCCCATCCATGGAGGGGGCCTATCTGGATATGATTCACATTCTCCGGGAAAAACCGGTCATGGCCCAGGCATACTTTGCCGATAACGACTTAATCGCAGCCGGAGCCATGCGGGCCCTTAAGGAATTTGGATTCCGGATTCCGGAGGATATCTCCATCATCGGATTTGATGACATGCCCATCTGTGATTTCCTTGATCCGCCCCTGACCACCATGGAGGTTCCCAAAAAGCGGCTGGGAGAACTGGCAATGAAGCAGCTTGTGCAGAAAATCTCAAAAGAACCAAAGCTGACAGTTAAAATTGAAGTTTCCGTTAAGCTTCATGAAAGAAAAAGTGTGAGACTTTAGACCTTTAAAAAGGGGATCTTTGAAAGATCCCCTTTTCTTTATATTTTCCCGGTCCATCCGCCGGGATGCTTTGCATGGAACAGCGCCAGCTTTGCAAAGAAATCCTCCAGAATCAGCCGGCTGTCAATTTTTTTGTATACCCGTATGGGACGGTTCAGCCCGGTTTGAACATAGACCATGTCGCCGGTGATAAAAGGCGCCTGGACCCAGTCAAATTCAAAGCGGTGCTCATACAGAAGAAGTCCTACGGCAGGGCTGTCTCCCACCACCCAGGTTTCCCCTGTCCGGAAAGCGCTGTTTCTTGGACCTTCCTCCTGGGCATGCTCATCTAGCTGGGACAGGAGATACTCCCCGATCTCTCCCTGGGGCGCTACCTTGTATTCTAATTCGGCCAGGGAAAGGGGCATCATCTCATAAACGTTCTTTGGTACCTGCCAAATCTCCATTTTGCTTTGGAATACCACATTGGCTCCATGGATATCGTTTCCCAGATTAAACTCCGTACCGCCGGCGGGATAGGTGCCGCCTCCGATCCATATGGCTTTCATCCTGCCTGCAATCCGGGGCTCCATAAGCAGGGCGGAAGCAAGATCTGTCAGGGGCCCTAAGAAGATGGCAAACAGCGGCCTGTCATCCTCTTTCATGGCCTCTTTCACAATGAGCCGGGCCCCTTCGCTTTCCATCGGAGTCTCCCTGTCCGGAAGGGCATGGGCCGCCCCCTTCCATATCATTCCGTCTTTCGGTAAGCCCATCTTGTCAAAAATTGTTTCCAGCTCTATAAAGCTGCGTTCCATGGAATCCTCATGCCTGGTTCCATAATGGGCGGCAATCATTCCCACATTCTCAAATTTGGGGCTTAACAGCCCATGGACAATGGCAAACTGGTCATCTGCCTCATTCTTTGCATCCGTATCAACAATCAGCCGGATCACCTTTTCTTCGGGTACGTGAAATTTATAATCGGTATATCTCATAGTCTTCTCATTCCTTTCCTGTTTTTCTTATCCCTTGACCGCGCCGTTGGTCAGGCCTGAAACAAAATACTTCTGAAAATAACCGAACAGGAGCATCAGCGGAATGGTGACCATGCAGATGCCTGCGGTGTATTGTCCCCACTCAACCCCCATTTCTGTCTTAAAATTCAAAAGTCCCACCGGAAGTGTCTTAATAAGGGCATTGGAAGCCGTGGCTATATTGGCCCACATCAGTTCTCCCCAGTTGCCGATAAAGGTAAACACAATAATGGTTGCAATAGCCGGTTTCACAAGAGGAAGCATGATATGGAAAAAAGTCTGAAATTCCGTACAGCCGTCAATTCTGCCGCTTTCGATCAGCTCTTCGGGAATGGTCTCAAAATACTGCTTAATGATATACATGGAAAACGGAATCTGCCATGCAATATAGGGCAGTATAAGGCTCATCTTTCCGCCGGTTAGGTGCATTTTACTCATCATGGAATAGAGGGATATGTAAATCGCAATTCCCGGAATAAAGTTAAACACCATAAAGGCATCCATAATCAATCCCGCCTTGGGAATATACAGCTTTGCCAGGGCATATCCCCCAAGCAGCGATAAAACTGTGGTAACGGCGACCGAAACTCCGGTAATAACCACACTGTTGACAAAATAGGTTCCCAGCTTGCCGATGCTCCAGGCATTGGCGTAATTCATAAGCTCTATGTGACGGGGAAAACCGAAAAGATTGATGAAAAATTCCTTATTGGTTTTAAAGGAAGTAAAAAACATAAATAAAATAGGATAGGCCACCACAATGGTATAAGCTCCCAGCACCGCATAAGCCAATATTTTCATGTATTTGTTCATGCTGAACATTCTATCGCTCATATGCTCCTCCCCGAACCAGTCTTTTTACAACGATCATCCCCAGCAGCACGATCAGCACAAAAATCATGCTCATTGCAGAACCGTAGCCGTAATTGTTAAAGGAAAAAGAATTCTGTAAAATCCACAAAGGCATAACAGTGGTTGCCTTTCCCGGCCCTCCGTTGGTTAAGGCCACTACGGTATCATAAATTTTAAGTCCGCTCATAACTGCAAAAATTGCGGACAGCTGGACAAAAGCCATGATCAGGGGCAGTATAATCTTTCTGAAAATCTGGAAATCCGATGCTCCGTCAAGCCTTGAGGACTCGATCAGCGAATGGTCAATCCCCTGCATTCCCGCAAAGCAGAGAACCATGGTAAGACCCACCTGTTTCCAGGCTGAAACAAACAGGATGCAGTTCAGCGCCGTTCCTTTATTGGTCAGCCAGGCATGCTGCAGGCCTTCCAGGCCCATGGCAGCCAGAACATTGTTTAAAATCCCGATTTCCGGCTCATATACAAAGGCAAATATAAGGGCAGTGATGACAGCCGGAATCATGCTCGGCGAAAACAGGACTGTCCGGAAGAAGCCTCCCCACTTTTTTCCCACATAAAGAAGGAGCCAGGCCATAAAAACACCGATAACCACGCTGAATATTGCCGATGTCACCCCAAGATATATGCTGTTTTTAATAGCCATGAGGAACGTCTTATCGCTAAATGCCCTGAAATAATTCTTTAACCCGTTAAAGGTACGGGGTCCAAACCCGCCCCATTCCTGGAATGACAGAAGGAAGCTGTCAAAAAACGGAATTACGGCAAAGACCAGATAGACGACCACGGCCGGAAGAAGAAACAGAATTCCTGCAGCCATGTATTTCTTCTCAATATTGCTCATTTTTTTCTTCGAATTATTCATGTTTTATCCCTCAATCAATGAACGGAAACAGGGAGTGCCGACAGCACTCCCCCTCCGCAAGCGCATCCTTATTTCTGCCTTTTAATCGGCTTTTACCGTTGTCTGTCTTAAATCCTCCAGCTGCTGCAGCGCATCCTCTACGCTGGTGCCGCTGCATACCATACCCATCAGATCGTTTTGAAGGAAAGAGTTGATTTCAGAAGAAAGGCCCTGCATCTGTTTGTATCCGGCCACATTATCCTGGGTGGTCGTTGCCAGAAGATCCTTAAGTACTTGACTTTCCACCTTATCCTGCATGGAAACCGTAGCAGGGAGTCTTCCGCTCTTAATAATCTCTTCAATTCCCTGATCGCTGGTATAATATTTCATAAACCGGACCGCTTCTTCCGGGTGCTTTGCATTGGCCGGGATGAACAGGGCATTGGTAACCGTATTTAAGGCATATTTTCCGCCTTCCTCTACCCTTGGGAAAGGCAGAATTCCAAAGGTAAAGCTGCAGTTTTTCTCGTATTCCCCTGCATTGGAGCCGGCATCAAAAAGCATGGCGATTTTTCCCTGGTACCAGGCCGCCTGGGTCTGATCCTTTGTGGAAGTCAGAGCTCCTTCTCCGGGTACCAGTAACCGGCTTCATAGACGGACTTCCAGTTTTCCAGACACTTTTTCAAGCCTTCATTCTTGGTAAAGTCGCCCTTTCCCGTGGTGTACTCCTCCAGGGTTCCGTCATTGGCCATATACTGATAAGCGAACTGCAGGAGCTGATGATTCTGTCCGTTCCAGTCTCCGATTCCGTAAACGCCGTTTTCCTTAAATACCTTGCAGGCCTCCACAAGCTCGTCCCAGGTTTCCGGAACCTTAACATTATACTGTGTAAATAAGTCTTTATTATAGAAGATTGTTTCTATTACAGGCTGATAGCTGACCGCATAATACTTGCCGTCAACCTTACAGGAGTCAATATAGGCAGGAACAAAGGTATTGAGCCATTCCTGATTATTCTCCGTTAAGTATGGGGTTAAATCATAAGCCATATTATTCTCTGTAAAGGCATTAATCTGACTGCCCCAGAAAAAGCTGACATCCACCGGATTGCCGGAAGCAATTCCTGTTTTAATTACCTGCTCCGCATTATCAAAGTCAACCGGAACGATCTCAACCTTAATATCCCCGTTCTCTTTCTCAAAGCCTGCTACAATATTCTGGTTGTACTCAGAATCTGATCCGTAAAAACGAATGGTGGTCACCTCTCCGCTTTTTGAAGCCTCCGTACCTGCCCCAGTGGTATCCGCTGCCGTAGAAGCATCCGCCGATGCAGAAGTCTTCTCCGCCTGCCCCTGATTGGAATTCCCACACCCTGCCAACGCCATGCCGGCCACCAGTGCAGCTGCTAAAACTGCATGTAATTTTCTTTTCACGATTTTCCTCCTTTTTATTAAACCTTTTTGAATTTTAATTTAATATATTTAAAATATACATTAAATGTTAAATTTTGTCAATATAAGTTCAGTTGTTTTTATAACTTTTTTACTGTAATATCATTATTAATAAATCAGTTTCTTGTGAATTTTACTTCTTAATCGCCCATTTAATATCTATCATTAATTAAATCGTTAAATTTACCATCCATTTATTCAGTAAAATTTATATGGATTACAGTATTTTCTGCAAATTCTACATTCCGGTTCCGCTTCAGCTGAATTTAATAAACAGAAACAGCCACTTTTACAGGAATGGCAGTTCACCGTAAAGGTTTTAAATCTGAAAAATAAAAAAGGTATCAGGCCGTTGCTGGCCTGATACCACAAAAACTTTTCCTATAGTTTATGGACCTTAATGCTTCCGGTGATTTTAATTTCAGCTTTCTTTAATCATATTCAAATACCGGACTGCATTTAAATGAGTGTTATCCAGCTTTATGGTTTCCTCAAAGGCCTTTCTCGCTCCTTCCCTGTCTTCAAGCCCCATCTTTCCAAGCCCTATAAGATAGCTGCAATGGGCTTTGTTCTTCTCATCCAGGTCTTCCTCATAAATCAGGAAATCGGGCAGGGATACGGCAAAATATTCGATCTTCATGTGGTCAAACATATGCTGTTCCCGTAATCCAGCAGCTCTAGACCTGGCTCTGGCCTCCACCGGTTTTCCCAGCTTCCTTTGCCAGTCCCTGATATAAATCATATCCGCCGGCTGGTCATTGTAATACATCATGCCTGCCGGTTCATCTGTTCCTACGCCGGCCCCTTCAAAGCAGGCCCTTGCTTCCTCTGTCTTTCCCAGGTTCTCCATGACCACGCCCAGATAATATCTGATATGATTGTCTTTTGTGCCTTCCAGCTTTCCTTCTCCCAGATTCTCCGGATACTCTAAGGCCCTTGTCAAGTATTCCTCTGCCCCGGCCCATTCCTTTGCCGCCATGGCCTGTCTGGCCAGCTCCACAAGGGAGACCACGTACTGTGCCGTCACCTTTCCTTCCCCGCCTTCCCATGGGTGGAATCTGTGGTTCATAATGAATTCATAAGCCTCCCCGTAACGTCCCAGAAGATTTAAAAGGGCTGCATATTCAATCATTAAGTCGTCCCGCTTCATAAATACATCTCTTGCGGCTTCATATTTTCCCAGACGTTCTGCTGCCTCCATGCCCAGCTTTTTGTAAAGCTGGTCCAGCTCCAGGAATATCCTGGCATCGGCCGGGTTTAAGCTATAAGCCTTTTCCATGGCCTCTCTGGCTCTTTCTCTGGCTCTTTCTCTGTCCTTCTCCTTGTTGTAATAAGCCAGCGATAAGTTTCTCCATACTGTTGGAAACCTGGGATTTAACCGGGCGGACTGCTCCCAATAGGAAAGGGCGGTACGGTACTGAAGCTTGTCGTAATATAAATTTCCCAGATAATAAAAGGCATTAGCCCCTTCCGGGTTCTTTTCAGCCGCAAACTTTAGCACCAGGATGTCCTCCAGCTTATTGGGGAAGCAGTAATCGGTGCTGCAGTTCTCCGCCTGCTTTAAGGTTTCTGTTCCGTCTTTTCCCATAAGCTCCTGATAAAAGGCCTTATAGTAATAGAGCATGGGCCATTTCCGGGGACACTGGTCCAGGGTCTGGACAGCGGCTTCATATGCGCCGAACTCTCCATAATGCCTGGCTGCCATTAAGTAGTTTTCATGAAAACCTCTGGCCAGCCTGCTGATCTTTGCCTGGATTTCCTCTCCGCGGTCCGGCTCTAAATATGCTGATTCCAGCCATGATACGTAATCGAAGGAATCCACCTTCAAATTTTCCGCAATGAAAGCTTTGGCCTCTTCCGTCCTGCCCAGCCTGCGCAGAAGATAGGCTTTTAAGGCTCTGGCCTTTACATTATGCCCATTCCTCACCAGCCCCTTTTCCCCAAGCTCCAGGGCACTTTCATAATTGCCTCTCATGGATTCAATGCAGGAAAGGTAATAGAAGCCCATTTCCTGCTGCCCGGCGGACCAGGTGGCCTTATAAAAGGCGTCAAAGGCCTCCTCCGTCTTTCCCTGATACAAAAGGGCCAGGCCCAGATTGTAACAGGGCTCGGAATCGTAAGGGTTGGGATTTTTCCAGACCGCCCGTTTCAGAGCCTTCCTGAAGTGCTCCTCCGCCTCCTCAAAGCATCCTCTGCGCATGAGCAGGGAGCCGTAAGCATTATTGATGCGGATATCCCCGGGATCTCTTTTTAAGCCTTCTATGTAATAGGGGTCCGGCCTGTAGGTGGCGTGGCGGTACTGCTCAATATGAAGCCCGGTCAGATACAGCTCTTCATTTGTCATGATTTTTTCCGGGTCCTCCGCCGCCTTGGCGGGGTCCGGAAGCTTTGGAATCTCTGTCTTTAAGGGCGTGTAGGAAACCAGCTCCCTGCCGCCGGAAAGAACCTTAAGGGTCAGCCCTGTCTCATCCTTTACGCCGGTGTGCAGCGTCTTTTCATAAGTATGAACCGGGGAAAGAAAGGTGGTTTCATCTGACAGCGTCTCATTGCCGTAAGTCAGCAGAATCCGTGCATCAGGATATTCCTGGGTTCCGTATGCCACAATATGAATCTCATTTTCCCTCATCTCCAGATTTATGACAGCGTGAATGGAGGCGTTTTTCACAGGACCAACGGCTTTATAAGGCATGAAATACTGGGTAAAGGTTTTTTCCTCCATGGGCTTTAACCAGGTGAAATCCGGCTGGTTATCGGTGTAAACCCCGGTCATCAGCTCAATGTATGGTCCGTCCTCATCGGTTAAATTCCGGTCCCATGCCTTTCCGAAATCGCCGCAGCCCCAGGTCCACTGCTTTTTGCCCGGCGAAATATGGTGGTCTGCCACATGAAGGATTCCCGCCCCTGCCCGGTAATCGTAGCCGCCTACAAAATTAAACTCACTCTTTTCCGCCATGTAGGAGGTAGGAACCGGAATGTTTTTATAGCGGGAGATATCCACGCCTTCGCTGTAGTCATGCTTATAATATACTCCCGTGGCAATGGGGAAACGGGATACATCCCTTTTTCCGTGATCCATGACGGCATGGACATCCGGAGGGAAAATGGACTGGGTATATTCATTGACCGGGACCGCCGGGTTCGCCCACCATAAAAAGGTCTGAGGCATTGGCGTGGGATTGTAAAGCTGGCCCTTTATTTCTATATAAGCCTTTCCGGGATACAGGGTGAAGCTGGCCTCCCCCTTGGTTCCGTACATCTGGTCCACGTCGCAGACACGGCAGGTTTTGGAACCATCCTCATTTTCCAGGAGCATATAATCCACAGGGGAATAGGTGGTAGGCCGGTGGTGCTGAGGCCAGTTAAATTCGATTCCGCCGCTGAGCCAGGGACCGCAGAGCCCTACCAGGGCGGGTTTTATGACGTGATTGTAATAAACGAAATCATATTGGTTGGTTTTGTCAAAGGCCCGCTGGATCCTTCCGCCAAGCTCCGGGAGTATCATCACCTTCAAATATTCATTTTCCAGCCAGACCGCCTGATAAGCTTTGTCTGTCCTGGTATCATGGATCTTCTCAAT
>JASGGP010000221.1:0-8272 GCA_047604985.1 Lacrimispora sp.
CACCACCAAAAGGGTGTTGGCGTCCACCAGCTCCGCAGCCCTAGCTCCTGTGAGGAATATATCCTCAGGATAATCGGTATTTCCCACAAAACGGTCCAGCAGAGGCCGGACAGTCTTGTTTACCTCGTTAATAATAATACTGGCCTTTTTATCCATGGCCGTGGCAATGCGGTAGATACCCACCGCCGCGCCAAAGGAGTCTATATCCGTCAGACGGTGTCCCATAATGAGAATCCGGTCCTTTGTCTCCATCAGCTCCCGGAGGGCATGGGCCTTTACACGGGCCTTTACGCGGGTCGTCTTTTCCACCTGCTGGGCCTTGCCGCCGAAATACTGGATTCGCTCTCCATCCTTTACAACCGCCTGATCCCCGCCACGGCCCAGGGCCATATCAATGGCGATTCTGGCTAAATCGTAATTCTTGTAATAGCTGTCCCCGTTCATGCCAAGGCCGATGCTTAAAGTAACCGCCATCTCATTTCCGATATTGACGGTCTTTACCTCTTCCAGAATGGAAAAACGGTTCTCTTTCAGCTCCTTGACGCAGGACTGCTTGATGGCAATGAAATATTTGTCCTTTTCCAGCTTCTTGACAATTCCGCCCATATTGGTAAAGTATTTGGTGATCTTCCGGTCGATGAGGGCCGTAAGCAGGGAACGGCGCACCTCTTCCACGCTCTCTAAAGCCTCATCGTAATTATCCAGATAAATCAGCCCGGCCACCATCTTCTGGTCATCCACCATCTGCTTGTAGTTGAGAATCTCCGTCTCATCAAAGAGATAGACAGCGGTCAGCATCTGACCCGCCGCTTCCACTCCAATGGCGTCTGTGATGGATTGGGGAGAATCATTCATATAAACAGCCTTTAACCGGATCTGGTACTTCCGCCCGTTGCGGGTGGTGTGCAGAACAGCTGGCTCGTCCTTAAGCTTTAAGACATCCTTCGTTATCTCCGGAAAAAGAACCATAAGATTTTTCCTGGTGGTCTTTAAGGGCTTTTCTTCCCCCAGAACCTCCGTAAATGCGGCATTTCCCCAGAGAATCCGTCCGCTTTCATCAGCAATTCCATATGGAAGCTCAAGATCCGTAAGAAGCTGCTTCTGCATCCAGGAATATTCCGCGGAAAATTCCACGATTCCGCCCAGCAGACGCTTTCTTCTGTAAGTGTAGAGCCATACTGCAATTCCGATATACAAAAGCGTAAAAACCGCCATAATAATACCCGCTTTTGCGCTTACCACACCGATCACCACATTGGCGGCAATCAGCAGGGCGCTTAAATAAAGCGGCCATTGCATATACGTCCGCAGCTGTCCCTTTATTTTGAACTTATCTTTCATATCTTTCTCCTTATGGAAAAAAAGAGGGCTTTTTTCTCTATCTGATTATTATAGCATAGTACACTAGGTTCGTCCATTTAAAATACAAAAAGTGATAGAATCATAGGAAAAAGAAGAACTTTTCCGGTACAAAGGGCACAAAAAGCTTCGCAGTTAATTAACCCGTAATTAACTGCGAAGCAACACTTCGGCATCTTCCGCCGGCAGCCCTCATCATCCCTGCGCTGCCCTTTCTTTCTTATACTTCCCAATCATCTTAACAATCTGCAGCTTCGTATAAGGCTTTATGATAAATCCAAACGCCCGGATCTTCCACGCCTCCAGAGAGAAGCCCGGTATTCCGGAAAGCAGGACCACCTCCGGCGGGTTGGGAAGCTCATATAGCTTTGAGGCCAGGGTAATGCCGCTGATATCCGGCATGACTACGTCGGAAAACACTAAATCCACGGGATAATCCTTTACATGCTGGATGGCGGCAATGGCCTCGTTAAAGCTTCCGCAAAGCTCAATTTCTTCTATTTCCTTTAAAATACTTGTCAGTTTCATCAGAAGTTCTTCTGAATTGTCCACTACTATAGCCCTGATACTCATACGTTCCTCTCTCCTGCCCATTCTCTTTGGGTATTCTTCTCCTATTATAAATAGAATCGGAAATACTTTCAACGGGGAGAGGAAAAAATATTTAAGCGGACTGTCCGGGACTATTTGATCGCATCATTTCCCCGTTCCCCGGTACGGATCCGGACGGCATCCTGCACGTCAGAGATAAATATTTTTCCGTCGCCGAATTCTCCGGTACAGGCCCTTTTTGTAATGGCATTTACTACAGCTTCTGCCTGGCCGTCGAGAACTACGGTTTCAATTTTGATCTTTGTAAGGAAGTTATAATCCACTTCCATGCCCCGGACAAATTCCGTCCAGCCCTTCTGGTTTCCGCAGCCCATGACCTGTATGATGCTTAAGCCGTTTAAATTCAGTTCATCCATGATTTCCTTAATATCCTCCAGCTTTTCCGGACGGATATACGCTTCTATTTTTTTCATATGACGGTCCCCCTGTCTCCTAATCCATTCCGTTAAATGCCGGATAAGCGGTTTCTCCATGCTCTGAGATATCAAGTCCGAGAGCTTCATTTTTCTTTGAAACCGTAATTCCTTTAGTTACCAGTGAAGTGATTCCGGCGGCAATCAGCGTTCCTACGGCAGCGATCACAATGGTGATCCCGATGGCCGCCAGCTGGCGGAGGAAAAGGGTGACTTCGCCGAATGCCAGGCCATTCCAGGCTGCTGCCGGATTAATGCTGGTCTTTGCAAATATTCCGGTTGCAATGCCTCCCCAGATACCGCCGATGCCGTGGCACCCGAAGACATCCAGGGCATCGTCATAGCCGAATTTAGGCTTAATGATATTGATAAAGAAATAACAAATAGGGCTGACCAGTCCACCGATGATGATTGCTGCCCAGATTGGCACAAAACCGGCTCCGGGGGTAATGGCCACCAGACCGATGACCATGCCGGTGGAAGCGCCCACCAGGGTGGGCTTCCCGTTTTTTACCACCTCGATTAAGGTCCAGGAAAGAAGGGCTGAGGCCGCTGCAGTGTTGGTAGTCATAAATGCGTGGGCCGCCAGCTCATTTGCCGCCAGAGCACTGCCGCCGTTAAAGCCGAACCAGCCGAACCAAAGCAGGGAGGCTCCCAGAAATACGAAAGGAATATTGTGGGGATGGTAGGGCGCTTTCCCTAAATTACGGCGTTTTCCAAGAAGAATGGAAATCACCAGGGCGCTGACGCCGGAGCTGATGTGCACCACATTTCCGCCTGCAAAGTCAACGGAGCCGATCTGGAATAAATAGCCTCCTCCCCATACCATATGAGCCAGGGGATAATAGACGATCAAGGACCAGAGGGACACAAAAAGAACCAGGGAAGAGAACTTCATGCGCTCCGCTATAGCTCCCGTAATTAAAGCCGGGGCGATGATGGCGAACATCATCTGGAATATGGCAAATGCCAGTGTGTTGGGGTAGGGAAGCGTGGAATCCGCAAAGGTGTCAAAATTCAGTCCCACCCATTTTAAATCGCCGATGATTCCTCCCACATCTCCGCTGAAAGACAGGGAAAAGCCTACCAGAACCCACAGAATGGACCCCACACCCATCATGATGGCAGATGACATTATGGTGTTAATAACGTTTCTCCGCTTTACTAAACCTCCGTAAAAAAATGCGAGTCCCGGCGTCATAATAAAAACCATTGCCGAACTCATTAAGAGCCAAGCCATATCTCCGTGATTCATAACTGCGTCTCCTCCTTTTTTTGTTTTGGGCAAAAAAATCAAGCCATAACTCTGTGCGTCCCTGCACAATGTTATGGCTTCATTGCCCTGAAGTGTTTTTCCCGTTTCCGGTATAGGGGTAGACTAAAGGAAAGAGCGGCTTTTGTCAAGCAATTTTAAGATTTAAGCAGAACAAACTGATTTAATTAACCGTACCGTTTCAATAATTAATCTGATGGTTTTCATTTAACGGAATTTTCCTGTATATCGAATGATAAAGCGGTGAAAGGGGACAATCCCTTTCTAAAGCAGGACAATCCCGCCCTTTCGTTCAATTTCTACCACAGGATGGTTTTCCAAATATTCCAGTGCCATCTGAGGAACTTCCGTGCCGATGCGCTTTATAACCCTGCACTCCCTGTACACATCGTAGCCCCCGGTGCCGCTGGCCCGGTAATCGCTCATGCAGAGGCTTAAGGGCTGTTCCGGGAAAGGCCCGCCTTTATACAGGATCTTTTTCACCCGGTTTCCCACAGGCGCTTTTAAGTCCAGCTCAAAGGTGATGCCGGAAAAATAATCATAATTGTAATGCTCCACCTTAGGTTTTAAAAATACGTCTGATATTTCTATACTTCCGTCTCTTAAAGTAAAATATTCGGCGCAGCGCTCAAGAGCTTTTTTAAGGGTCTTTTCGTCCACCTCAAGGACCACAAGAGTATTGGAAAACGGGTACACCCGCACCAGATCCCGCATGGTCACACGCTCCGGCAGGCCGATGGGGGAATTTCCCAGACCCACGCAGGAGATATCAGCCCCCGAATATTCCAATTGGACCTGATTGAAAAAGTCCGCAATGGCTGACCCGTGAAGGGCCATATCCAGCTTGCCCTTTTCCGGAACAGGCTTCTTTAAGCGGCCGATGTCCTCATCCAGCCATTCCTGAACCGCATTTTCCAGGGGAAGCAAGGACTCATAGGGCTCCTTTTCATGAACCCCTCCGGCAGGACAGATGAAGGACTTTAGGGAAGCTTTCCCCTCTTTCATGGTCACCTCTAAGCAGGCGTACTGAACGGCATTGGCTGCAAGCTGTAAGGTGTGGGTTCCGAAAATCTCCCTACCGGGTATGGTCATGTGCTGATGGGCGGTTAAAAGAAGGTCGTAATCCAGTTCCTTTAAAATGCGCCAGCCCACGTTTTCCCCGGTTGTGCTTAAGACAGCTCCGCTTTCTAAGTCGCACTCATAGCCGCCGTGATAGATGCAGACGGTTACATCTGCTTTCTCCTTAAGTCTTAAGAGCTCCTCTGAGGCGGCTTCAAATGCATCGGTAATCTGTATCTTTTCTAAATGCTCCGGCTGCTCCCACACGTTTACATAATCCGTCACTATGCCGGTCACTCCTATGCGGAGTCCGTTTTCCAGAGTAAAAATATGGCTTTTTGCGATCTGCGCCTTTCCGCCTAAATCCCTGGCGTTGGCACAGAGGCAGACCCCTTTCAGGGCCTTAAAGTACCCCGAAAGGCGGTCATAGCCGAAATTAAAATCATGGTTTCCCGGAACCACGGCATCGTAGGCCGCCCGGTTGTATACCTGGGCTATGGGGTCCGTTTCCGGGGCCCGGTCTTTCCGGGAGGCAATATAGGCGGCCAGGGGAGAGCCCTGGAGCGTGTCCCCGCCGTCAAAAATCAGGGTATTTCCGTCCTTTCTAAAGTTGGAAATACAGTTTAAAAGCCCCATGGGCCTTTCCTCCCTGTCCCCGTAAGAGGTAGGGAAAAGGTATCCGTGAACATCTGAGGTATAATAGATTCTGGCTTTCTTCTCCAATCCGTCACCCCCTGGCCAGCTTCACGCGGATTTTGGTGGATATGTATTCTACCAGCAGAACCAGAATAATAAGGCCCACCAGAATGGCTCCCGCCTCATTCCACCGGTAGGAATTCATGGCAAAGATCAGAGGAGCTCCGATGCCTCCGGCTCCCACCAGTCCCAGGACCGTGGCATCTCTTAAATTAACGTCGAACCGGTAGATCACCGTGGAAGCGAAGTTTGGAATCAGCTGAGGCAGAATTCCATACCGGATCTTCTGGAAGGTGTTGCAGCCGCAGGCATCCAAGGATTCCAGAATCCGTGTGTCCAGATCTTCAATGGCTTCAATGTACATTTTCGATACCATGCCGATGGAACAGACGGACATGGTCAAAAGTCCGGTGAAAGCACCGGGTCCGCTGACGCGGATGAACATGAGGCCGTAGACAAAGGCCGGAATGGTCCGCACCGCCATAATGACCAGACGGCTTATGTAAGCAACCGGCGCGGGCATTAAGTTGGAGGCAGATAAAAAGGAAGGGGAATGGCGAGAAACGCTCCCACCAGGGTTCCTAAAAATGCGATGCAGACCGTCTCCAGAAGCAGGTATGGAACGCCCTGAAGGGTGAAGTTAAACAACAGCTTCTTATCCGGATGGGCAATGCCGTTTAAAATATTTCCGGCAATCTGCAATCCTCCAAGGCCGCTGCCTGAAAAATCCACGGCAGAGCCTGACCACAGGATCAGCACCAGGACCAGGGCGGATACTGTAATCTGGTAAACCGTATTTCTGGGCCGTTCTTCGTATGCTTTTTCAATCTGTTTATTCATCTGTCAGCCCTCCTATACCAGCTTCCGGCGGCAGTAACGGCTCACCGTTTCAATGAGAAATACGGTAACAAACAGCATAATTAAGATCATGCCCACGCTGGGGTACTCTCTCCAGCCCAGCTTTTCATTGAGGATCAGTCCCAGGCCTCCCGCGCCCACATAACCTAAGATGGCGGCGTAACGGACATTTCCTTCAAAGCAGAACAGTCCGTTTGAAATATAAGAGGGGAGCACCTGAGGGATGATGGCGCTCATAAAGGCCCGGACCTTGGTGGCTCCTATGGCCTCCATGGCTTCAAAGGCCCCCATGTCGGCAGTTTCGATCTCCTCGTATAAGATCTTGCCCATATAGGCAAAGGTGAACACTCCAATAGCCGTGGTTCCGGCCAGGGTGCCCAGACCGAATACATAGGTGGCGATAAGAGCTGTCACCAGGGTGGGCAGTGTCCTTACAATGCTTAAAAACAGGCGCATGATGCTGACCAAGGCCCTGTTTCTGATGATGTTGGTGGAGGCGGCCATGGCAAAGGGGATGACGGTCACAGCGCCTATTACGGTTCCCAGAAGGGACATTTTCAAGGTGTCAAACAAAGGCTTCCATACCTGGGAGCTGTAGGAAAAGGCAGGGGGGACCATCATTCCCAGAATGACGAAGAACTGGTTTCCTCTTTCCATCAGGACTCCCATGTCAAAGCCGGTGATCTTAACGGAAAGGGCGGTCATAAATACCAGGATCAGGGCGATGAGAGGAAGCCTGGATGCGGGCTTTAAGACGGTCTTTCCGTTTGGCAGCTCCATTTTCCTGGGAGGAAATAACTTGTCGTATATGCTCATCCTGCCGCCTCCTGTTCCTCTTTCCCTTCGTAAATCTCATTCAAGATTTCAGGGGTTACTTCGGATGCGGGGCCGTCATATACGATCCGTCCTGCCCGTATGCCCACAACCCGGCCTGCGTACTGGAGAGCCAAGTCCACATGATGGATGTTTAACAGGATGGTGATGTTCATTTCCTTGTTGATCCTTAAAAAGTCCCCCATGACCTGCTTTGCAGTCACCGGGTCCAAGGAGGCCACCGGCTCATCCGCCAGGATGATCTGAGGATTCTGGGCCAGGGTTCTTGCAAGGGCCACTCTCTGCTGCTGACCGCCTGACAGCTGGTCCGCGCGGACAAAGGCCTTGTCAAGGATTCCCACCTTATCAAGGGCTTCCAGGGCATTCAGTTTATCCTCCCTTGGAAAGATGCCAAAAAGAGCCTTTAAAAACGGCAGCTCCGGAACCTTTGACATGAGCACGTTATTGATGACCCGGGTCCTTGTGACCAGATTGAAAGACTGGAAAATCATCCCGATCCTGCGGCGGAAACGCCTTAACTCCTTTCCCCTTAACTGCATCACATCAATGCCGTTCACAGTCAGGGAGCCTTCCGTAATATCGTGCATCCGGTTGATGGTCCGGAGAAGAGTGGACTTTCCTGCTCCCGATAAGCCGATGACAGCCACGAACTCGCCCTGTTCGATCTTTAAGTTAATATCCTTTAAGGCCTCAAATCCGTTGGGATATTTCTTGCCCACCTGATGAAATTCAATCATATTTTCCTCCATTCTGTGAATGTCTCACAGTATTTCCCATGATAAAGCGAGGGCGCCGCAAATGATTTCCGTTCACGACGCCCCCGCAGCCTTTATGTATCCTTATTTCGCATTTAATTCCTTAATCATCTTCTGTGCCGCACGCTCATTGTCATAATCAGAGCTCTGTGCAGGCTGATATCCCTTATGGCTGTAGATGGCGATGACTTCCTTGCCCGCGTCCGTGTTGCCGATGTTGATAAAGGCGTTCTGAACCGCTTTTTTGAAATCGTCATCCATGATCTTGGAGGTCTTGCTTACACTGACCGTATCATTGAAAATCGGAGGAGTTACGCCGATTACATTGGTCTCTTCCCAGATGGAGCCGGCTCTTCCGCACTCGGAAGTCCATTTGTCCGCATAGTCCCTGCGGGCGTCGGCATAGGTGCAGA
>JASGGP010000222.1:0-8171 GCA_047604985.1 Lacrimispora sp.
CGTAGGGACCACGGTGGGAGATTTGGACTATTATGTCCATCCGGACGTTGTCCGGAACCATGACATGAGACTTTGGGGCCAGTGCGGAAGAGTTTTTGCAGACCCATACAGCCTCGAAAGGCTGGAGGTGAGGACCATGGCTTATATCGGCGACGAGGCGGGAGCCCGGGCTATGGAAGAAGAATTTCCGGAAATTCATGTGCACATGTTTGCGGATAAACGGGGAGCCGATGTGGTGGAGAGGAAAGCATCAAAGGCCATGGGACTTGCAAGGCTTTGCGAATACTATAAAATCTCTTTCGCCGAGACAACCGCCTTTGGAGACAGTATGAATGATTATGATATCATAAAGGCCGCCGGAAAAGGAATCGCCATGGGGAATGCCATGGAAGAATTAAAAAAGGCGGCGGATTATGTGACGGATCCCATTGACCGGGACGGGATCCGCAATGCCTGCCTGCATTTTGGAATGATCCGGTAGGGAGGTATAAATGGCAGAACATTTTGATCTTATTATAATCGGCGGGGGACCGGGAGGGTATACGGCCGCTTTAAAAGCGGCGGGCCTGGGCCTTAAAACCGCCATGATTGAAAAGGAAAAGCTGGGAGGGACCTGCGTCAACAAGGGCTGCTTCCCGACAAAGGCCCTGCTCCACGCTTCCAGTATATTTGAGACGCTTCAAGACAGCGATGAATTCGGAGTGTCCACGGATTTTATTTCTTTTGATTTTAAAAAAATGCAGAATTACAAGAAACGCTCTGTCAGCGCCTACCGCAAGGAGGTGACGGAGCTTGTGGAGGCGGCCGGGGTCTCCGTAATCTATGGAACGGCCACTATACGAAGAGGCCGTACCGTGGAGGTCAACAGTCCGGAAGGAAAGGATTATTATGAAGGGTCCCACATCATCATAGCCACGGGAGCAAAACCGGTTATGCTGAATATTCCGGGAGGAGATCTGCCGGGAGTGCTGACCAGCGACCGCCTTCTTGCCTCCGATATCTGGAACTACGACCGCCTCACCATCATCGGCGGAGGTGTAATCGGAGTGGAGTTTGCCACCATTTTCAGTGCCCTTTGTTCCCACGTGACCATATTGGAAAGCGAGGACTCATTTATTGGGGCCAATGGATACTGAGGTGGCCCAGGCCCTGGAAAGGAGCTGGTGAAAAAAGGGATTACCGTACACTGTAAAGCCTTGGTGAAAGAGATACGGGACGAGCCGGGCCAGGGACTGGTATGCGTCTTTGAGGCTGAGGGGGAGGAGCAGACCATACGCTCCGGCCAGGTTCTTGTGGCAGCCGGACGGGCTCCCTGTCTGGACGGGCTGATCGGCCAGGATGTGGACCTGGAGGTGGAAAGAGGCCGTTTAAAGGTGGACAGCGAATTCCAAACCAGCGAGCCCGGGATTTATGCCATCGGCGACGTGTCCGCGGATAAAAAGCTGGCCCATGTGGCAGCCGCCCAGGGGACCTATGTTGTGGAAAAAATCGCAGGGGTGAAGCATACAATCCGGCTTTCCGTGGTGCCAAACGGCATGTTCGTCAAGCTTCCCGTGGTCCCCAGCTGCATTTATACGGAGCCGGAAATCGCTTCCGTAGGAATAACCAGCGAGGTGGCCGGTGCCTGCAGCATGAAAGTGCGCTGCGGCCGCTATTCCATGAGCGGAAACGGAAAATCAATCATCACCAGGGAGCAGAACGGGTTTATTCATCTGATTTTTGAAGAATATTCCGGCACCCTTGTAGGCGCTCAGATCATGTGCCCAAGGGCAACGGATATGATCAGCGAGATGGCGACGGCCATTGCAAATGGGTTGACCGCGGAACAGCTGAGGCTGGCCATGCGGGCCCACCCCACCTACAGCGAAGGCATTACAGCTGCTATTGAAAATTATTTTGAAGCAAAAGGAGAGACAAAACAATGATACAGGAACGGATAAAAGAGCTTAGAAGCCTGATGGCAGAGCGCCATTTAGATGCTTACATGATTCCTACCTCAGATTTTCATGAATCCGAATACGTAGGAGAATACTTTAAATGCAGACAATTTATGACTGGTTTTACCGGGTCTGCAGGCACGGCCGTCATAACCGGAGAAGAAGCCTGCTTATGGACCGACGGACGCTACTTCGTGCAGGCTGGAAAACAGCTTGAGGGGACCGGAGTGACCCTTCAAAGAATGGGCCAGGCAGGTGTTCCTACTATAGAAGAGTATCTGGAAAATGTTCTGCCGGAAAGCGGGCGCCTGGGCTTTGACGGACGGGTGGTAAACTGTCAGATGGGACAGGATCTGGAAAAGCTTCTGGAAGAAAAGAACGTGACTCTGATCTGCCAGGAAGATCTGGTGGGCCTTCTGTGGAAAGACCGTCCCCAGCTTTCGGCGGAGCCGGCCTGGATTCTTGGAGAAAATTATGCCGGAAAATCCTCTTCCCAGAAAATAGAAGAGCTGAGAAGCCAGATGAAAAAGGAAAAGGCCACAGTCCACGTTCTCACCACCCTGGATGATATCGCATGGCTCTTGAACATCCGCGGAAATGATGTGGACTGCAATCCTGTAGTTCTTTCCTATGCTATGGTGACCCTGGACCGTTTCTATCTCTTCCTTAATGACCAGGTGCTGAATGAAGAGGGGAAATCTTATTTAAAAGGCCTGGGAGTTACGGTCTGCCCTTACAATGATATTTACATGGCTGTGGGGCAGCTGAGGAACCAGAAAGTCCTTTTGGAAACGTCAAAAACCAATTACGCCATTTTCAGGAGCATTGACAGCTCCAACCGGATCATTGACAAGATGAACCCAACCGTGCTGGCAAAGGCAATGAAAAATCCGGTGGAAGTGGAAAATATGAAAAAGGCCCATATAAAGGACGGCGTGGCCATGGTGAAATTCATCCGCTGGATGAAACAGAATGTGGGCAAAGAGGCCATTACAGAGGTCAGCGCTCAGGAACACTTAGACCGTCTGCGCCTGGAAACAGAAGGAAATCTGGGACTCAGCTTTGATACCATTTCCGCCTATGGGGCCAATGCAGCCATGTGCCACTATAAGGCAACTGCGGAAAGCGACATAAAGGTGGAGCCGAGAGGGCTTTATCTGGTAGATTCCGGCGGACAGTATTATGAAGGAACTACAGATGTGACCAGAACCATAGCGGTAGGACCTTTGACGGAAACGGAACGGGAGCATTTTACCTTGACCGTCATCAGCATGCTGCGCCTGGGAGCGGTGAAGTTTCTTTATGGCAGCCGGGGGCTGACCCTGGATTATGTGGCAAGAGAGCCTTTCTGGAGCCGCGGCCTCAATTTTGACCACGGAACCGGCCATGGGGTGGGATATCTTTTAAATGTCCACGAGCGCCCCAACGGAATCCGCTGGCGCATGGTGCCGGAGCGGCAGGACAACTGCGTTCTGGAGGAGGGCATGGTTACCTCCGATGAACCGGGGGTATATATTGAGGGAAGTCATGGTGTCCGCACGGAAAATCTGGTTGTATGTAAAAAGGCCGAAGAAAATGAGTACGGCCAGTTTATGAAATTTGAGTTCCTGACCATGGTTCCCATTGATCTGGAAGCCATTGACAGCTCCATTATGACAGAGCGGGATAAAGAATTGTTAAATAATTATCATAAAGCCGTTTATGAAACCATTTCCCCCTGCCTTTCCCAGGAGGAAGCGGAGTGGCTGAAAGAGAATACAAGAGAGATTTAAGGTGAAATAAAAATAAGGCGGAACCACGGTTCTCGCGGCTCTGCCTATTTTTGATTATCTGTTTTTGCTTTAAGCCTCAGCAGTATGGGAAAAATCGCTTCCAAATCCTCTTTGTTCAAATCTTTCATCAGTATCCCAGCCTCCCTCAGAAGAGGCTGTTCATTTTTGTCCGTGTTAAAGAACTCTAAGGGTGTGATCTCGAGATAGTCACAGATTTCAAAAAACTGTTTCATAGAAGGCATGGAACGGCCTGAAGAAATTCCCTGGATATAGCTTTTATTCTTTCCTAAATCCAGGCTCATTTGATATTCGGAGATGTCTTTTTTTAAACGGAGTTCCGTAATTCGATTTCTGACAAACTGTTCATTCATATTATCACCTCTTGGATAATCATAAAGGATATTCTGCACCGAGTTTACGTATTATATGCGTAATAATGGTCGAAAAATAGGTTGCATATACTGATAAAAAGCGTTATCATGTAAGATATATGGATAAAAAAGATACGGAATGTTGGATTACAAAGGATACAGGGGGAAGTATCATGGCAGGAAATTCGGTAACCGGAATGGAAAGAAAGAGGCGGGAAAACGGGCATGAGCCTGTTTATTTCGGACAGACAGATCGGATGTACAGGCTCATGGATTTATTTACGGATACGGTTCTGTTCGAATACTCCTATCAAAAAAAGAGACTGTATCTGTCGCCTAATGCAGAAGGGCAGATCGACCAGTTTGCTTTTGAACGTTTTTTTAAAAGGCACAGAGAAAATGCTCCCCAATCCGGCGAAGTCCGATGTTTTGAATTCTGCCTGGGCAAGGCAGGAGAACCGTACCACTGGTGCAGCTGTAAGCTTATTGCCGAATGGGAGGACAGAGCCTCCTGCCCGGTCAGGATCATAGGAAAGCTTCAGGACATTACGGGAATCAAGGCAAGGGAAGAACAGCTTTTGCTCCAGTCCATCAAGGACGGGCTTACGGGCGTTTTTAATAAGACAGCCTTTGAATACAGGGTGGAAGAGCTTCTGAAAAACGGCTGCCAGGGATGGCTGTGCATGATGGATATTGACAACTTTAAGGAAATAAACGACCGTTTCGGGCACCTGGCAGGCGACCGGATATTGGCGCAGCTGGGCGAAATGCTGTGCGGCCTTTACCCGGAGCCGGACCTGATCGGACGCATCGGCGGTGATGAGTTCGTGGTCTTTACTGCAGTTGAGGATGTCCATGAGAAGGCGGAGGCCCTCTTATATAAGGTAGAAAGTATACTGTCTAAAGAGGATGGGCGGCTGTCCGTGAGCATTGGTATCGTTTCCACCACGGGGAAAAGAGGAGAGAATTACCAAAGGCTGTTTTCAAGAGCCGACAGGGCCATGTATCACGCAAAAAAGGCGGGGAAGAATCGGATTGCTTTTTTTAAGGATAATATATGGCATTTTAATTAAACAGTTAGGGCTGTGAAAATGGGGCAGGAAACGGGATTCTGCCTCTTTTTTGTGGGGTTACACTGGTAGGTCCGGTTTGAAGATTGTAATGGGGCGGGGTATAATTGGATATTGCAGCATTCACAGAAATGCAACCGGCTGAGTGGGACGGTTGCATTTTTGTGAACGCTGCAATTAATTGTTCATGTTATTGAATGGAACTTTGTGTCTCAGGAGCTGCCCTAAGCCAGGAATTTTATTCCTATTCTGAGGGCAGATCCACAAGTGTATATTCACGCCCAATGGCAGGAAGAAACTTATCTAAAATATCAGAGGTCTTGAGCTTTAAGCTGGAGGTATTGATGCAGGGATGGCAGCCGAAATATTCGGAGGAAAGCACATCCTTATCGATCAGAAGTCTGACACGGTGATTTTTATCGTTCATTAATCCCAATATGGAAACAGATCCAGGGGTTATATCTAAAAATTCAGCCATAAATTCCGGTTCTGCAAAGGAAAGTCTGGAGGAATCTATCTGTTTGGAAAGAGCGGCTGTACGGAATTTTTTATTACCCGGCAGCAGTAAAAGATAAAAAAGGGTTTTCTGGGCATTGCGGAGAAATAAGTTCTTGCAGATTTCTATATCCAGAAGTGTATCAATATCACGGCAGGCCTCAATTGTTGGGATGGCGGAGTGATCCAGCCGCTTATAGGAAATCCCCAGTTCATCCAACAGGTTATAGGTACGGATCTCTTTCTCAAGGCGTCCGGCCATTTCGGCGGGCCGTCCGTCATAAAGAGTTTTATCCAGATAAAAAGTATCGCAAGCATCATTCATGATAGTACACTTCCTTTTGTCTTTTTAGGATTTATTATATCTATGAAAGAAAAAATTGCAAGCTTTTTTGTCCATTTAAAATGGTTTTTAAACGAAAGGCGGATTTCAGTGGTTTTATGGGGAAAGATGTATTATAATATCTGTAAATATCAGAGCAGACGAAAATCCCGGCGAAAAAACAGAAATGGAAGTGATTTTAAGAAAGCAGCCGGGGTTTTGTTGTGTGATGGATTAAATATAATAGAAGAGGCGGAATGAATTGATGATAGATAACAGATTAAAAAAAGAGCGGTTTCGTGATGATATAGGAATTAAGAAGAACGGAAGCAGGGGAGAGGAAAGGCCGCGTGGGGAAAGAGAGAGGCAACGGAGTGAGGGAGAAAGGCAATGGAGTGGGGGAGAAGGACAGCGTAGCGGAGGGGAGAGAAAGCAAGGGGAAAGGGGAAAGTATCAGGATAAGAGAAATGAAAATCAGAATGAAAGAAAAAAACAGTGGAGTAAAGGGGATAGGAATCAAGGGGAGAGGAATCAAGGAGAGAGGAATAAAGGGGAAATAGAAGTGCAGTGGGGTAAAGGAGAAAGGGCGCAAAAAGAAAGAGATAAGCAGTGGGGTAAGGGGGAGAGAAACAGGGAGAAAGAGATAAGCAGTGGAGTAGGGAGAGAAGAAACAGGGAGAAAGAGAAAAACAGTGGAGTAAGGGAGAGAGGAAGCAGGGAGAAAGAGAAAAACAGTGGAGTAAGGGAAGAGGAAGCAGGGAGAAAGGGAAAATCAGTGGAATAAGGGAGAGAGGAAGCAGGGAGAAAGGGATAATCAGTGGAGTAAGGGAGAGAGGAAGCAGGGAGAAAGGGATAATCAGCAGGATAAAGGGAAAGGGCAGAAAGGCAGGGAAGAAAGACAGCAGAGTGGGGAAAGAAGTTTAAAAGGGCAAAGCGTAAATATGGTAAGACAGGAAAAGGATGGAGAAAAAGATAGGAGCTTGCGGGAGCAGCGAAAATCTTTTCACACGGGACAGGGGAAACACGCATCCAGGTGTCCTGTATTCCGTAAGTGCGGAGGCTGCCAGCTTTTGGACATGCCCTACGAGAAGCAGCTGGAACAGAAACAGAAGCAGTTGGAGACATTGCTGAAGCCCTACTGCCGTATTTCGCCAATTATCGGAATGGAAAATCCTGATCATTATCGCAACAAGGTTCATGCGGTGTTTGACCATGATAAAAAGGGCAATCCCATTTCAGGAGTTTATGAGCAGAATTCTCATCTGGTTGTTCCGGTGGAGAGATGTTTGATTGAGGATCAGAAAGCCGACGAAATAATCGGGACCATCAGAGGAATGCTGAAATCCTTTAAAATACGTACCTATGATGAAGATACCGGTTACGGGCTGCTGCGCCACGTGCTGATATGACGGGGATTTGCCACAGGAGAAATCATGGTGGTTCTGGTGACTGCCTCACCTGTATTTCCGTCTAAGAATAATTTTGTAAAAGCTCTGCGGGAAAAGCATCCGGAGATTACTACGGTTATACAGAATGTGAATGGCCGAGGAACCAGTATGGTCTTGGGAGATAAGGAACATGTATTGTATGGGAAAGGATATATTGAAGATATTCTGTGCGGCTACCGTTTTCGCATTTCCTCCAAGTCTTTTTATCAGGTGAATTCTGTTCAGACAGAGGTTCTTTATAAGAAAGCAATTGAAGCGGCCGGTCTGACTGGAAAAGAGCGGGTAATTGATGCTTACTGCGGGATTGGTACAATTGGAATCGTCGCCAGCAAGCAGGCCCAGGAAGTTATAGGAGTGGAACTGAACCGGGAAGCAGTCCGTGATGCAATTGAAAATGCCAAGATTAATGGGATAAAAAATGTGAGATTCTTTTGTAATGACGCGGGCAAGTTTATGCTGAATATGGCAGATAATGGCGAACATGTTGACGTTGTATTTATGGACCCGCCAAGAAGCGGGAGCACGGAAGAGTTTATTGATTCAGTGGCTAAAATGAGACCGGAGAAAGTGGTTTATGTGTCCTGCGGGCCGGATACGTTGGTTAGGGATTTGGAGTATTTTAGGAAGAAAGGGTATGAAGCGAAGAAAGGGTGGGGGGTGGATATGTTTCCGGGTACGACACACGTTGAGACGGTGGTGTTGCTTTCCAACAAGTCACCAGATACACACATCAGCATAGATGTAGAGTTTGGTGAGG
>JASGGP010000223.1:0-8146 GCA_047604985.1 Lacrimispora sp.
TCCTTCCACGAGGGGGGACACTTCAGAGGAAACCTCCGATATAAAGCTGGACTGGAAAGCCCAGAAGGAAGAACAGGCCCGCCTGCGGAAACGTCAGAATGATTTAAAGAAAACAGAGGATGAAATCCACAAGCTGGAAACAAGGGACGGGGAAATTGATGAGATGCTGGGAAAAGAAGAAATTTTCACGGATGTGCCCAAGCTGATTGAGTTGAATAAGGAAAAGGAAGCCATTGCCGGAAAGCTGGAAGAACTCTATGAATTGTGGGAGGAACTGGCGGAAGAAACGGTATAACAGTATGAATAAAAAAGTCTTCATTTTCATGGAAAGCTGATGACTCTTTCTCATGAAAATGAAGACTTTTTTAAGCCTATTCTGCTTCTTGGTCATTTTGGGGATATAAAATGCCTTTTAATATCCCTGTAACATCCGGGGCCGCCTCTTCCATATCGGCCCTGGTTGTGGAACTGCCCACATAGGCGGACACCAGCTTCCCGAAATAAAACTTCATATCATCCTCGTAATAATCCGGGATATCCACAAATTCCTCTACTGTGTCCCTGCCCATCATTAAGTCTCTGGCTTCCCCGCTGTTGTTGTCATAGCAGCCGGAAGCATAGCCTATATATTCTCCGAAAGCCGCTGTCAGTTCTTCCGGGCTGCAGATCTTTATCTTTTTATAATTCGTATCCAGCTTATGGCACACAAAATAGGGACCGCCTCCTGTTAAGGGCGCGGAAAAATACTGCTTGTTGGGATAGTAGATGACTTCCCAGCCCTGGTCAATGAATTTTTTAATCCACTCCCTGGGAATGCCCTTTACAGCATCTGTCAGC
Source organism: Lacrimispora sp. (assembly GCA_047604985.1). GTDB lineage: Bacteria > Bacillota > Clostridia > Lachnospirales > Lachnospiraceae > Lacrimispora. The sequence goes on from JASGGP010000223.1 coordinate 838, forward strand.
GCGTTTTTCACCTCAGCGGAAACCGAGGAAGAAGAGCCCTTTCCATCGATAATGATATCATGCTCCCTGTCCCTCTGGCCGTTTTCATCCATATAGAAAAGGCCTACGTACTGGTTTGCCGCCAGCTGTCCGTTGTCATAGAAATAATACCGCTTTCCCAATACGGTCTTATAGCCGGAATCTGCCATTTCACCCTTTGTTGAAAACCAGTACCAGCTGCCGCTGTCATCCTGATACCATCCTGTCCTGGCCGTGCCGTCCTCATTAAAATAATGCCACGCCTCTTCCTCGTCATTATAGCACCAGCCCAGTTCCAGCTCTCCCGTTTCACTGAAACAGTAATCCACGCCTCCGATCCTCGTCCAATCAGAAGCTATGAAGCCATCCCGGTCGAAGTGGTACCAGTATCCGTTAATCTCTTCCCAGCAGTTGGTCTTATATTCACCTGCGGCATTGACATACCTCCAGTTCCCGGAAATCTCCTGCCAAGCCCAGTCCGGCTGGGCCGCCTCCAGGGCTTTACTTTCCTCTTGAATATTCGTTTCCTCTGCTCCGGCTGTCATAGCACTTCCCATGGTCAGTGCGATACCAGCCACAGCCCCTATCCATCTTTTCTTCAAGGCCGCCTGTCCTCCTTTTCGAACCGTCCGCTTTCTCTAATTAAAATATTACTATATTTCCCTGGAAAAGTACAGATTTCAAAATCTGAAGTTTTTGTGAACAAAACAGCCTTTTCAATTCCCCTTTCATGGGTTATAATGAAACAAATGCTTTCAGAAAGTGAGGTAAGGTCCATGAAATGGAAACGCCCTCTGGCAATTGCCGGGCTCATATTCATTCTTGCTATTTATGCCGTAGCCATCATATCCGCCTTTTCCCACAGCCCCAATTCAAGAAACTGGCTGATGGCCGCCATCTTCTCCTCTGTCGCGGTTCCGGTCTTTATTTACGCCGCCCAGCTGGTCTACCGGGTCGTAAGCCCAAAAGACGGTGATGATGAAAGGGATGATAAAACCAGCGCATCATAAAAAACGGAGAACAGGAAAAAAGCTGATGCTCTTTTACCGTTCTCCGTTTTTATCTGTTAATTATCACAGGCTTATTACAGCCGCTAACTTTACTGCTTATTTGCGGTAAATGATATCGTCTCTGCCCGGTCCGTTGGAAACCATGGTGATGGGCGTCTCGATTTCTTTTTCGATAAACTCAATATACTTTCTGCAGTTTTCCGGAAGATCTTCGTATTTCTTAATTCCCCGGATCTCGCATTTCCAGCCTGGCAGGGTGGTGTATACCGGCTTTGCCTTATTAAGCAGGGAAGTGGTGGGGAAGTCCTTTGTCACCTCTCCGTCAATCTCATAGCCCACGCATATATGAAGCTCGTCTAAATACCCCAGCACGTCTAAAACCGTCAGGGCAACCTCTGTAGAGCCCTGGATCCGGCAGCCGTATCTGGAGGCAACCGCATCAAACCAGCCCATACGTCTCGGACGTCCGGTGGTTGCGCCGTATTCGCCGCCGTCTCCGCCGCGCCGTCTCAGTTCATCGGCTTCATCTCCGAAGATCTCACTGACAAATGCACCTGCCCCTACTGCACTGGAATAGGCCTTTACCACGGTAGTGATCTCCTTGATCTCATAGGGCGGAATACCTGCGCCGATGGCGCCGTAAGCAGCCAGGGTGGAAGAAGAAGTAACCATAGGATAAATTCCGTGATCCGGATCCTTTAAAGAGCCCAGCTGGCCCTCTAAGAGGATGTTCTTTCCTTCTTTAATGGCCTCATGGAGATATTTTGATACGTCGCACACATATGGTCTTACCATCTCCCGGTACTCCAGCAGGGTCTTAAATAATTCTTCCGTATCAATGGCAGGCTTATGATAAAGATGTTCCATTAAAATATTCTTTGCTTCGCAGACCTGGTTGACTTTTTCCTTTAAGGCTTCCTCGTCAAACAGCTCGCTTACCTGGAAGCCGATTTTGGCATATTTATCTGAATAAAAGGGAGCAATGCCTGACTTGGTGGAGCCAAAGGATTTTTTACCCAGGCGCTCCTCCTCATACTGGTCAAACAGAATGTGATACGGCATAAGAATCTGTGCCCGGTCGGAAACCAGAATATGAGGCTTCGGAACGCCCTTGCTCACAAGGTCTTCGATTTCCTTAACCAGAAACGGGATGTTCAATGCCACGCCGTTGCCGATGATGCTTGTCGTATGATTGTAGAATACACCTGACGGCAGAAGGTGAAGTGCAAATTTTCCATAATTGTTGATGATCGTGTGGCCGGCATTGCTGCCTCCCTGGAAACGAATGATAATATCCGATTCCTTTGCCAGCATGTCCGTAATCTTGCCTTTTCCTTCGTCGCCCCAGTTGGCGCCTACGATTGCTCTTACCATTTAATTGATCCTCCTTCGAGTGAAAAAAATACCTTTTACTTACCTATGATAACCGAAAGTCTCACATAAGTAAAGTCAATATTATTTATGTTGAACATAACTTTAGCTTATATCACTTGTCATCAGCTGCAAAAGACGCTTTCCGGCAGGGGATACGGGACTCCTGCTGTCTGTAATTATGGAGAAGTGGCGTTTCGGCATCTCCTCCCGGAATTTCAGCTCCACAAGGGTCCCTTTCTCAAGCCCCGGCTGGGCAAAGCCCGACATGACACAGCCTATCCCCAGATTCCGCATGGCAAACTGTACGATCATGTCGCTGGTGGAAAGCTCAAACTCCGGCTCCACCTCTACCCCATGGCCTGCCAGATAATCATCCATAAATCTTCTGGTGCTGGTGTTCTTTTCCAGAAAAATACAGGGCAGCTCCTTAAGAAAGGAATAGTCCAGCTTTTTTCCTTTTAAATAGCTGAATTTATCCCCTGCCACGAATACATTCCGTATCTCTTTCACATCGGTCCGCAAAACCCCGCTTTTAGCTTCAAAGGGAGTGCTCACAACGCCGAAATCAATCCGTCCCTCATACAAAAATCCAAGGGTTTCCGGCGTGGGACCGTTGGAAACCGTTACCTTGACGCCTGGATAGAGCTCATGGAACTTCTCCAGATAAGGCAGTAAGTAAAACTGCAGGGTCATATCGCTGGCCCCGATTCTCACCTCGCCCGTATCCAGATCCTTCATGCGCTTTAACATGTTTTCCCCATTCCAGATGCTTTCTAAACCGTTTTTTACATAATGATAGAAAAATTCCCCTTCCCTGGTCAGGCGGACGCCCTTGGAGGTCCGAAGGAAAAGCTGACTGTCCAGGGACTGCTCCAGCTGCCTGACCGCCTGGCTGACCGCAGGCTGGGAAATGCAGAGCTTTTCCGCCGCCAGGGTGATGCTTCCCATCTGGGCCACATAATAAAAGGCCTTGTAATATTCCAGATTGCTGCTCATGGTTTCCTCTTTTCTGCCCATGCTTTTTGGGCATACAGGTATACCCGCAGGGTGTTTCCTCTTTCCTGCCAGAACCGGCGCAGGCAGACCCATATGATTATGGCCTGACCGCAGTTTACTTATACGCTGATCTCCGCTTTTAATCCAAGAAGCTCCCTGTTTTCCTCAAGTAAGGGCCTTACGACCTCGTCTAAATAAATGGTGACCTGGGCCGGAGCGCAGCCCACATAATTCTCCGGATTCATGCTCTTTTTTAAGTCCCCAAGAGAGAGGTTAAAGGAAGGGTCCCCCGCGATCAGTTCCAGCAGGTTATTGTCAAGTCCCCTCTCCTTTACATTCCGTCCGGCTTCCATGGAAAGCTCCCGGATCTTCTCGTGAAGCTCCTGCCTGTCCCCTCCGGCTTTTACCGCATCCATCATGATATTTTCCGTTGCCATAAAGGGAAGCTCAGCCATCATATGCTTCTCAATGACCTTCGGATATACCACCAGCCCGTCCACGACATTTAAGCACAGATCCAGAATGCCGTCAATGGCCAGGAATCCTTCCGGTATGCTGAGGCGTTTGTTGGCGGAATCATCCAGGGTCCTTTCAAACCATTGGGTGGAGGAAACCAGCATGGGGTTAATTACGTCTGCCATTACATAATTGGAAAGGGAGGCGATCCGCTCGCTTCTCATGGGATTTCTCTTATAGGCCATGGCCGAAGAACCGATCTGGCTCTTTTCAAAGGGTTCTTCCACCTCTTTCAAATGCTGTAAAAGTCGGATGTCATTGGAGAATTTATGGGCGCTTTGGGCGATTCCCGCAAGGACGTTAAGCACCCGGCTGTCCACCTTTCTGGAATAGGTCTGGCCGGAAACCGCATAGCAGCCGGAAAAGCCCATTTTCTCCGCAATCATGGAATCCACTTTCCTCACTTTGTCCATATCCCCGTCAAAGAGCTCCAAAAAGCTGGCCTGGGTGCCTGTGGTGCCCTTGGAGCCAAGAAGCCGCATGGAGCCTGATAAATAGTCCAAATCCTCCAAATCCATGGCCAGGTCATGAAGCCAGAGGGTCGCCCGCTTTCCCACAGTTGTTGGCTGGGCAGGCTGAAAATGAGTAAAGGCCAAGGTAGGCAGATCCTTATAAGCATCTGCGAATTTTGCCAGCTCGTCGATTACATTTAATAATTTCCTGCGGACCAGCTTTAAGGCTTCCGTCATAATAATAATATCCGTATTATCTCCCACATAGCAGGAGGTTGCTCCCAGATGGATGATGCCCTTTGCCTTGGGGCATTGGACGCCGTAAGCGTATACGTGGGACATCACATCATGGCGGACCTCTTTCTCCCTCTGCTTTGCCACATCGTAATTAATTTCATCCTGAAAAGCCTTTAATTCCTCGATCTGCTCCTCCGAAATCGGAAGACCCAGCTCTCTCTCCGCCTCCGCCAGGGCAATCCACAGCTTTCTCCAGGTTTTGAATTTTTTATCCGGTGAAAAGATGTACTGCATCTCCTTGCTGGCATATCGTTCAGATAAGGGGCTCTGATATCTGTCTGTCATGATTTCTCTATTCCTCCTTGCGTTTCATTTCTTCATTATGATACCATATTTTTCTTTCTATGGGAAGATTACAGCAAAAAGCAGGGGTTCGCCGGTCTGACGTTCCCCTGTTCCCTATTGACTGTATTCTCCCCTGATGTCCTCCTTAGGCGGCTCAATGGGATAATTTCCGCTGAAACAGGCCGTGCATATGGGAAGGCCTTCCGCCATCTCATATAAACGCTCCATTTTTAAGTAAGACAGGGAATCCGCTCCCAGAAGCTCACAGATATCATCAATGGTTCTGTTATGTGCGATCAGCTGTTCCTCGTCAGGAATGTCGGTTCCAAAATAGCAGGGATGGAGGAAAGGCGGTGCGCTGATCCTGACGTGAACCTCTTTGGCTCCGGCTTCCCGCAGCATATTGACGATGAGGGCGCTGGTAGTTCCCCGGACAATGGAATCGTCGATCATAATGACTCTTTTTCCTGCCACCGCTTCCCTTAACACATTCAGCTTGATTCTGACAGAGGATTCCCGATGACTCTGCTTCGGCTTTATAAAAGTCCGTCCCACATAGGAATTCTTCACAAAGGCGGTTCCATAGGGAATTCCGGACTGGAGAGAATATCCCAAAGCCGCCGCATTGCCGGATTCAGGAACTCCAACCACCAGATCCGCATCAACCGGAGAATCTACGGCAAGAGCCCGGCCTGCGTTCATCCTGGCATGGTATACGCTGACCCCGTCAAACACACTGTCCGGCCTTGCAAAATAAATATATTCGAAAATACATCTGGCTTCCTTCGACTTATCCTCAGGGCAGAGGCGGGTGTCAGATACAATTCCTTTCCTTGTGATGGTCACAATCTCCCCAGGCCGCACATCCCGGATAAACTCCGCTCCAATGGTATCCAGAGCGCAGCTTTCCGACACCAGAATATAGGCATTGTCCCGTTTTCCGATGCACAGAGGCTTAAAGCCGAAAGGATCTCTGGCTCCAATCATCTTGCGCGGGCTGGTGATCACAAGGGAATAGGCTCCCGCCAGCTTTTTCATGGCATTTGCCACTGCCTCTTCCACAGCAGAGGTCTTCACCCGTTCTCTGGCAATATGGTAAGCGATAACCTCAGAATCAATGGTGGTCTGGAAAATAGCTCCGCCGTATTCCAGTTCCCTGCGCAGCTCCGGCGCATTGACCAGATTTCCGTTATGGGCCATTGCCAGGGTTCCTTTTGCGTAATTTAAAACAAGAGGCTGGGCATTCTCCCGGGTGCTGCTGCCTGCAGTCGAATAACGAACATGGCCGATACCGATATTGCCGTGAAGGCTTTCCAAAATCTCAGGAGTAAAAACTTCATTGCACAACCCCATTCCCTTATGGGCGTTAATTTTTCCCTTAGGGCCTTCGGTATCGCTGACCGCGATGCCGCAGCTTTCCTGCCCCCTGTGCTGTAATGCAAATAGTCCGTAATAAATGGTCGAGGCAACGTCGCCGCCGTCAAAATCATACATGCCCAGGACGCCGCACTCCTCGTGCAGTTCTTCTTCGATATTGAAATTCATTTCGCTATTCATCAAATGTGTTTCCTCTTTTATGCTTTTTACTGAATGCCAAGGCGGCGGAACACTTCCTCGTATGCGCCCTCCACGTCCCCCAAATCCCTGCGGAAACGATCCTTGTCCAGCTTTTCATGAGTATCCTTATCCCACAGCCTGCAGGTATCAGGAGATATTTCGTCGGCCAGAATGACCTTTCCGTGGTAACGGCCGAATTCGATCTTAAAATCGATGAGATCAATATTTAAACCGTCAAAATATTCCTGAAGCACTTCGTTGACCTTAAAAGCGTATTCCGTAATATCATCAATTTCTTCCTGGGTGGCAAGCTCCAAAGCCAGAGCGTAATAGTTATTGATAAACGGATCGCCTAAATCATCATTTTTATAGCTGAATTCAAGAGTCGGACAGGCGAATTTGATTCCTTCTTCCATTCCCATCTTCTTTGCAAAGCTTCCGGCGGAATAATTTCTGATAATGACCTCAAGGGGAATAATCTCCACTTTCTTTACTGCAGTCTCCCGGTCATTTAATTCTTCAACCAGGTGGGTCGGAACTCCTTTTGCTTCCAGCTTTTTAAAGATGAAATTGGTCATGCGGTTGTTGATGGCCCCTTTTCCGACTATGGTGCCTTTCTTCAAACCGTTAAATGCGGTTGCGTCATCTTTATAAGAAACTATTAATACATCCGGATCTTCAGTAGTATAAACCTTTTTTGCTTTCCCCTCATACAGCATTTCTCTTTTTTCCATGGTATCCACCTGTCCTTTTCTGAATCGATTTATAAGTTTTTCAAATAAAACATCGGTGTTTCAGTAGAAA
>JASGGP010000224.1:0-8132 GCA_047604985.1 Lacrimispora sp.
AACATTGACAAGTATTTAATAATTAGTTATTATTGTTTCATGAAAAAAATATAGGATTACGGTTTCGGTTGTAAGAACAAAAGCGTTCAGTGCCTTGGTGGTGCTGGCGCTTTTTTTAATTAATCAAGGGAGGAAGATATGGACGATATTGATAAAAAAATAGTACAGACTCTTCAAAAGAATGCCAGAGCATCCTTAAAGAACATAGCAGAAAGCACTTTTCTGTCTTCGCCTGCTGTTTCTGCCAGGATCGAAAAACTGGAGCGGGAGAAAATCATTACCGGATACCATGCCTCTGTGGACCCCATGAAGCTGGGATACCATATCATTGCATTTGTAAACCTGGATGTTTCTCCTGTGGAGAAAGTCCAGTTCTATGCCTACATGGATTCCATTCCCAATGTGCTGGAGTGCAACTGTGTTACCGGAGAATATTCCATGCTTGTAAAGGTGGCTTTCCACAGCACCATGGAGCTGGATATTTTTATCGGGCGGCTGCAGAAATACGGAAAGACCAGCACTCAGATCGTATTCTCCACTCCCGTAGGGCCCAGAGGTGTGGATGTGACGGCAGATGCGGAAGAAAAAGAATAAACCGGGTATAAAAGTTGGTACAGGGAAAAGCTCCTTTTACATACGTTATTAATAGAAGCATGTGAAAGGAGTTTTTCTTTTGGCAGATAGGAAAATCGTAGTTATAGATGCCGGCCATGGTGGCTCAGACCCTGGCGCAACCTATATGGGACGGCAGGAGAAGAATGATAATTTGAGGCTTGCAATGGCTGTGGGGGAAATCCTTGCAGACAACGGAGTGGATGCGGCAGGTATAATAGGACTAAATCAGGAAATTGATGAGACTATCCGGATTTTACAAAAGAACTATATAAAATTTACATAGATGTACTTGTGTCCTTTACAGGAAATCAATAAACTAGAAATTACAAAATATGCCATGAAAGGGTGTGCTATCGTGGGGATTATGTCGATTTCTGAAGGCCTTGTGAAGAAAACGGATGCGGAACTTCTTGATGAAATTATAGAAGGACAATATATAGTGCCTGTGTACCAGCCGATTGTCTCATTAATTAACGGAAAAGCTTTTGGATATGAAGCGCTCAGCAGGATATCAGAAAAAAGTCTTGAAATGAACATTGAACAGATGTTTAAGACTGCAGATGAGACGAACCGGGCGTGGGAGCTTGAGACGTTATGCAGGACCAAAGCCCTGGAAAGCGCAGCTACGATGGACAGAGAGAAAAAGCTTTTTCTCAATGTAAATCCCAATGTAATCCATGATAACGGCTTTAAAGATGGTTTTACCAAAAGCCATTTAGAGAAATATGGTCTGGATTTTCGCAATGTGATATTTGAAATTACAGAAAGAGTTGCTATTATGGACAGCAATGCCTTTCTAGGCTCCATCAGCCATTACAAAAACCAAAATTATGGAATTGCAATAGACGATGTGGGAGCAGGCTATTCTGCATTAAGCGTCATATCGGATGTCAAACCAAATCTGATGAAGCTCGATATGTCCCTTGTCCGCAACATTGACAAGGATAAAACAAAGCAATTATTATGCAAAGCCCTGGTAGACTTTGGGAAAAGCGCAGGCATCCAGCTAATCGCTGAAGGGATTGAAACAGAAGAAGAACTGGAAACGCTCATTAAGCTGAATATTGATCTTGGACAGGGGTATTTTCTGGGAATTCCTCAAAAATCATTTACGGACATTGCTCCGGAAAAAAGTGAAATGATTAAGATGTACTGTACGAAAAAGTATATTAAAAACATAGCAAGTTCCGTTTATCCCATCATAGGACATTTAGCAAAGCCCGGCTGCATTTTTTCACCCGATGAAAAAGTCGAGACTGTCTATGAAACACTGCATTTAAATCCCACAATTACTGAATTTACCGTTGTAGAAAAAAATTTGGCCGTAGGGTTCATGACGAGAACAACCTTAAACGAACTGCTTGGAGGCAGATATGGGTTTGCCCTCAATTCCCGAAAGATCATCCGCCAGGTTATCAATACCAGCTTTTTAAAGGTGAATTACAATATTCCTGTAGACCAGGTGTCCAGGCTTGCAATGCAGAGGACTTTTGAAGAGCTGTATAATCCTATAGTGGTGGAGCAGGAGGGAAAATATATCGGAATTGTAACGGTAAAAGATTTGCTTGATACCAGTACCAAGATTGAAGTTGACGTTGCTGCCCACTCAAATCCCCTGACAGGTCTGCCGGGAAACCTTTTGATTGAAAAAGAAATCGTGAATCGTGTCTGCGGAAGTCTTCCCTATTGCATCATCTATTACGATATTGATAATTTTAAGGCCTACAACGATGCTTACGGCTTTCAAAACGGGGATATGATGCTTACGCTTTTAGCCGGTATTTTAAAGAGCTGTGCTGTCAGAGATGAATTTATCGGTCATATCGGCGGTGATGATTTCATTGTCATTTGTGATTATCACCAAGGGGAGGTCTATTGCAAATCAGTAATAGACGAGTTTGCATTACAGGTTACTTCACTGTATCGTGATGAGGATGTGAAGAATGGTTATATCGTTTCTAAAAACAGAAACGGCGTAACCGAAAATTTCCCCATTGCAAGCTTGTCCGTCGCCGGGATTTCAAATAAGGAAAATGTTTATCACACCGTAGATGATTTTTCAAAGGACATAGCCCAGATCAAAAAGAAATGCAAGCAGCAATTGGGGAATTATTTTGAGATTCATTAGTTTCCATGATCAAAGTTTTGCGAAATACACGATTTATCAATAATCATACCACAGACCTCTGGCCGCCGCATAAATGTGACGGTTTTTTCTGTTGCCAATAAAGGAGAACAAAGGCCGCTTTGAATAGGACAATCGGCAGTTTTCATATAGATAATTAACAGGAAAAAGAGGGATGGGAAATACGATTGGAACTGACCTTATCCATGCTGAAAGAAATGCAGGCAGTTGATCCTTTGACAATTGACCGTTCTGCCCTTAAAGACATCAATGATGTGAGAATCGACCCTGATCTGCCAAAGGCCGAAAGAATGGAAAGCTTTCTCCGGCAGATCGGCAATCCCTACTGCTACAAATGCGGTAAGCTGGTTGTGAAATTAAACTACATAGAGGAAGATATAACATTGGAAGAACGCCTGATGAATCATTTTAAATCGTTAGTTTGAGATACGGGCAAAGCGTTAAAATGTCTGCCTGGGGGTGGCGCTTTGCCGATTGAAAAACAATTAGGAGCAGATGGTATGGAAACGAAAATATGGAAAGCCAAGGCATACCTGCGTCTTTCCAAAGAGGATGCAGATAAGGAAAATCCCCTGGAGGAAAGCAACAGCATTGTGAATCAGAGGGATTTAATTTGTGATTTTATAGAGGGCAAGGCGGATATCAGGCTTTGCGGAGAGAGATGCGATGACGGCTTCAGCGGCGTCAGCTTTGACCGTCCCGCTTTTAATGCCCTTATGGATGATATAAGGGATGGATCTGTTGACTGTGTGATTGTCAAGGACTTATCCCGCTTCGGCCGCAACCACATTGAGGCCGGAAACTATATTGAGAATCTTTTCCCCCTGCTTGGGGTTCGCTTTATCGCGGTTAACGACGGGATTGATACCATTAATCCCAAAACAGTTTCGGATAATATTCTCATTCCTTTCAAGAACCTTGTAAACGATGCTTATTGCAGAGATATATCTATAAAAATCCGAAGCCAGTTTGCAGTGAAGCGGAGCAGGGGACAGTTTGTCGGTGCTTTTGCCTCTTACGGTTACAAAAAGTCCGAAGAAAACAAAAACAAGCTGGTCATTGACGAAGCCGCAGCGGATTATGTCCGCGAGATATTCAGACGGAAGCTGTCGGGCATGAGTGCCGAAGCCATTGCAAAGCGTTTGAATGCCCTGGGGATTCCCTCCCCATTGGAATACAAGCGTATCCAGGGGGAAAATTATGTGACAGGCTTTAAGACAGGTGCTAAGGCCAAATGGTCGGCAACGGCCATCCTCAGAATATTGAAAAATCCCATCTATACCGGAACGCTCATACAGGGACGTGAGGGCACTCCCAATCATAAAGTGCCAAAGAAAAGAATCAAGCCCCGGGAGGAATGGGCTGTCATACAGGAATGCCATGAGCCGATTATCAGCACAGAAACCTTTGACAATGTTCAGAGGTCTCTGGAAATGGACACGCGCACCGCTCCGGATGAGGAGCACGTATATTTACTCAGCGGTATTCTGTTTTGCGGCAGCTGCGGGTGCAGCATCATCCGGAAAACCGTTCCTTCAGGGAAAAGGAAATATGTTTATTATGTATGCGGGGGCAATAAAAAGAATAAAACATGTGCGTTCCATGGAATCCGCGAGGAAGCATTGACGGAGGCAGTATTTACGGCAGTGAAAAAACGTATGGAGGAAACGCTGGATATGAACCGTATTATGGAATTCGTGGATAATGTGGCATTTTCCAAAATCCGCGTGCAGAGCTTAACACGCCAGCTTGAACGGAAGCAGGCGGAGATCGGGCAATGCCGCCGCTTCAAAAAGGGCTTATACGAAGCCTATGTGGAGCAAACCGTTTCAAAGGCAGATTATGAATTATTTTATGCAGATTATGCGCTGCAGGAAAAAGACTTGGGCGCTCAGGCCGAGATGCTCCGGGCCCAGGTAAAGGCTGTTTTATCCGGCACGGATGAGTACGGAATCTGGATTGAAAATTTTAAGAAGCACCGCAGCATTACAGAACTGAACCGGGCGATTGTGCTGGAGCTTATAGACCGTATCCTGATTTACAATAAGGATACCATTGAAATCACTTTACGCTGTCAAAGCGAATATGAGAAACTCCTTTCTGCCCTTCCCGCCGCTTCTGGAAAGAAGGAGGTGTAAGATGGCAAGAAAGTCACGGAAAAAGAATTCTCCGGCTGTCATGGCGGAGCAGGCCATAACGCAAAGAACTTACCGGGTTGATGCTTATGTGCGCCTTTCGGTGGAGGACAGCGGGAAAGGCACCCCGGACAGCATTGAAAATCAAAGGGCACTGGTAATGGACTACATTAAAAGCCAGCCGGATATGGAGCTTCACGCTCTGTACTGCGACAATGGAGAGACCGGGGTAAGCTTTGAACGCCCAGGCTTTGAGAAACTTTTGAAGGATTTAAAAAATGGTTCTGCGGATTGCGTGGTAGTCAAGGACTTATCCCGTTTCGGCAGAAACTATATTGAAACAGGCAATTATCTTGAGCGGGTATTTCCCTTTTTGGGTGTCCGGTTTGTTGCCGTCACCGACCATTTTGATACCCTTTCCCCAGAATCCGGCAAGGATGGCTACATCATTCCGCTGAAAAACTTAATTAATCACATCTATGTAAAGGATATCTCCCAAAAAACAGGCTCTGCCCTTATTGCCAAGCAGAAAAATGGTGAGTTTCTCGGTACCTATGGGGCATACGGATATCAGAAAGACCCGGAAAACAGGACGGCAATTATTGTGGACCCTGATACGGCGCCCGTTGTACAGAATATTTTTCTGTGGCGGTCCCAGGGCATCAGTTTGGCGGGCATTGTCCGCAGGCTGACAGAGCTGGAGATTCCATCCCCGAGCCGTTACCGGTATGAAAAAGGCATATTGAAAGATAAGCGGTATTCTGCTTCGCGGTGGAGAGTCCGGACAATTAAGATTATGCTGGAAAACCAGGTCTATTTAGGTCATATGGTCCAGGGGCGGGTACGGGAATCACTGTTTGCAGGGCAGAGAAAAAAAACACTTCCCAGGGAAGAATGGACGGTTGTAAAAAATACGCATGAGGCCATTATTGACAATGCGCTGTTCCATAAGGTCCAGAAAATCACCCTTGAAACCGCCGAAGCCTACAAAGGGAAGCAGGGAAAATTTGAACAGGCTCCTGAAACAGAAAATATTCTGAAAGGGCTGATCTGCTGTGGGGAGTGCGGTACGGCCTTGACCCGGTGCAAACATGTGCGGATCAACAAACAAAAGGAGCCAAAATACCATGTCTGGTACAGCTTTGGCTGTCCTAACCACACCGCCTTTCCAAACCGATGCCCCTTTACCGGCATACAGGAAAAGGATGTGCTGCAGGCAGTTTTTATGGTATTGCAGACACAGATTTCTTATGCTTCCGATCTACCCCAATTGCTTTCAGCCGTGGCCGGCCGGCCGGAGTTTCATGGCCATGGGCAAAAATGTGAGGATAAAAAAACCTGTCTGAATCAGAGCCTTTCCCAAGTCCTGAAATATAAAAAAGACTTGTTTGAAAGCTATTATGAAGGTATCATCAGCGAAAGCGAATACCTCTCTCTGTGGGAATCCTATGACAAGGAAGCGGAAAAGCTGAAACAGCAGATCAGCACACTTTCTGATGAAGAACTTCCTGAAAGCAAGGAGATGACGGTATTTGAGGATTATGGAGAGCACTCCGTCCTGACCCGTGAAATGGTCCTGGCTCTGGTGGATAAAATAACAGTTACACATGGCAGGGAGATTACTGTTGCCTTAAAATACCGTGACGAATTTATGGCGGTTTATAAGGCCTTGGAGAAACGGGCGGTGAGTGCCTGTGGATAACGAATATACTATTATTGCATATATGCGCATTTCTGACGAGGATAGAAATACAGGATCAAAGGTTAAGCAGGAATCGAACAGTATTTCCAACCAGCGCCTTTTAATACGGGAGTTTATAACCAGCCGTGAGGAGCTGAAATGCTGTCAGGTTATGGAGCTGCTAGATGACGGCTATTCTGGTACAAATTTTGACCGCCCCGGAATCAGCGAGGCACTGGAACTGATCAGGCAGAGAAAGGCCCATTGCCTGATTGTCAAGGACCTGTCCCGGTTTGGACGCAGCTACATTGATGTGGGGAAATATTTAGAACAGCTGTTTCCCTTTCTGGGGGTGCGTTTTATAGCTGTGAACGACGGCTATGACTCCAATGACCCTGCCTGCGTAGGCAGCATGGTCACGATTTTTAAGACCATGTTCGCAAGCCTTTACAGCAAAGACTTATCCATAAAGGTCAAGTCGGCAAAACACCGTTTAGCCCAGGAGGGAAAGTACATAAACTCTTACGCGCCTTACGGATATGTCAAATCCGCTGAGAATCCCAAAAGGCTGGCAATCGACAAGGAAGCTGCAGACGTTGTGAAATGGATATTTCATTCATTTGTTGAAGGAAAAATCCAAAGCCAGATTGCCCGTGACCTTAATGACCGTCTGGTACTGACCCCTATGCTTTACAAGGAGCGGTCAGGCAGTTCCCAAAGCTGGTTGAACCACGCCCGCAATGAAAATAACTTCTGGACGGACAGGACAGTTTGCAGCATACTAAAAGATGAACGGTATGTCGGCAGAGTGGTCTACGGCAAAACCAGGTGCGTGGCAGTTGGCTCGAAAAAAACGGCCAGGGTGCCAAAAAGCCAGTGGGTTACTGCAGACGGTATGCATGAGGAAATTATCTCCCCTCAGATGTTTGAGCAAGCCCAGGGCTTAATGGGAACAAGAAGGGCGGGGAGAAAGAACCTCAAATCTTCACTGGATAAAAAAATGTATTGTGCGGTGTGCAACCGCCGCCTGACACTGGTGAGAGGTAAAAAATCCTATTATTACTGCGATACCCACAGGTTCACAAAAACATTCTCCTGCGGGCTCACGAAAATATATGCTGAAGATGTCAGGGATGCTGTTTTAACTTCTGTTCGAAAGCAGGCCGAATTTGCTGTCCATGGAGAGAAAATACTGGAAGTCAAGTATTTGGGAATGGAATCAGAACGAAAGGCAAAGGCGGATGAGATTAAGCGCTGCAAAGCGGCAATTATGCGTTGGGAGCAGAGACAAAAGGAATTGTTCCAGTCCTATTTTACAAAGCAGATTGATAAAGCTGTTTTTATGAATGAAAATACCGTCTGCACATCAAAACGTGAGGAGCAGGCGGAAAAGCTGAAACTGCTTCAAGAGGAACTGCGTATCCTGCAGGACCGCCACGAGGCTGAACAGTCTTTTCTCCAAAACATCAAATCCTATTGTTTTATCGATAAGCTGGATGATAACCTTGTTGAGGAATTGATAGAAGAGATAAGAGTGCATGATAATAATACCATT
>JASGGP010000225.1:0-8111 GCA_047604985.1 Lacrimispora sp.
AAGACCAGAGCAATGGAACCATACCGGATGGTCTCTGCCAGCTCCTGAATCTGCATTAGCTGCGCCGGTGAAATCGGCTGTACGGGCCTTTCACTTTTCTTTTCCTGTGCCATATAGATTCCCCCCGAATATTTTGTTTTACTGCAAAAAGCCGCTCCCGGCAGTTGGGTTTAAATGCAAAAAAACCCGAAGACGATATGGCTCCGGGCAGATGACGTAGTGACACTTTTTAAAAAGCATCTTCAAAAGGCGCAAAACAGTGTATGTCATAACGCCTGGTCATATAATTTGCCCGGAGTAAAAACATACAGCAACAACATCTGTTTTCATTTGTAATGGTTGTATTGTAAACAGTCATTGTCTCTGCCTCTTTCTAAAAAGCTTCGTTGTTCTGGCTTGTTGTTAGCATAATATCACTTTATACCTACTTTGTCAATAGGTAAATCGGTTTTATATTTTGGAACAGCTTTTCAAAGTTATTTGGGGACATGCAGGCGGCAGTGGACGTGAACAAAATACCATCTGATAGGAGCAAAATACCCCGGTACATAATGTAATGTGGTTGATTTGTGGTTGATTTCTTGTAAGCAGCTTGTAAGGAGCAGTATAAACAAGCCGTTGAATTTTCTACATTGTGAGATAAAATATATTACCTCTTTGGTAATTTTTCGTTATCTGCGATAACTGCTTATCTCTTTGTCAACCGTTTAAGAACTTGAAAAGCCCGAAAACACTGAGTTTGTAGTAATCATTGTTGCACATACGTTTCACACCCACGACGTTTTATTACGTGCCAGGGCGTTTCACAAAATATAATTCTTTTTACATCTGCACTAGAAGAGAGATGTAAGTCTTTTAATAATCATATTTATCTAATGTATATCGTCTTGGTAATTCCATATATAGCCACATCACATATGCCTGTATTGTTTTTACCTGCTTCTAATAACGTTCCTTCATATAAAAGCCCCGATTTTTTCATAACCTTCCCCGAATTTGGATTGCATACATCATGCCGTGCAAAGATTCTATTACACTCAACTTTTTCAAATAGAAATTTGATAACTTCTTTAAAAGCTTCACTGGTAATTCCTCTATTCCAATATTCTTCTCCAATGCAATATCCAATCTCTACTGAATTGATTTCCTCTTCCATATGAACGATTCCGAAGCTACCAATAGCTTGCTGATTTTCTCTCCACTCAACGCACCATTGGTAATTTTTCATGTCTTCGTTTTTACTTACCCATAAATCCACAACAGATTTTGTTATATCCTTAGAAGTGTGCGTCGGCCACGTTAAATATTTGGTAACATTACTATTACTTGCCCAATTCTGATACATATCTTCAACATCAGTTTCTTTAAATGGTCTTAATACTAGTCGCTCTGTTTCAAGAGTCTTTGTACCTAAATGATTCATCTTATACTTCCTCCTGCTTTTCCAATTTAGCTTTTTCCTCTTCAATTATTTTTTTATCAATTCTTTCAAATAATATTTCTATTTCTGGTAATTGATAACCGGTCAATACATATTGCTTTTCCCATACATTACTTATTTTTAGCCACCTACAAACCTTTTCAGATGAAAATGGCAAAAATGGATGTAACAATATTGCTAAATTAGCTATAATTTGAACACAATTAAAAAGTGTGTTATCACAAGCCTCAACATCTGTAACTCTTGTAATCCAAGGCTGCTCAATGTCAAAGAATTTATTTGCATATCGTACAAATTCAAATATTCCATCAATGGCATCCCTTAGATTACCTGCCTCTACTTTTTCTCCTGTTTCACAAAATAACTGATCAATTTTCACCTCAACTTCTGAATTCAAATTCCCAGCCGGAATAATTCCATTCATATATCTATTGATAAAAGCAAGTGTTCTATTGATAAAGTTACCATATGCACCAAGCAACTCACCATTATGGCTATTCACATACTCTCGCCATGAAAAATCTGCATCCTTTTTTTCGGGTCCATTTGCCAACAAGTAATATCTAATAGAATCCGCATTATATCTATTTATAATATCCTTTACCCAAATTGCATAATTCTGACTTGTGGATATTTTTCTGCCTTCCAAGGTCAAATATTCATTTGATATAATCTCATCTGGCAAATGCCATCCATTTCCATTGGCAATAAGCAATGCTGGTAAAATAATAGTATGAAAAGGAATATTATCTTTTCCATGAACATAATAATGTTTCGCATTTACTCCCCAAATTTTTTTATAATCCTCACCATTTTGTTCTGCCGCAATTTGACTGGCAGATAAATATCCCAGAACATTTTCTGC
This sequence comes from Lacrimispora sp., assembly GCA_047604985.1. Lineage (GTDB taxonomy): Bacteria > Bacillota > Clostridia > Lachnospirales > Lachnospiraceae > Lacrimispora. The sequence continues at coordinate 2,307 of JASGGP010000225.1, forward strand.
CCAGATATAAATTTTCTTATCCTCAAATCCTTCTTTTGGAACATCTATTCCCCAATCCAAATCACGCGTAAGTGCCCTGTCTTTTAAGCCTTCATTTATATAGCGGTTTGTAAATGATATTGCATTTTTTCTCCAATTCGGATTGTTATTAACTAACGCTTTTAATTGATCCGCCATTTTTGAAATAGCAATATACAGATGAGTTGCATTTTTAAACGAAATTCTATTGCCACAAATAGCACAAACTGGATCTACTAATCCTTCTGGTTCTAATACTGTTCCACAAAAGTCACATTGATCCCCTCTTGTATCATTCCCACATTTCGGACATTTTCCAGTCACAAACCTATCCGCCAGAAAATTATTACAACAATCACAATATGCCTGTGGAGCTTCTTTTTCATAAACATAATTACTCTTATAAAGTTTTTCATGAAACTGTCTCACAAAATTCTTATGCTCTTCAGAAGACGTTTTTGTATAGACATCATAACTAAATCCTAATCGTTCAAAACAATCTCTAAATTCTTCATGATAATAATCGCTCACTTCTTGCGGTGATTTATTTTCGTTCTTTGCACGTATCGCTACAGGAGTTCCATGACAGTCACTACCTGATACATAATATACTTTATCTCCTATTGCTCTATGATACCGAGCAATTACATCTCCTGGCAATAACCCAGCTATGTGACCTAGGTGCAATGAGCCATTTGCATATGGCCATGCACCACCAACTAAAATGTTTCTCATATAACATTCCTCATTTCTTTTTTATTGTGATAACAAATCTAAATTTTAAAAAGCAAATAAAAAAGCCCTCCTCTCTGAAAAATTTCTTTTTCAGGGACGAGAGCGAAGCTTCGTGTTACCACCCTAAATTCACCTATACCTCACGATACAGGTCTTATCAACTACGGACGAGAAATGATTCATCGATAGTCTATCACTGTAACGGGTGCACCCGTCGTAGCCTAAACAATATGTTTCGGTACGCAGCTCAGAGGCCATATTCAACCATTTTATAACTTTCCTCATTTTCACCATCTTGAGGTCTCTGTAAAAGCGCAAATAGTTTACTCTTCTCTTCAATGCCTTTATTATATAAATTTCTAATAATTATATATTTTGAATTCTTATTTGTCAATGTTTAACTACTACTATTTTCTTCAAAATATGTATTCATGCTTCATCAATTATAAATGATGCAAAAAACCTCCCAAGAGAAATATCCTGAGAGGTTCTGAATTGTATTGAGTTGTTCTGAGACGTCCTGCGTCGCAGTAATGATTATCTCTTTGAAAACTGTGGAGCACGACGGGCTGACTTTAAGCCGTACTTCTTTCTTTCTTTCATTCTTGGATCTCTTGTTAAGAAACCTGCTTTCTTAAGAACCGGACGATAGTCCGCATCTGCCTGAAGCAGAGCTCTTGAAATACCGTGTCTGATTGCACCGGCCTGTCCTGTGAATCCACCGCCGTGAACGTTAACTAAGATGTCAAACTTATCAACGGTTTCTGTAGCAACAAGCGGCTGACGAACAACAAGCTTTAATGTTTCAAGACCTAAGTACTGGTCAATGTCTCTCTTATTGATGGTGATCTTGCCTGTACCTGGTACTAAATATACTCTAGCGATAGATTTTTTTCTTCTACCTGTTCCGTAAAATTTTGCGTTAGCCATGATAACTTCCTCCTTTCAGCGCCTCTGATTAAAATTTGATTTCTAAAACTTCTGGTTTCTGTGCAGCGTGGCTATGTTCTGCACCTGCATATACGTGAAGTTTTGTTATCATGCTTCTTCCCAAAGGTCCCTTTGGAAGCATACCCTTAACTGCTAATTCAATAACCTTTTCAGGCTTCTTTGCCAGCATGTCTCTTAAAGTTGTTTCTTTCATACCGCCAACATAGTCAGAGTGGCTGTAATAGATCTTCTGATCCAGCTTCTTGCCGGTTACAGTAATCTTGTCTGCATTTACAACGATTACATAATCGCCGCAATCCATATGCGGGGTGTAGATCGGTTTATTCTTACCTCTTAATACTTTAGCTACTTCTGATGCCAAACGTCCTAATGTATATCCTGTAGCGTCAACTACGTACCATTTTCTTTCAATTGTTGCTGGACTAGCCATAAAAGTCTTCATTGGACAACCTCCTGTAAATTGTGGTGTTATTAAGCATAACTGTATTACAAAATGCTCACTCCGGGGCATTGGCTGAACATTTTCGTCTAACGTCACAGTTATACATTATATTACATCCTGATCCTTGTGTCAACTATTTTTCCCATAAAATCAAGGTTTTCGGCTCATTTTTCTGTCACATACCAGCCATCACTTTCACCGGCAGCCTGAAAAACATAAAAACCGTAGGATTTTCCCGGAATAATTCTTCCGTCCCTTTCCTCATCCTTTACATAAACCCTGATGGCCCCGTTCCGCACCGCCTGATGAACCACCCGGATGAGGAGCCTTTCAAAGTCTTCCGGCCTGCACCGTTGGATCAAAAGCCTGGCCTTTCCCTGGGAAACAATCTCATCCTGGAACAGGGTGTACTTCCACTCCTTATTCTCTCCCTGAATCTGTTTCTCAAGTTCTGTTTCATACTCAAGGCTTACCAGAGTAAGTCCCTTGGCCGCCGCTTTCGGGCCTGCCGCCCTTCTGTCCCTGGCATCTAAAATCTCTTCCACATGAGACGGGGGATAAACTCCCGTTCCCACCTTCATCAGGGTGCCTGCAATGATTCTTACCATATTATAAAGGAAGCCGCTCCCACTAATGCGAATGGTGATTAAATCCCCACTCTTAATGACATCCAGGCTGTAAATGGTGCGCACGGTTTCCTCGGCCTGTCCCCGGGCGGAACAGAAGCTTTTAAAATCGTGCTCTCCCACCAGATAAACCGCTCCTTCCCGCATTTTATCCACATCCAGGAGATAATAGCAGAAATGGCTGTAAAGCCTCATGGTGGGAACCTCGATTTTCCGGTTTACGATTTTATATTCATAGGTCTTGATGCAGTTCTGTTTTCTCGGATGGTAATCTAAGGGTACCTCCTGAGATTCCAGAACCCGGATGTCCTCCGGCAGCCTCTGGTTTAAGGCAAAACAGATTTTATCGGCGGGCATTCGGTTTTCCGTATTAAAAACCGCCACATTTCCCTCTGAATGGACCCCGGAATCGGTTCTGCTGGCTCCGATTACCGCTATGGGCTCTTTCAATAAGCCGGTCAGGGTCTTATTGAGGACCTCCTCAATGGTGACGCCGTTGCTCTGGATCTGCCAGCCGCAGTAATTGGTGCCGTCATAGGCCACAATCAATTTTACCCGTTTCATACTCTCCTCTTTCCTGCCCATCTTTCCCCTTTTTCATGGGTCCCCTCAGCTCTTTACTTCATTACCCGTAAAAAGATAATAATTGCTAAATATACCAAGTATACCCCATAGGTGATTCCGTCCCGTCTTCCGTATTTAAGCGGCTTCATTTTCGTTCTGCCCTCGCCGCCCCGGTAGCATCTGGCTTCCATTGCCATGGCAAGATCCGTGGCGCGGCGGAAAGCGGAAATGAATAAGGGGACCAGAAGAGGGATCATGTTTTTTGCTTTCTGGATTAAGTTTCCAGTTTCAAAATCGGCTCCCCTTGCCATCTGGGCTTTCATAATCTTATCGGTTTCTTCCACCAGAATAGGGATGAACCGCAGGGCAATGGACATCATCATGGACACCTCATGAACAGGCACTCCCACTTTTTTTAAGACGCCAAGACTCTTTTCCAGCCCATCGGTCAGCTGGTTGGGCGTTGTGGTAAGGGTCATGATAGAGGACCCCACAACCAGATAAATAAGCCTTACTCCCATGAAGCAGGCCACTCTTACGCCCTCTTTCGTCATTTTCAAAAAGCCCAGCTGGAAAAGCGCCTCTCCCGGAGTCAGAAACAGGTTAAAGCTGACACTGATTAAAAGCAGGAATATAATGGCCTTCAATCCCCGCACCATGAATTTAAAGGGAACATGGCCCAGCCGGATCGCCAGGGCCAGAAACAGTGTGGCGACCAGATAGGCCCATATGTCATTTGCAATAAAAAGGGATATGATAAAAACCATTGTCCCAAACAGCTTTGTCCGCGGGTCCAGCCGGTGAAGCACTGAATCCACCGGGTAATACTGTCCCAAAGTAATATCTTTCAGCATATTTTCCTCTTTCCCGCCCACGCTCCCTGGGCATAAGCAGGTTTACCCTTTCTCTCCGCCGTTTTTTCCCAGAAGCCTTAAAATTCCGTCTCTTGCTTCCTCCACCGTTGTGATATCGTCATCAATGGGAACCCCATGGTCCCGCAGGGTGTGAACCACATAGGTGATCTGGGGAGCCGCCAGGCCCATGGCTTCCAGCTCCTTGTAGTGTCTGAACACTTCCTTGGGCGTACCGTCAAATACCTTTTCCCCATGGTTCATGACAAGAATCCTGTCCACATACCGGGCAATGTCCTCCATGCTGTGGGAAACCAGGATAATGGTCATGTTCTTCTCCCGGTGAAGCCGGTCAATCTGGTCCAGGATCTCATCCCGTCCCTTAGGGTCCAGGCCTGCGGTTGGCTCGTCTAAAATCAGCACATCCGGCATCATGGCCAGGACGCCTGCAATAGCCACCCGCCGCTTCTGTCCGCCGGAAAGCTCAAAGGGAGACTGCTTGTAAAAGCTTTCGTCAAGCCCTACCATGGTCAGGGCCTGTCTGGCCCTCTCCTCCACGTCTTCCTTTGAAAGGCCCTGATTCTTAGGCCCAAAGCAGACATCCTTAAACACATCGACTTCAAACAGCTGATGCTCCGGATATTGAAATACAAGGCCTACGTGGTTCCGTAAGGCCCTCATATTATATTTTTCCTCATAAATGTTTTTTCCATTATAATAGATGACGCCGTCCGTGGCCCTGATTAAGCCGTTTAAATGCTGGATCAGGGTAGACTTGCCGGAACCTGTATGGCCGATTAAACCTACAAATTCCCCATCTCCGATTTCCAGATTCACATCCTTTAAAGCGTGCTGCTCAAAGGCCGTACCCTGTCCGTAAATATAATTTAAATGCTCTGCTTTAATTGCCATCACTCACTCCATTCTCCGGAGCTGGGCTTTCCGGCGTTCCATTCTCCGGCACAACACGTTTTGCCGCCTCATTGGAGAATGAGACACTTCCCGGCACTGCCTCTCCCAGCGTCACCTCTCCGGGAAAACGCTCTGCAAATATGGGAAGCAGCTGCTCCATCAGTTCCTGCAGGGTCAGTATGCCATTGGGTAAGTCCACGCCGCCTTTTTGCAGCTCATAAGCCAGTTCCGTCACCTGAGGTACATCCAGCCGGTAGGATTTCAGCTCCTCCACCTTAGAAAATATTTCCTTGGGAGTTCCATCCATGACCACTTTGCCCTCATCCATGACAATAACCCGGTCCGCATCTGTGACCTCCTCCATGTAGTGGGTAATGAGGATCACGGTAATGCCTTCCTTCCTGTTTAACTCACGGACAGTCCTCACCACCTCTTTCCGCCCGTTAGGGTCCAGCATGGCCGTCGGCTCGTCTAAGACGATGCACTGAGGCCGCATGGCCATAACGCCCGCTATGGCAACCCTCTGCTTCTGGCCTCCGGAGAGCCTATTGGGAGACTTTAAGCGGTAAGCGGCCATTCCCACGCTTTCCAGACTTTCATCTACCCGTTTCCATATATCCTCTGTGGGAATCCCCAGATTCTCAGGTCCGAATCCCACATCCTCTTCCACAATATTTCCGATGATCTGGTTGTCCGGATTCTGGAA
>JASGGP010000226.1:0-8100 GCA_047604985.1 Lacrimispora sp.
AGGCATCGTATATAGCCCCGTTTTTATAGACCTCTTCAATGAGGGCGGATACCTTTCTGTCGCCCCGGGCCAGAACACCTTCAAGAACGGTTAAATCGGCTTCATGGTAATTGTATTTTAAGCTTTTCTGGTTCAGCATTTTGCGGAACTTGTCCTTAACAATATAGGCGCGCTCTAAAAATTCTTCTTTCGTACACATCTTTGCCCACTGGAATGGAGTAAATGGCTTGGGAACGAAGAAAGAAGAGCTTGCAACGATCTGGACTTTACCGTTTCTCTGGTCCTTGGGAATCTCGTAATAGATCTCCGCCACCTTTTCCGACAGCTCCGCAATGCCCTCCATATCCTCAACGGTTTCCGTGGGCAGGCCCAGCATAAAGTAAAGCTTTACCCGGTTCCAGCCGCCCCGGAAAGCTTCTTCTGCACCCTTTAAGATATTTTCCTCTGTCAGACCTTTGTTAATAACGTCACGAAGTCTCTGGGAATCGGCCTCCGGGGCAAAGGTCAAGCTGCTTTTACGGATATCCTGAACCTTGCTCATAACATCCAGGGAGAAAGCATCAATTCTCAGGGAAGGCAGAGATATGTTGACCCCTTTTCCCTTAAATTCATCAATAAGGAAATTTACAAGTCCCTCCAACTGGCTGTAATCGCTGGAGCTTAAGGAGCTTAAAGAAATTTCCTCATGTCCCGTGCTTTTTAAAAGCTTATAGGCATAATCCTTCAGATATTCCAGGCTGTGCTCCCTTAAAGGCCGGTATACATTGCCTGCCTGACAGAAACGGCAGCCCCGGATACAGCCCCTCTGGATCTCTAAAACAACACGGTCCTGGGTAGCCTTAATAAAGGGGACCACAGGCTTTTCAATGTAATAGGCGTCATCCAGGCTGGTCACCAGCTGCTTTGTTATTTTGTCCTTTGCATGGGGATTATTGGACCTCATGCTTTCCATGGTACCGTCTACCTTATAGGTCACATCGTAAAAGGCAGGGATGTAGATGCCTTCGATTTCCGCGGCCATTTCAAGGAAATCCTTACGGCTTCCGCCCTTTTTCTTATTTTCCTTGTAACGGTCCAGCAGCTCGAAATAGACGGTTTCTCCTTCGCCGATATAGAACATGTCAAAGAATTCCGCAAGGGGCTCCGGATTGTAAGCGCAGGGTCCCCCGCCGATGATGATGGGGTCTCTTTCCGTCCGGTCTGCGGAATGAAGCGGGATCTGGCCCAAATCCAGAATCTGCAGGATATTTGTATAACACATTTCATACTGCAGCGTAATTCCGATAAAATCAAATTCCTTTATGGGGTCCTGGGACTCCAAAGCAAACAGGGGGATATTCTGCTCCCTCATGATCCGGTCCAAATCCGTCCATGGGGAATAGATGCGCTCGCAGTACACATCCTCCCTGCGGTTAAACATATCATATAAAATCTGCATTCCCAAATGGGACATTCCGATTTCATAAACATCGGGGAAGCACATGGCGAACCGCACATCAACTTCTTTGGGGTTCTTATTTACCGAATTTACTTCTCCCCCGATGTATCGGGCGGGTTTGTCTATTGTCAGCAAAACCTCATCATTTAAAGCAAGTTTTCTCATCTCTAAACCTCTGTTTGTGTAGTTTACATAATGCAAGCCATTCCGGCTCAAATAGTAACGAAATACCGGTATATATATTGAATTCTCCACTTTTTCTTTAATAAATAATAAGAAATCGTTTTTGAAGATTCTTTATCACTAACCCGTAACAAGATGTAATTATACGATACTAAATAGCATTAAGCAATACCGTTTGGTAAAAGTTTAAGCATTCTGCCATATTTTAATCATGTTACTTTCAGGCAGTATTTCGTCAGCACAGGCATTATATTTAAGTACACCATTCCCCGAAGCATGATCAAAGGATGCATAAATATTCATTGCAAACAGAAATATCCGTTCTTTGAAAACAGGAAAAGCGGATGGCACGGAGCCATATAAGCGGAGCCATATAAGCAATGGAACCGCGGCCGTCAGACTATGCCTCAAACCAAAGAATATCATTAGGCTTCAGGCTCATCGCTCTGGCAGATCCGGCTCCGTCGTAAATCACTGTCTCCTGGGACTCATATGTATTGTTCACCACACAGTATTTGCCTGTAGCAGGATAATAGTTTACTTCTGCATTGTAATTATCGCTGTACCATTTCTTCATTTCCTGTTCTTTTCCTGCTGCCCAGAAAATACTGCGGTAAAGAAGCCTGGAGTTTTCAAAGGAGTAAGGAATACCGCTGATATACACGCTTCTTCCCTTGCCGAATTCATGGACAGCCATCTGCACGTCCTGTCCGTCTGTTTTTATCACAACCCCATCCGGAAGAGCATAAATATTCTTCATTCCTTCCCCGAAGTCAATCTCTTCCTCACTGTCCTCTGTTATAAAATGGTCATGGGTTTTCCAGTTATACTTATCCGTAGAAAGGCTGAAGCCCACTTCCTTATCCACTCCCAGAACGCCGGCTAAGGTAAAATATCTGCCCTCATGCTGGCATGCTGTCGGCTCTCCTGTTCCGATAAAGCCGCCTCCTTCTGCCACGAACTTTTTCACGGCACAGGAAATCACGGGATTTAACCAGTAAGCTCCGCCGCTTGGGCCGGTATAAGCATCCCCTGCATTAATTACCACACGGCATTCCTTAAGAACATCCGGATTTTCGATTACGTCATCAAAGCTGATGAACTTCACATCAAAGGGCATGCCGCTTAAAGCCTCCAGCACACCTGCATAGGAATAGGTCTGTTTATAATCAATGGCGTGAGCCACCATATGGGTTCCCCAGGAACGGACTTTTCCCCAGCTGTTTAAAATGCCTACGGTAAAGTGATTATAAGGCGTCTGGCCGCCTACATTTTCATAAAGGAGGCGGAATTCATCACAGATTTCTTCTATATACCGGATAAAGTCAGGAAACTGAAGAGCCAGCTTTAAATACCCGCCGTAGCCAATGCGGTCAATGGGCTTCCGGAGAATCGCACGTCTTGCAGTAACCCAGTTTACCTTTGCCTCCTTAACCGGATCGCCTCCCTCATGAAATACATCAGGGAAGAAATAGGGCAGAAATCTGCCTTCCGTATACTTGACACCGGGAATATCGGAAATCAAACGAAGCGTGGTTCCGTTTCCTACAGAACCAACCACCGCATCTAATCCAACCTCTTTAAAATATTCGCCGAAAGGCTCTGTCCCGATCCAATGGTCCCCTAAGAACATCATGGCTTCCTTGCCGTTCTCATGGCAAATATCCACCAGAACCTTCATCAGCTTTGCCACTTCTCTCTGCTGGAATTTCTGGAAATCCTTAAATTCCCTGGACGGGACACGGTTGGTATTGTTGTGGTAGCCCTGGTCAATAATAAATTCCGGCCGGAATTTATAGCCAGCCTCCTGTTCAAACTGCTCCAGGATATAAGGGCTGACACTGGCGCTGTAGCCAAACCAGTCCACAAACTTTTCCTTTGCATATTCATTGAATACCAGAGTAAACTGGTGAAAGAACGTGGTAAAACGGACCACATCTGTCTCTGGATTTTCTCTCATCCAGGTCTTTAGCTTCTGGATCACGTGCTTCTGGGTTTTGGGCTGTCTTACGTCAAAGGTAATCTGGTGCTCTACATTTTCCCAGCTGTTTGTGATGAAATTATACATATGTACCGGGTCCCATATAATAAAGGCCAGAAAGCTGACGGTATAATCGTGAAAGCGTTCCGGATTTAAAATGATCACTTCCAGAGTATCTTCCCTATATTCCCAGCATTCCGGTTCCAATGGCTTTCCTGCGGTACGGTCGATTACTTCCCACCAGCGTTTGATATCGTCCATCGTATTGGGCTTTAACTGCTGGTCGTAAAGGTGCTTCATCAGCGGGATCCGCAGTTCGCCCTCTTTCATGGCTGTATAGAACTCGGTCATTAAATATACCTGCTGTACCTCTTCCGGATTGGCCTTTGCCCAGGCATTGTCTTTTCTGGTTGTATAATAAGTAGAATAGATTTTTACAGGCATTGTCTTTAATTCATCAGGCATATTGGTTCCGTCACAGTCCCGGAACGCGTCAGCGCCCCATCGCTTTGCGATTTCCTTTGTTTCCTTAATCATATCCACATCCGTAGGAATTGTTACACGTCCATAATTATCGCTCATTGTGAAATCTCCTCAAAATCAGAATTTATATGTGGCTCATATTATAAGCCCGAAGAACCGGAACCGTGCCATTTAAGGCATAAGCGTTGGAATCGGCATGAAGACCTCTTCCATCCTGGCAGGTTACCCGGATGTAGGTTTCATCTCCCTTTAATGGGAAATGGGCTTCTGTAATCGTTTCCCCTGGTTTTGCCAGCTTTTTGTAGGCGTTGCGGCTTTCCATAAGCACATAGATTTTTTCCACCGGACTTGTCTTTACGTGAAGAACCCCATCCTCCACATACAATTCCCTGATCTCCGGTCCCATGGAGCTATAGAAATTTCCCTTTAAAAGTCCGTCTGTGATGGCTTCGTAGGTAAGCTCCTCCGCCTTTATCATGGTAAATCCCCCAAAGGAATCACAGAGGGGATCCCCAAAGGGAAAGCTGTTGTGGTTATCATCGGCAGACACACAGAAAAGCCGGTTCCCCAGGCGCAGCATCTCGTCATAGCTCTGGGGATGATATCCATATAATCCGTCATGTTCACAGCCGTAATTATAGATTTCCATTCCCCAGAAGCCCCGTAAATTCTTATAATCCTCATAGTTCTGCAAAGACCAGTACGGATGGTTGTAGCAGGCAAAGAAGCCATACTGCTTCATCCTGTCAATATATCCGTTGATGTAGTGGTAATCTCCATAACGGCGTTCCGGAAGAATGCTTTTTTGTTTTTCCTCCTGAAATTCCTCAGGCTTTGCATCGTAGAGGTTGATGTGGTAGGTTTTCACTCTGGAAAAATCCCCCGGCACCTTGAAATGTTCATTAATGTCCACTTCATAAGCTGCCAACGCCACAAAGTTTTCGTCTGTTAAATCCTTGTGCCATTGGTATATGCGGTGATCCGTGTAGGCCACTACAGAATATCCCTGCTCCATGTAAGCTTTTTTTACCTCTTCCGGCGTCAGCTTTCCATCGGAATGAATAGTGTGACAGTGAAGGTTGGCTTTGTAAAAAGTTCCTGTTTCCGGCAATAAACTTATTTTGTTTACCATATTTCCCTATCCTTTCTATTTTTTATCCTTTTACTGCAGAGGAGCTTACGCCCTCTACAAAATACCTCTGGGAAAAGAAGAAGAGAATCAGTACGGGCAGGGAAACGATAGTCGCAGAGGACATCTGAAGAGCAGGGTCCGTTACAGTTCCTTCCGTAAACAGCTTGATACCTACGGACAGCATCTGCTTTCCAAGGCTGGAAATGAAGATATAAGGCCCCATGTAATCGTTCCATGACCATACAAACGTAAATAGAATCATGGTCACAATGGAGGGCTTGGCAAGAGGCAGAATAATTTTGGAGTAGATAGCAAAATGATTGCATCCGTCAATCCTTGCGGCCTCGCTGATTTCTCCTGGAATTCCTATAAATGCCTGGCGCATCATAAATACAAAATAGATGTCAAAGGTAGCCGGAAGCACCAGGGACCACATGGTATCCAGGATGTGAAGCTGTTTAAAAATAATATACCTTGGAATCAGCATAATGTCACCAGGAATCATTAAGGAAGTGAGAAGAATCAGGAAAATACCGTCTCTTCCTTTAAAATTGATCTTGGAAAAAGCATAGGCAGTAATTGATACTACAAAAGCCTTAATAAGAATGGTGGTTCCTGTCATCACAATGGTGTTTACATACCACTTGCCGAAATCATAGAAGGGATCACCGAACAGACTTGTATAGTTGGATAAAATGAATTTGTCAGGTATCAGCTGAAGAGGCTTTGCAAGCACATCTCCTGAAATTTTAAAGGATGAAGATACCATGAATAAAAAGGGATAAATGCAGACCAGTCCAATAACAATCAGGGCAATGGTCCATATCCACGATATTGCTTTGTTTTTCTTAACCATAGTTCTTCCTCCTTAATAATTGACCCACTTTTTCTGCCCTTGCCACTGAACCAAAGTTATCATAAGAACAATGACAAACATCACAAGAGCCTGGGCACTGGCGTAGCCTGTCTGATAGTTGCTGAATGCCGTGCGGATGATGTTAATGGACATTACCGTTGTCGCCTGTCCGGGACCGCCTCCTGTCAAGGACTGAATGGTGGTAAAGTTCTGGAGAGACGTAATCACGGAGCTGATCAGCAGGAAAAACGTGGTGGGAGAAATCATGGGAATAATGATATTTTTAATTCTCTGCCACTTGGTCGCCCCGTCAATCTGAGCTGCCTCCAGCAAATCCACAGAAACATTCTGGAGCGCCGCAAGGTAGGTTATGAAGTTAAGGCCGATGCCTTTCCACACAGCAATACAAACGACGGAAGGAAGAGCCGTCTTAAGGCCATAGAGCAGATAAGGCGGATTTTCATAGCCGATTTTCTGTAAAATATAGATCAACGGGCCATCCGGACCCAATAACAGTTTAAATACAACCGCAACTGCAACCATATTCGATACATAAGGCAGGAAGAACATGGAGCGCACCAGGTTCTTAAAATGTATTCCCTTGTTGACCATATAGGCAATAAAAAAACCGCATACCATAATCAGCGGAACATATAACAGGGAGTAAAGCCCTGTACGCCCCAGGGCTTTCATTGTATCAATATCCTGAAACATGCGGATAAAGTTGCCGAAGCCGATAAACTTTGCATCTCCCAGCTTACTGATATACCGGACATTGGTAAATCCAAGAACCATGGCAATGAGAAAGGGCATTCCCTGGAAGATTGCAAAGCCTGCCAGATAGGGAGCAATAAAAATGGCGCCCGTAATATTTTCTTTTCTTTGGGCAATGGAAGATTTCTGTTTCATAACCGCACCTCTTTTTCATGTTATAAAAGGGGACAGCCCTTTCGGTTACCCAAATGGACTGTCCCGTCAGGTCAGACTATATTACTGCTTATCCTCTCCGATTGCCTTGTTTGCTCTGTCCTGGATCTTAGTTACTGCTGTGTCAATATCCTCAGCTCCCTGGCCGTAAAGCTGGCCTTCTTCAATAATCGCCTGAGAGATGGCTGCATCACCGTAGCCGATTATTTTTTCGGAAAGCGCCTTGCGGCTGCTGTCAAACCATGCTGCCTTGAAATCTTCTACTGTGATCTGATCAAAATCAAATGGCTTAGCCAGAGAATTTTCGATATATTCCGTGATTTCTTCATCCGTTAAGTCCACTCTGGCAGGTACACGGCCCATGCCCAGGCTGTACTGGTTTTCAGCCATACAGGCTGCGGCTGCAAATGCCGCCTCTTTGTTCTTGCTTGTAGCGGGTACTGCATAACAGCCCGGCACCGTCAGAGTAGACGGATCGCTGCCCTCCGGGTATGGCATGGGAAGCAGGCCGACTTTCCAGTCTCTGGGATACTTATCAAACTGATTTAAGATCGAGGTCACCCAGCCGCCGCACATGAACATACCGTATTTTCCTGTTGTCATAAAAGCGTTCCAAGGTGTATTGGAAGCTTTAAATTCCAGAATCGAAGGCTGAATCTTGTCTGTATTTCCTAAGCCATAGAAAAACTCCAGACTGTCTTTAAATAACGGATCGTCAAAGTTAGCTGTTCCGTCCGCCTTATAGGGCTCCCAGCCTTTCTGAAGCGCATACATGTAATTATAGCAGTCATAATCTAACATCAGGGAACCGTAAATGCCCTTGGAGCTGTCTGTCAGCTTCTTGGCCGTCTCCCTGTATTTTTCCCATGTCCACCCTTCTGCGGTTGGATAAGGAACACCTGCATCATCAAAGATCTGCTTATTGTATAATGTGATCCAGATATCTGAGAAAGCGGGAAGGCCATATACATCTCCGTCAAATTCAGGAACATAATCGCCAAAGGTTGCCTTGATATCATAGCCTGCATTTTTAGCTAAGGCGTTCATAGGCTCTAAGACACCGGCATTGTAAAATGCCTTTAAGCTCGGCTTTGTATTGT
>JASGGP010000227.1:0-8094 GCA_047604985.1 Lacrimispora sp.
TCTGATCGTCTTTGAACAGGAGGAGAACGGTACGGTTCCGGCTCCGGTGACAGAGACAGGGCTGATTGACATGGGAAAAAGAGCAGCCATACTGGAAAACAGCTCTGTGCTGCCCTTAAGCCATAATCTGTTCGAAAAGGATGCAATTATCTTTGACCGCTTGGAGTCGAAGAAGATCCGGTATGTTCACAGCCGGGAGCAGAAAGGAATCCAATTGGAATTTTCACAGTTTCCATATCTTATCCTATGGTCCTCAGTCAATCATGGGCCTTTCATAGCTATGGAACCATGGTCCGGCCTTTCTACCTGCAGCGATGAAGACGATGTATTGGAGCACAAAAGAAATGTCATGTTTGCAAAACCGGGGCTTTTGGAAGAGTTAAGCTATACGATTACAGTTTTATAATAATAAATAACAAAGAATAAAGGAGAATAAACAAATGGGTGAATTTATCAATCCGGCAGATGTGCCGAAAGTAACACTATATACAGGAGAGCAAATTCCCTGTGTTGGAATGGGAACATTTGGTTCTGACCGTTTTACCCCGGAACAGGTGTCCTCTGCGGTGGCAGGAGCAATCCGCTGCGGATACCGGCTGTTTGACTGTGCCGCCTGCTACGGCAATGAGGACCAGATCGGAAAGGTTTTCCAGGATGCGTTTGAGGAAGGCGTAGTGGAAAGAAAGGATCTGTTTATCATGACTAAGGTGTGGAATGATATGCATGAGCGGGTAGAAGAATCCTGTATGAAGAGTATTGCGGACTTGCAGTGCGGCTATATGGACTTATTCTTTATTCATTGGCCGTTTCCAAACTATCATGCCCCTCATTGTGATGTAGATTCCCGTAATCCGGATTCCAGACCCTTTAGCACAGAGGAATTTATCCGCACTTACAGGCAGTGTGAGACTCTTTTAGAAAAAGGACTTATTCGTAACATTGGCATTTCCAATATGACCATACCGAAGCTGGAAGCAGTTTTACCGCTGATGAAGATTATGCCGGCTGCATGCGAAATGGAACTGCATCCCTGCTTCCAGCAGCAGGAGCTGTTTGATTATCTTGTAGCACATAAGATTCAGCCTGTTGTTTTATGCCCTTGGTTCTCCCCAGCGCCCGGAACGGGATATGTGTCCGGAAGATATTGCAGACTTACAGCAGCCTGAGATGAAGTAAATTGCTGAGGCTCATGGATGCCATCCGGCCCTTGCACTGAAGTGGGCCAGACAGAGAGGACAGATTCCCATTCCATTTCCATTAACGAAAATGAGTATGTCGTTAAGAGCCATGAAGGAAGATCCTCTTACAGAGGATGAGATGAAAATAATTGCAACCCTGGAGCGTAATAACCGCTTGGTAAAAGGGCAGGTATTCCTGTGGGAGGGAGCAGCGGACTGGCATGACCTGTGGGATGAGGATGGCTACATTGTAAAATAGAGAAAGGGAAGAGGGGCTGCCGGAACGTGAAGCTTCTCTTTCTTTTTGTAAATGAAGGGAATAATATTCCCTAAAAGAAATCCTGCCCAGAGGGTAATTTTGATACTATTTTTTTGGCCGCAGATTCTATATAATGAAAAGAAAGGACCGAAACGGTTCGCGGTTAGGAGATAAAAGCTATGGGCGCAACAATAAGGGACATTCAAAAGCTGACAGGACTGTCATTGGCTACAATTTCAAAATATTTAAATGGGGGCAATGTTCTGCCGGAAAACAGGACATCAATCGGCAGGGCAATAGAGGAACTCCATTACGAAGTCAATGAAGTTGCCCGGGGCTTAAAAACGAGGCAGACCAGGATTGTAGGAGTCCTGCTCCATGATTTGAAAAATATTTTTGCAGGAACCATTATATCCCAGATGGAAGACATTCTCCGCCAGCACGGATATGGGATGTTTCTTTGTGACTGCCGTGGCAATCCGGAACTGGAGGCGGAAGAGATACAGTTTCTACTGGGCAAGCAAGTGGATGGAATCATTACCTTTCCCACTTCTGAGAATTCCGGTTATTTAAAGCCTGCCAGGAACGGGGAATCCCTATCGTACTGATTGACCGGATTTTCGAAGACCAGGAGTTTGACAGTGTGATTGTTGACAATGAAACGGCATCAAGGCTGGCGGCGGAAAACTGCTGTCCTATGGACACCGGCGGATTGGAATGATCTGTGGGGATGAGCATTATTATACAGCCAGAAAGAGGCTTTACGGTTTTTGTAAAACCATGGAGGAGGCAGGAGCAGAAGCCCATATCCTGAAAGGAGAATTGACTGTGGGGCACGGATATGAGGCCATGGAAAAACTGATTAATATGAAAGAACGGCCAACAGCAGTGTTTTTAAGCAATTATGAGATTACACTTGGGGCCGTAATTGCAATGAATGAAAAAAATATTTCTTTTCCAAAGGAAATTTCCGTAATCGGGTTTGACAATATGATGCTGGCTCAAGTGGTGAAGCCTAAACTTTGGATGATTTCGCAGCCCATGGAACAAATTGCTGTTAGGGCAGCCGAGATTATGATGGAACGGTTAAAGAACGGTAATTGCCGGAAACCGCAGGTGGAAATGCTGCAGACCATGCTGTCAGAGGGAGATTCCATCGGAAAGATTGTTTGACGGGGGAAAAACATGTATAAAGTATTGCTGGTGGATGATGAAATATTAATCCGGGAACGGATTTCAAGGAAAATCCCATGGGAAGAACTGGGCTACGAATTGGCAGGTACCTGTGAGAACGGCAGGGAAGCAATGGCATTTATTGAACGGGAACCGGTCAGCCTGATTCTAACTGATATTTGTATGCCGTATGTGGATGGGTTGGAACTTGCAAAGTATGTATATGAAAATGCCAAAAATACCAAAGTAGCAATTATTACGGGCTATGAAGAATTTGAATATGCAAAAAAAGCGCTGGAATATCATGTGTATTCCTATATATTGAAGCCTGTCACATCGGCGGAGCTGACGGAAAACTTAATTGAGATCCATAATATTCTGGAGGATGAAAGGAATAATCAGCAGGTGCGTACCCGGTACGAAGACAGCTTTCCATTGCTTGAAAACCAGTTCCTGCTTCAGCTGGCGCAAGGAAAGATACCGGAGGAGGCCATAGGAGAAAGGCTGAGAGAATTTAAAATCAATTTCCGCGGAGACAGCTACTGCGCTGCAATTTTCTATCCAAGAGTACCTGTCAGCCGCATGGAGCTGGAGCACATGACAGAATTTACCAGGACCAAATACCCGGAGGATATTTTGGCCTTTCAGGGAAATGACGGAACCATGATTGTTTATATTAAGCGAAGCCGCAGTGACGGTCAGGATAATGATAATGCCCGCTTATGCCAGATGATGGTACAGGACATTAACAACAGATTGGGGATAGAAGTGTTCTGTCTGATGGGGATCACTGTCATGAATTTAAACGGCCTGAATCTTTCTTATGAAAAAGCCATAGAGATGAAGGAATACCTTTATCTGGAAAAAGAATCCCATATATATGAATGGGACCAATACCAGAAATGCAGGTTTCATCAAGATGGGGGATTTGAAAAAAATGACAGGGAAAAGAGATTGGTTCTTGCTGTCCAGAGTAATTTAAAGGAGGAGATTCGTCGGGAAATCTCTTTAATTAGGGCCGAATGCGGCGAGAAATGGCTTTCGCGAACCAAGGTGGTAATTTTCTGTCAAAGCCTTATTTTGTCGGTGATGAATTCTTTGGAACGTCTGAACATTGGAGACGATGAGCTTTTCCTGAAAGGGCAGGAACTTCTTTCTGGTCTTTACAGCTGCAGTTATATCTCTGAAATGGAAGAAAAGCTGGTAGATTTTTTTGATTCGGCTGCAGACATGATGAATAGGAATCGCAGCAGCTATGGAGAAGAGCGGGCAGCAATGGCCCTTAATTATATCTCAGAGCATTATTCCGAATACTGTCTTTCCCTTCAGGAGGTGTGCAGTAAGCTGGCGATCAGCGTCAGCTATTTTAGTTCTGCTTTTAAAAATTATACTGGCATGACCTTTGTGGAAGCTCTGACGAAAACCAGGATGGAAGTGGCTAAGGAACTGTTAAAAAACACAAACATGAAAACCTATGAGATTGCGGAACGCTGTGGGTATAATGATTCCAATTATTTCAGTTCCCTTTTTAAAAAGACTGTAGGGATTACGCCAAGGGAATATGCAAAATCCGTAGCCGGGCAGAAAGGAAAAAATGATTAGTAAAATCAGGTTTAAAAGCATTCGTACCAGCATGATCATTTATTTCTCCTGTCTGGTTCTGCTGATTGTGACTGCATTCATGTTTTTTTCTATAAAATATACCAAAGAGAACTTGATGGAAAATTCCGAAGAGAACAGCCGGCGGTTGATTGAGCAGGTAAACTTAAGCATTGAAAATTATGTGGATCATATGGAAAACATCTCTCATGTGGTTGTCAGTAACCGGGACATGCGGGAATATCTGTTTGGAGATGATGAAACCGGTGTTTGGCCTCATCTGAAAGAAGAATTCCAGACGATTCTTCAGGTGAAGAAGGATATTTACAATATTGCGATCCTCGGAAACAATGGCAGGTACTTTATTAACGACGGAAACAGGGAGATTAATACCAGAGCACAGTTGGAAAAGAAAGAATGGTACAGGGAGGCAAAAGAGGCAGGAGGTGAAATTGTCATTTCCTCTTCCCATGTCCAGAACCTGGTGAAAGGGGATTATAAATGGGTGGTGACACTCAGCAGGGGAATCCAGAATCCCCGGAACAAAAAGGTGGAAGGACTATTCATTCTTGATTTAAATTATGATGTTATCAATGACCTATGTGAATCAATTCATCTGGGGAATAAAGGGTACGTATATATTGTAGATCAAAAAGGGGAAATCGTATACCATCCCCAGCAGCAGCTGATCTTAAGCGGGGTAAAAAAGGAATTGCTGAAAGAAGTTCTGAATCAGAACACCGGAATTACTTACAAGGATGAGAACGGGGAAAATAAAATTTATACGACCTTTCGCTCAGGAAAAACCGGATGGACCATTGTGGGAGTTGTATATACCTCTGAGCTGGTAAAAAGAGAACAGGCCATGAGAGTTATGTATATTGGCATGGCACTGGCGCTGGTTATGCTGGCGGGGGTAATTGCCATCTTTCTGTCCAACAGCATAACAAAACCCATCAAGCAGCTTCAGGCCGGTATGAAGAAAGTGCAGGAGGGAAGATTTCAGCCGGTATACATTGATGCAGGAGGTGATAATGAGATTGCCAGCTTAAACCGGTCTTTCAATCGGATGACGGAACATATTGATGAATTAATGAAGAAGAATATGGCGGAACAGGTGGAAAAGCGGAAAAGTGAATTGAAAGCCCTGCAATCACAGATCAATCCCCATTTTTTATATAATACTCTGGACTCTATTATCTGGATGATAGAAACCGATGATTCACAGCAGGCCATAAAAATGACTTCTATATTGGCCCGATTTTTCCGGCAGGCCATTGGTAATTCCGATGTGTTTGTCACCATCAGCCAGGAGTTGGAATATACAAAAAATTATCTCTTAATTCAGCAGATGCGTTATCAGGATAAGGTGACCTTCGATATCCAGGTGAATCCGGATATATTGGAAGGCCATATCATAAAACTGGTTTTGCAGCCTCTTGTAGAGAATGCCCTTTATCATGGACTTAAGTATAAAGAAGGATGCGGCCATATTTGGATCACAGGGTATCGTCTGGAAAAGAAAGTTATCTTAAAAGTGATGGATGATGGAATAGGGATGGAAAAAGAGACTCTGCAGAATCTTTTCCAGAACAAAAATAAAACCGGCGGTAAACACAATGGAGTTGGGCTGGGTAATATACAGAACCGCTTAAAGCTTTATTACGGCGAGGAATATGGAATTCAGGTGGACAGCGAAAGGGAAATGGGGACGACCATTACCATTGAAATCCCTTTCCTGCTGCCCGAATGTAAGGAGGAGACAGATGAAAAAGCATAAAAGTGGAATTGTTATAGTGTTGCTGCTGCTGGCTTCTGCCTGTTTTGTCTTATCCATGCTCCGGCTGGAGGAATTCAGAGAAAATAAAAAGGTAAGGATTGTTTTTATTCCTAAGGTCATGGATGAAACAAATGACTTCTGGATGTCCATGATTTCCGGCGCAAAAAGTGCGGCCAAGGAATATCAGGCGGATATCGTTATCTTTGCACCTCAAATTGAAAACGATTATATAACACAGGAAAAATACATCGATGAAGCAATTAAGCTGAATCCTGATGTGATCGCATTGTCACCCATCAGGTATTCGGAGATGACCGGTTCCGCAAGGAAGATAAAGGAAGCCGGCATCAAACTGGTTCTGCTGGATTCCATGCTGGATGAGGATCTGGCAGAGTGCTATGTCGGCACAGATAACATAGATGCAGGGAACCAGATGGGAAATAAAATGCGGGATTATGTGAAAGAGGATACAAAAATTGCCATTATGTCCTTTGTAAAAGCATCTTCCACCGCCATTGAACGTGAACAGGGAGTCAGGGCAGGACTTGGTGAATACGAAAATCGGATTGAAACTGTATTATACAGCAATTCAGACTATGAACAGGCTTATGAACAGACAAAGCAGCTTTTGAAAGAAAAACCGGAAATTAACTTAATTGCCGGTCTGAACCTGTATTCCACAGTGGGGGTTGCCCGGGCCGTGCGGGAAATGAATTTAAAACATAAGATATATATTGTTGGATTTGAAATGACGTGGGAATCCAGTATCTGGAAGAAGGGATTATCGATACCCTCATTGTCCAAAAACCCTTTAATATGGGATATCTGGGAATACAAAAAGCCGTAGAAATTGCAAGGGGAAAGAAAGTAGAGAAGATCATTCACTCTGAAACAGAGATCATTACGGTAGATAATATTTACACGGACGAAAACCAGAAACTGCTGTTCCCGTTTTAATAGAATCACCAGTTCATACACAGCAAAGAAAAAGAGGAATATTTTACGGAAAAGTAAAATATTCCTCTTTTTTTGTAAGATCCTCTATAGGAAAAGTTTTTGAAAAATATATAATAATAATAGAAAGAGCGAAACGGTTCGCCCTTATAATCAGAGGAGATGGAAGGTGAAAATGTGGACGACGTGATGCTTAGAATGACGGGGATTGACAAATCGTTTCCCGGTGTGCATGCACTGGACCATGTGGACCTGGAAGTAAAAAGCGGCGAGGTTCACGCGTTAATGGGTGAAAATGGTGCGGGAAAATCCACACTGATGAAAATACTTACCGGTATTTATTCAAAGGATTCCGGTACGATCGAGTTTGAAGGGAAACAGATGGAGTTCGCAACTCCAAAGGAGGCCCAGGATGCAGGAATTGCCATTGTGCATCAGGAACTTAATATGATGAATCATCTTACGGTCGCGCAGAATATCTTCATTGGCCGGGAGATGATGAAGGGCGGGTTGATTGATGATTCCCAGATGAACAGAGAGGCCAGGATTCTGTTCGACAAACTGAACATAGATATTAATCCGGCGGAAACCATGGGGAACCTGACCGTAGGAAGACAGCAGATGTGTGAAATCGCGAAGGCAATTTCCAGAGAAGTGAAGCTGATTGCATTTGATGAGCCCTCAGCAGCTTTGACAGAGGCTGAGATCGAGGAGCTGTTTAAAATCATCCGGGATTTAAGGGCCAAAGGTCTGGGAATTATCTACATATCCCACCGGATGGATGAAATCAAGGTAATTACAGACCGGGTGACAGTTATGCGTGACGGCAGTTATGTAGGAACATTGGTCACTAAGGATTGCTCCAAGGATGATATCATCAATATGATGGTTGGGCGTGTCATTTATGAGACGCCAAAGCAAGTGAGCAATGTGCCGAAGGGGGCACCGGTTGTCCTTAAGGTGGAGCATTTAAATGCGGGAAAATTGGTAAAGAACGTCAGCTTCGAACTTCACAAGGGCGAGATCCTTGGTTTTTCCGGACTGATGGGAGCAGGAAGAACCGAGACAGCCAGAGTAATCTTTGGGGCAGACAGAAAGGAAAACGGTGATATATTTATTAATGGTCAAAAGGTGGAGATGATCCGCGTGTT
>JASGGP010000228.1:0-8062 GCA_047604985.1 Lacrimispora sp.
GAAAAAATCAGGGAAGAACAACCGGAATGCATTGTCAATGTATTTGATATTACAGACCAGGAGAAAATGAGGGAAGAAATCGTTTCCTGCGATATTTTTACAAATGCCACCATTCTGGGAATGAAGCCGATGGAAGAGGAAAGCGTTATAAAGGACGTTTCCATGCTTCGTCCGGGCCTTGTGGTGGTGGATATTGTATACGATCCAAAGGAGACAAGGCTGTTAAAAGAGGCGAAAGAGGCCGGCTGCATCTGCATTGACGGACAGGGAATGCTTTTGTGGCAGGGGGCCGCGGCGTTAAAACTCTATACAGGAGAAGATATGCCGGTAGATGAAGTGAAAGAGCTGTTTTTCCGTTCATAATCCGGCCGGAAAGTGATTTTATGAAAATATTAAGCAGAGATTTTTATGACAGGGATTCACTGGTTGTTGCAAAGGAGCTTTTGGGCAAGGTACTGGTTCACGAGGTAAACGGAAAAAGGATCAGCGCCAAAATCGTGGAAGCAGAAGCATATATGGGCGTTATAGATAAGGCGGCCCATTCCTATGGAGGGAGAAGAACGCCCAGGGTGGAGGTCATGTACGGAGGGCCGGGCTTTTCCTACGTGTTTATGATTTACGGCATGTATTACTGCTTTAACATCGTTACCAGAGAGGAAGGGGTCCCACAGGCCATTCTCATCAGGGCCGGGGAGCCGGTGGAAGGCTTGGAGCTCATGGCTGAAAACAGGTATAAAAAGGAGCTTTCCCAGTTGAGCAAAAGCCAGCTTACCGGCATGACCAATGGGCCGGGAAAGCTTTGCCGGGCGCTTCTCATTGATAAGTCCTTAAACGGAGAGGACTTATGCGAAAATAAATTATATGTGACCGAGGGACCAAGAGAGAATTTTTCCATTGTGTCGGCAAAACGGGTAGGCGTTGATTATTCGGAGGAAGCCAAGGATTATCCTTGGAGGTTTTATGTGGAAGGAAACCGGTATGTTTCCGTAAAATAAATAAAAGCAATTTTGTGCGGTATTTGCAGAAGAAGGAGGCTGTTCATGTTTCGGGAAATGAGAAAAAAGGAAAGAGCACTTGGCATGGAAGAGAGCGAAGAGATATTAAAGAACAACACCTATGGGATCCTGTCAACGGTCGGTCCTGACGGACAGCCTTACGGCCTGCCCTTAAGCTATGCTTACAGGGATAATGCCATTTACTTTCATTGTGCGGTGGAAGGGCAGAAGCTGGATAATATAGAGGCCGACAGCAGGGTATCTTTTTGTGTCGTAGGACAGACCTGCACTTTGCCGGAAAAATTCAGCACCAACTATGAAAGCGTCATCGCATTCGGAGAGGTTTCCGAGCTGACGGGAGAGGAAAAAGACCAGGCTCTTATGGAAATTGTCCTTAAGTATTCCCCGGACTTCGTTGAGGAGGGAAAAACCTATATCCAGCGCGGAGGCGCCAGAGCAAGAGTATTTAAAATCACCATCAGCCATATGACTGGGAAAGGAAGGAGGTAAGAAAGAAAAGAAAATTTTGTAAAAAAGTTCATTTACGTTGTAATTACAATGGAATTAATCCCGGGCTGATGATATTATCTAGGAGAAGAAAAGCTTTCTTATGGCTCTCTTAGGGTCGATGAGAAGCACTGGCGCCTGATATGAAATTTGGCGCTATGTATAAAATTCACTAAGGAGGTAATAGAATATGAGCATGTTTTGCTATCAGTGTCAGGAGACAGCAAAAAACACGGGTTGTACCGTCAAGGGTGTCTGCGGAAAGAATGAGGAGGTTGCAAAGCTTCAGGATTTGCTCGTTTATGCGACCAAAGGGATATCTGAAATTGTTGTAAAAACAAAAACAGATGTTGCCAAACTGGGTGAGGTTAACCATGTGGTATTGACAAATCTCTTTATCACCATCACAAATGCCAACTTTGATGCGGATGCAATTGAAAAACAGATTGTAAAGGTACTTGGCTTAAGAGACCAGCTTGCAAAAGACACAGGCTATACAGGAGACTGTGATGCAGTGTTATTTACGGTAGATTCCAGAGAGGCTATGCTTTCCAAGGCTTCCGAGGTTGGAGTACTTTCCACAGAAAATGAAGATGTCCGTTCCTTGAGAGAACTTATTATCTATGGTATCAAGGGTATGGCAGCTTACACCGAGCATGCGTTCAATATCGGAAAGGAAGACCTTTCTATTTATTCCTTTATGTATGAGGGACTGGCAGCAACTCTTGACAACAGCCTTTCCGCTGATGATCTGGTTGCCCTGACCTTAAAGACCGGCGAATACGGCGTAAAGGCAATGGCGCTTCTGGACGAGGCCAATACCTCACGCTACGGAAATCCGGAAATCACCTCTGTAAATATCGGCGTAAGAAAGAACCCGGCAATCCTCATTTCCGGCCATGACTTAACAGACATGGAACAGCTTTTAGAGCAGACCAAGGGAACCGGCGTAGACGTTTATACCCATGGCGAAATGCTTCCGGCACACTATTATCCGGCATTTAAGAAATACGATCATTTCGTAGGAAACTACGGTAACTCCTGGTGGATGCAGGTTGGCGAGTTTGAATCTTTCCACGGTCCAATCCTCTTTACCACTAACTGCATCGTTCCCCCAAAGACTCCTGAGGTTGCAACCAGGATCTTCACAACAGGAGCAGCAGGTTTCCCAGGATGTCCTAACATTACTGCCGATGAAAACGGTAAGAAAGATTTCTCTGCAATCATTGAGATGGCAAAGGAGCTTCAGTCACCGGATGAAATTGAAACAGGCAGCATTGTAGGCGGTTTTGCTCATAACCAGGTAATGGCTCTTGCCGATAAGGTAGTAGATGCTGTGAAATCCGGCGCTATCAAGAGATTCTTTGTTATGGCAGGCTGCGACGGCAGAATGAAATCCAGAGATTACTATACAGAATTTGCAAAGCAGCTTCCAAAGGATACTGTTATCCTTACCGCAGGCTGTGCAAAATACAGATACAACAAGCTTGAGCTGGGCGACATCGGCGGCATCCCGAGAGTTCTGGATGCAGGTCAGTGTAATGACTCCTATTCCCTGGCTGTTATCGCTCTTAAATTAAAGGAAGTGTTCGGACTTGATGATGTCAATCAGCTTCCCATTACTTATAACATTGCATGGTATGAGCAGAAAGCAGTAATCGTACTTCTTGCCCTTCTTTACTTAGGCGTGAAGAATATCCATTTAGGGCCTACATTACCAGGCTTCTTATCTCCAAATGTTGCCAATGTTCTTGTTGATACCTTTGGTATTGCTGGAATCGGCACTGTTGAAGATGATATTGAATTATTCATGAATGCATAATATTTAAAAGCAATTTTAAAAGGCCGTCAGTGGCGCTGTAAAGGACGGCGTTGCAGGCGGTCTTTTGTCTGAAAAGAAAAATTTATAGAAATGCCAGGATAACCTGTAAGAAAATTACCAATACTAAACAGGTATATGGATAAAGAAGCATTACGGGAAACATAGACCCATAAAAAGAAAGGAGTTAATGGTATGAAAGCGACGGTTGACAGAGATGGTTGTATTGAATGCGGATTATGTGCATCTATTTGTCCGGAGGTATTCCGAATGGGAGATGACGGCCCGGCAGAGGCATATGTTGACACTGTTCCGGAGAGTGCCGAGCAGACAGCAGTAGAAGCGCAGGATGGATGTCCTGTTGCGGTAATTACAGTGGAATAGCTGATAAAAGCGCTCTTTCTGAACGGAATCACTGATCAGAAAGGGCGCTGCTGTTTTAAGCGGAGTTTTTATTTGAAAAGGAGGAATTTCATGAGTGAATACATTAACAATCGTGAGATGAGGCAAAATACGATTAAAGAGATTATCAGACAGCTTCATGACGGAAAGACAGTGGAAGAAGTAAAGCAGCAGTTTGAAAACGCCTTTGAGGGAGTATCGGCCTCGGAAATCTCCGCAGCCGAAGCAGCCCTGATTGCGGACGGGCTTCCGGTGGAAGAAGTGCAAAGGCTCTGTGACGTCCATGCCTCAGTTTTTAAAGGCTCTATCGAAGAAATTCATCAGCCCTCTGACCCAACCCTGATTCCGGGTAATCCACTGAATGTGCTGGTGCGGGAGAATAAGAAAATATCCCACAGAATGGAAAATGAAATCCGCCCCTGTTTGTCCTTAACAAAAATGGAGAACCAGGAGGATTTTGAGAAGCTTTTAGAGGGGGTAAGGAGCTTAAAGGAATTATCCCTTCACTATCAGAAAAAAGAGAACCTGCTGTTCCCTTACATGGAAAAATACGGGATCACAGCTCCTCCAAAGGTCATGTGGGGAGTGGATGATGAAATAAGGAACCAGGTAAAAGAGGTAGCCGAAGCCCTGGAGAAGAAAGAGGAAAAGAATGAAGTTCTGATCCAGAAGACTGAAAAATTACTGGAAAAAATCTCGGAAATGATATTTAAGGAAGAAAATATCATGACTCCCATGCTGCTGGAACAGCTGACAGAGGAAGAGTGGAAAATAATCGCCGATGAAAGCCCGGAAATAGGATTTATAATTGATCACGTTCCGGTGTGGAATCCGGCTGGAAATAAAGGGGAAGAAAAAGCAAAGGAACAGGAGCCGGAGGCGGAAGCCGGGCTTATAAAGCTGCCGTCCGGAGAATTCAAGTTGGAAGAACTGACTTCCATGTTAAATACGCTTCCTTTTGATATTACCTTTGTGAATAAGGATGACGTGGTTAAATATTTTTCTGAAGGAAAAGAACGGGCATTTCCCAGAACAAAGGCCATTATCGGCAGGAATGTATCCAACTGCCATCCGCCGGCAAGCGTCCATATTGTGGAGCAGATTGTTGAGGATTTCAAAACCGGTAAAAAGGATCAGGAAGATTTCTGGATTAAAATGGCGGGAAAATATATCCTCATCCGGTATTATGCGGTGAGAAGTGATAAGGGAGAATATCTTGGGGTTTTGGAAGTGACCCAGGATATCGGGCCCATTCAGGAAATTACCGGGGAGAAGCGGCTGGTGTCGGAGTAGACTTTTGAATTTTTTATATTTTATCAGTGATAGCGGTAGCCGGTGGGGCTACCGTTATTTTTTATTTGCGCGAGCGGCGAGCCAAGCGAAGATGCTTGCATGTTCATACGGTTGCCGCTGTGTACGGCCGCGCTTAATGATTCATCTTAGAAGTTAATGATCTCCGGCTCCGCAGTGAAAGAATAAATGGCAGCAGTCGCATTTTTAAGATAAAGCACTTCAAAAATCCCGTCATCTAAGGAATACATTTTGCTGAGGGAAGCCTTATTGTCTTCCAGCATGGCCTCTTTTGCCTCTCTCCGGTCATCCTGAACGGCTTCTGCTTCCAGTCTGAGCCAGGTTCCCTTGTCCATAGCGGAAATCTCAATTTTTGGATTCTTCTTCATCTGGGCGAAAACTTTTTTCTGATTGTTTGTTGTGATATAGAGCTTTCCCTCGAATTCACATACGGCTCCAAAGGGGCGGACACGGGGCTGGTCACCGTCTGTTGTTGCCAGATAGAATGCGCCGCAGGTTTTTAAATAATCCAATACTTTTTTCATTGTTGTTGCTCCTTTCGCTGGTCCATGCTATAATTTTTTTACAAGACTATTATATAGCATAGATTATAATTGTAAACTACGATATTTTATGATACCTGGTATCAAGGAGGATTCTGCAATGGAAAAAAAGGAGCTGTTCGGCATATGCCCTTACGTCACTTCCCAAAAGGTTCTTACGGGAAAGTGGTCGATTTATATTCTGTATCTGCTGCATGAGGGACCGGTGCGGTTCAATGAGCTGCAGCGCAAAATGCCGGAGGAATTAACCCACACGACCTTAGCCAGACAGCTTCGGGCTCTGGAAGAGGAAGGCCTGGTGATAAGGAGGGAGTTTTCCCAGATCCCGCCTAAGGTAGAGTATTCCCTAAGTGAAATCGGCGTGAAGTTTGAACGGGTGCTGGAAGCGCTGGGAGAGTGGGGAGAAGAGTATATCGGATACATGAAAGCGAGACAAAGCGGGGGACGGTAAAATCACATACTGCTTTACAAGATGCTCAGGGGCTATGTATAATGAAAAACATACAATGGACATAAAAAGACGAGACAAAGGCAGGGAAAATCTATGAGAGAAATGAATGAGATAAAAAAGGATCTGGATCGCTGCGATATGGAGATTCTGGATCTTTTGCTCAAGCGGTTTGGGTGCGTGGCGGAGCTCACCGAAAGGGAAAAGGAGAAAGGAGCCCCGGTTTTTCAGCCGGAGGATGAGAATTTCCTTTATGAGGATCTGCTTACAGCCATGGGCGGCTGCGAATACAGCGACGAGCTGTCGGGAGTTTTCCGTCAGATCATTGAAGAAAGCAAGCGCGTTCAGAGCAGATGCCTCTTTGATTATAACATTGTCCTCATTGGATTTATGGGAACGGGAAAAAGCACGGTGACCAGATATTTAAGGCAAATGCTGGCCATGGATGAAGCCGATGTGGACGCCATGATCGTGGAAGACCAGAAGATGGCCATTAAGGATATTTTTGCAGCTTACGGGGAGGAATACTTCCGAAACTGCGAAAGCAATGCGATCATCAGCCTGCAGGACCGCCGTCAGACCATTATTTCCTGCGGAGGCGGGGCAGTGATTCGCGAGGAAAATGTGAAGAATTTAAAAAAGGCCGGCCCCATCGTGCTGCTTACCGCAAGGCCGGAGACCATTCTGGGCCGGGTAAAAAACAGCGATGAGCGCCCCATTTTAAATGGAAACATGAACGTGGAATTCATAAATGAGCTTATGGAAAAGCGGGCTGCTTATTACGAAAGGGCTGCGGATGTAATCATTGAAACCGACGGCAAAAGCGTGGGGCAGATATGCGGGGATCTGGTTGCTGCTCTCATAGAGCTTGAGAAAAAAAGGGCGCAGTAAACCGGCAGGCAAGTTTCTTTTTGCCAATACTTGAACATGTTCTTAAATGGCGTTATAATTACTGGCAGGAACAAAATTAAATACCAATGAGAAAGGTTCTGTTAGCCGGAAAGCGCCGGTAAGGGACTTACAGAAAGGAAAGGATTACAATGCTTTGGAAAGATAAGTATGAGCTGGGCGTTCCGTTGATTGATGAACAGCACAAGGAATTGTTTCAGCGGGTTGAGGCATTTATGCAGGTGTTGCGTTCCTCGGCTTCCTGGGAAGAAAAGGTTCAAAAGGTAAATGAGACTCTGGAATTTATGAATGCCTATGTGGTAGAGCATTTCCGGGATGAGGAAATGTACCAGGAGAAAATCGGTTATCCGGGCAGAGAAGAGCATAAGAAGATCCATACGGATATGGTAAATTATGTTCTTCAGGTTACGAAAGAATATGAGAGCAGCGGATATGATGAGCAGCTGATGCAGAAGTTTGCGGGAAAGCTGATGGCATGGCTCATCAACCACGTTGCAGCAGAGGACCAGCGGATCGCTGCCTATGCGATTTCGAAGGGGGTGTCTGGGAATGACTGACCTTTACGGCCCTTTTTTGGAAGCAACACGCAATGTATTTCAGCTGATGCTCGACTTGACGGAAATTTCCGACCATCCCGCCGATTCTTTCCAGTGTGAGGAGGAATTGGATGTTTCCATCGGCTTTATCGGAGACTTAAAGGGAGAGGTGATCTACCGGCTTCCCCGGGAGACATCTCTGGGCATTGTGAATATTATGAGCGGCATGGAGTTTGACGCAGTGGATGAATTTGTTACCTCTGCGGTATCGGAGATTGCCAATATCATCAGCGGAAATGTTCTCACCATGCTTGCAGGAGAGGATTTAAAATGCGACATTCTTCCGCCGGTTCTTAAGGAACCGGAAAGCGGAGAGGAATATGCGTTCCATACGGCCTGCTGCGTGATGACGTCTGTGGGAAATGTCTGTCTGGATATCAGACTGAATCAGGGAGAATAGTTTTCGAATTCGTAAGTATGAATACATAATTATATAGGAAGCACATGGATATCAGGATCAGGATTGATGTCTATGTGTTTTTTTATCGTATAGGAAAGTTCATCCTATACGATAAAAACCCTCCGGGGGATCG
>JASGGP010000229.1:0-8031 GCA_047604985.1 Lacrimispora sp.
GTTTTCCAGCAATTTCTGATCCGGATCATCGGCCAGCAAAGGCTGCACCTGCTCCTTCCAGTATGTACGGATTTCCTCCATCTGCGCCACCAGTTTTTCATCTTCCGGTACGGGCAGGCCAAGCTCCCCACTTCCGGAAATCAGTCCATCCATGACTTTTTCTACTGTTGCAACGTATTCATCCACCGGCTGGCTGAGCAGATGAAGCTTTACGATACGCTGTGTCGCTCCTCTGACCACCCCGCAGTAATTTACGATCTTGCCGTTGCTTTGGTTATTGTTAAGAAATGAAAACATCAAACCCGTGCTTATGACACTTAACAGTGCAAGGCAGATCATAACGCTGTAAATAATTTTTTAATACTCAAATTTCCACCTCCTATAAGATTTTTAATAACCCATTTCTTCAAAGCTAAAATAAAAGCCTTATATCCCGGCTTTCTCCAATAAAAAATAACAATAATAACGATAACGATTCTCGACAAATATCGACATACAACATTTTACAATCAAAATCCCAGGAAGTCAATCAAAATACATTAAACTAAACACTGATGAACAAATTTATCTTCTTTCTTTTTCTGCCCTTTTCCAGGCATAAAAATACCCCCATACAGGACTTTTACATTTCATTATCCTGTATAGGGGTAACATATTATGCTTCTTCTTTTAGGGCGTTCTCGGAAGCCTCGGTCTTTTTTAACTCTCCGTCTTCCGTTCCGTCAGTTTCCGGCTCTATTTTCCGTACCTGGATGGACTGGATGATCTTGTTCTTCACCTGAAGAATCTTGAAGCTGTATCCCAATATGATCACTTCTGTCCTTTCCCCTTCCTGGGGAATCCGGTCCAGTCTGGAAATCAGCAGACCGTTTATGGTATCATAGGAGTCGTAATCTTCCTCGTCAAACTCAAGGTCCAGGGCCTTTTCCACCTCATCCAGGGGAGTTAAGCCTTTCATCTGCCAGGACCCGTCTTCCAATGAAATGATATATTCCTCATCCACATCGTATTCGTCCAGAATGTTGCCCACAATCTCTTCCAGAATGTCTTCCATGGTCACAATGCCGGCCGTCTGCCCGTACTCATCCACCACAATGACCATGTGGATCTTCCGGGACTGCATTTCCTTAAACAGGGCATTGATGTTCCTGGTTTCCGGAATGAAGTGAGCCTCCCTTAAGAGTCCGTCTATCTCCATTAAACGGCGTCCTGCATTCCGCCTGTTTTCCGCGGCAATCAAGGCGTCTTTCATATGAAGAATTCCTATAATGTCGTCGTCATCCTTTTTATAAACCGGAGACCTGGAATTATAGCCTTCCTTCAGGATAAAATCCACCGCTTCCTTAAGAGTGGTCTCTCCGTCCAGAGAAACCATGTTTTTCCTGTGGGTCATAATGTCCCCGGCTTCTTTTTCGTTCAGTTCGAAGATGTTGGTGATCATCTCCGCCTCTCTGGCCTCTAAAACTCCCTGCTCATGGCCTTCGTTTACCATGGACATGATGTCTTCTTCCGTAACGCTTTCATTATCCGACGCCATATCGATCCCCTGAAGCTTCAAAATGAAATAAGCCACCATATTTGCCAGCCAGGTAAAGGGCAAAAGAGGAATCATGAAAAAGGTAACAAGGGGCAGCAAGCCATAGCCCCATTTTTCAGGATCAATTGCCGCACAGCGTTTGGGAATAATAATGCCAAAGCTGATCAAAAGCACAATGAGTATTAAGGCCACCAGAAAAAAGCTTAAAACCGACAGCCAGTGACTGGGGAAGCTGCTGCTTCCGGATAAAACGGCGCTGAGCCCTGCACCAAGCTGCTGCAGGACAAAGGCCCCTGTTACCATACCGATTAAGTTGCTGGTTATCTGGATGGTATTTACAAACCTGGTGGGCCTGTTTACAATATGTAGCAGCTTCCCTGCCCGTTTGCTCCCATTCTCCAGCTGGTGTTCCAGCTCATTTGTGTTCACGTTTTGAATTGCCGCTCCAAATCCATAAAATACTGCGTCCAGCACGATAAAAGCAATAAAAATAATCACGCGCAAAAGCGGATTGCCATCGTCCATTCTAAAAATCTACTCCTTTTATTCATTCTCATTCGTATTTTTTCTCGTAACTATTTAAGAATATACCATTTTATCAGCATTCCGTCAATGGTGAACTATGTACCCAGTTCCAGACTCACCCTTAACGCACAGTCCACTTCCTGCTGAAGCTCCTCGTCGATATGGCAGATTTTTTCTTTCAGCCGCTGCTTGTCGATGGTGCGAAGCTGCTCCAGAAGAATGACTGAGTCCTTTATCATATCACATTTTTTCGTATCCAGCTCCACATGGGTGGGAAGCTTTGCCTTGTTCATTCTTGAGGTAATAGCCGCACAGATCACCGTAGGGCTATGCTTGTTCCCAATGTCGTTTTGTATAATAAGGACCGGGCGGATGCCGCCCTGCTCAGAACCTACTACCGGCCTTAAATCGGCATAATAGATGTCTCCACGTCTGATTATCACATTTCTCACACTCCGTCAATTTATTTATGTCTATTATTGACCTTCTTTGACTCGTGTATTCACTTAAGTTCTTCCGCCGCATATTTTATCATATGATTCGGACATGGAGTATGTTATCAGACCTTTTGAAAGCCATCGTACCAATCATCAAAATAATCTTTTGTTCCGACTACCTGGCCATTTTCCAGATAGACTCTGGGGACCCGCTTTCCGATGTCACAGAGAATTTCGTAGTGAAAGCCGCCGCCAAGGTCTGCCAGCTCCTCTACCGTAATTTCCTCCTCCCCCTGCCTGCCCACAAGTGTCACTTCTTCATCCTCTTCCACACCGGGTATGTGAGACACATCTACCATGAACTGGTCCATGCAGACCCGGCCCAAAATCCTGGCCCGCTTTCCACGGATTAGCACCTCCCCTTTTCCTGAGAGATTTCTGGGATAGCCGTCCCCGTAGCCCACAGGAATGGTGGCCACCGTCATTTCACGTCTGCGGTAAAGGTTCCGCCATAGCTTACGGAGGTTCCGGGACCGAATCAATATAAGTAATAAAGCTTTTTAATTCCATTCCGGGCCTCAGCTTCACCGTTTCCCTGTCCACCTCGTCGGAAGGATAAAGGCCTTAAATGGAAATGCCCGCCCGGACCAGATGGAAATTAGCCCTGGGTAAATCCAGGATTCCGGCGCTGTTGGAGCAGTGAAGCAAGGGAATGGTAATCCCCCTTTCGGAAAGCATGTCCACAAACCGGCGGTATTTTTCAATCTCTAAATCAGTGGCTGCCTTATCCTTTTCATCTGCCTTTGCAAAATGAGTGAACATCCCTTCCACCTGAATGCCAGGAAGGCTGCAAAGCTTTGCCGCTTCCTCCGCCGCTTCCTCTGTAACCGGATATCCGATCCGGCTCATTCCCGTATCCACCGCTAAGTGAACAACCGCCGTCTTTCCCATCCTCACCGCCATCTCTGACAAGGGCTCCGCCCTTTTCAGCTGGAACAGGGAGGGACGGATGTCATATTCCAGCAGGTCGGGGTAACCGTCATAAGGCACAACCCCCAGAACCAGGACAGGCTTTTTGATTCCGTGTTTTCTAAGGATTATACCTTCCTCCAGAGTGGCTACCGCATACCCCCACACATAAGGATCAATAGCCCAGGCCACAGGAACGGCGCCGTGGCCGTAACCGTCGCTCTTTACAACCCCAATCATCCCGGCTCCCGGCCTTAAATTGGCCTTCATGGCCTCCACATTGTGACGGATTGCATCTAAATCCACCGCTTCATAAACTCTGCTATATGATTTCATTTCTTTTACTTCCTCGCCTGCTTTTAAAATTATCGTCAATGTCCGCCTGCTGTTTATCCTCTGGCAGACAATACACATTTTTCACCAATGTTTCTGCATGGTCTGACCGTGACAGATTGTCTGTATTTCCTCCGCCAGTTCCCTGGCAAGAAGGCTGTAAGCCCCATGCTTTTCTCTCACCATATCCCCTGCCCGGCCATGAAGCCATATGCCCAGGGCCGCCGCCTCCGACTCCTCCAACCCCTGGGCCAGAAGACCGGCAATGATCCCTGTCAGCACATCTCCGGAGCCTGCCTTTGCCATGGCGCTGTTGCCGCTGGTATTGACATAGGTTTTCTGGTTCTTTAAAGCGCCGATGGTCACCGCATCCTTTAATACACAGGTAATGCCGAACCGGTCCGCATATTCCCTGGCTGTCTGGATCAGATTCTTCCGGATGGTATCGGGAGAACTGCCCGTAAGCCTTGCCATCTCCCCCATATGAGGTGTTACAATGATGTTCTCTGTAAAATAACCGGTCAGCTCCGGATTGAAAGCCACGGCTCCCAGCCCGTCCGCATCCAGTATGATGGGAACATAGGCATTAACAAGGACCTCTTCCACCAGATTTCTCACATAAGCTTCCTGTCCGAGCCCGGGACCTAAAACAATGACGCTGGCCCATTCGCACTCTTTCTTTACGGCTTCTGTAAACTCCTCTGTCTTTCCGGCCGCTTCCCCGGTGCTGTAGGTGGTAATAATGGCTTCCGGAAGCTCTGCCTGGAGGATGGCCCTGTTCTCCTCTACTGTAAAAATCTTCACAAGACCCGCCCCCATCCGGTAGGCGGCAAGTGCGCTTAAGAAAGCCGCTCCGCTCATACCCTTGGAGCCTGCTGCCACCAGGACCTTTCCAAACCTTCCTTTATGGGAATAGGATGGGCGGTCCGGCACCAGGGCTCATCTCCCGGCTCCATAGTGAAATACTCTGTTTTACCTGTTCCAGGCTGATTTTGGGAAAGCCGATATCAGCTACCAGGACCCTGCCGCTGTATTCCTTTCCGGGATACAGCATGGTTCCAAGCTTTTCCCAGCCAAAGGTGACGGTCACATCCGCCTTAAGGGCAGCTCCCATGACCTGTCCGGTATCAGAATGAATGCCTGAGGGAATGTCCACGGCCACCGTAAACCCCGGACGGCAGCGGACCACCGTCTCTAAAACCTTACGGTAAGGGCCTAAAATCTCCCGGTCCAGTCCCACACCGAACAGAGCGTCAATTAAAATATCGCATTTCCCCGGAATCAAATCGGAAAATTCCACCAGCTTAACGCCGGTCTTTTCCGCTATGGAAATCTGGGTTAAATATTCCGCAGTGCCTTTGTCTTTTTTCCCTGCCAGGACTGCCGTAACCTCATAGCCCTTTAAATGCAGCATCCTGGCGGCTGCAATTCCATCGGCCCCGTTGTTGCCGCTTCCGCACAGGGACCATATGATATCTGTCTTACAGGCCTGCCTTACAACCTCTTCCGCAACCGCCAGGGCAGCCCTTTCCATAAGCACCAGAGAGGGGATTCCCAGCTCTTCTATGGTGTAGCGGTCTACTTCCTTCATCTGCTTTCCAGTGACCAGATTTCTCATCCTGCATCCGCCTTCCTTTCCCGGATAGAAAAACTACCGGCAGCGAAGAGATTTCCCCTTTCACCTACCGGCAGGCATATATTTTTCCAATTGCTTTTTCTTACTTCTCGCAGACTTCTGAATTCTGCATGCTGCACATCCGGTATGATAAGCGCATGAGACTTTCGGAAAGATGGACATTTTCCACGACCACATCGTCAGGCACAATTAAATCCGTATGGGCAAAATTCCAGATCGCTTTGATCCCTGCTTTCACAAGGCGGTCCGCAAGCTCCGGAGCTTTTGTTTTTGGAATGGTAAGGGCTGCAATCTGAACATCATTATCTTTCACAAACTGTTCCAGATCATCCATGCTCCGTATCTCCACGCCTCTGACCACAAGGCCGATCAGACGGGGATTGATATCGAACATTCCCTTAATTAAAAATCCTCGTTTCTCAAAATTTGCATAATTAGCAATGGCCTGGCCTAAATTTCCGGCGCCGATGATGACCAGACCATGCTGCTGGTCAAGGCCCAGGATCTTTGCTATCTCTGTGTATAGGTATTTTACATTATAGCCATAGCCCTGCTGGCCAAAGCCTCCGAAATTATTCAAATCCTGCCGGATCTGGGAAGCGGTCACCTTCATCCGCACACTTAACTCATTGGAGGAAATCCGCTCCACTCCATCTTCCATCAGCTCCCCCAGATACCGGTAATATCTCGGAAGCCTGGCAATAACTGCTTTGGAAATCTCTTTATCTGCCACATCTTCACCTTCTTTAGCTTAGAATTTAAACTAATATCATTATAACTGCATGACAAAATAATGTCAAACGGGTTTTGTGATTGTGTCCTTGAAAAAAGAAAAGACCTATATTATACTAGTCCTGTCGTCTTACATTTATTCAGGAGGAAAACAGCACATGATACTGTCATGCAGCAACATAAGTAAAGCCTTTGGAAGCAACGAAGTGATCAAGCACGCTTCCTTTCACATAGAAGATCATGAGAAAGCCGCTATCGTCGGAATTAACGGCGCAGGAAAATCCACTCTCTTAAAAATCATTGTGGGGGAAATGCCAGCCGACGACGGAGAGGTGGTCATTTCCAAGGGAAAGACCATGGGCTATCTGGCCCAGCATCAGGATCTGTCCGGAGACAGGACCATTTACGAGGAGGTTCTGGAAATCAAACGCCCTCTCATTGAAATGGAGGCAAAGATCCGCAAGCTGGAAATGGATATGAAGCACATTACCGGGGAAGAGCTGGATTCCATGCTGTCCTCCTACAGCCGCTTAAATCATGAATTTGAGCTGCAAAACGGCTATGCCTATCATAGCGAGGTAAGAGGTGTCTTAAAGGGCCTGGGCTTTACGGAAGAAGAATTTAATAAGC
The DNA here is from genome assembly GCA_047604985.1 of Lacrimispora sp. Taxonomy (GTDB): domain Bacteria; phylum Bacillota; class Clostridia; order Lachnospirales; family Lachnospiraceae; genus Lacrimispora. The sequence continues at coordinate 6,800 of JASGGP010000229.1, forward strand.
CAGTCTCCGCCTTATCCGGAGGACAGAAAACAAGAGTTTCCCTTGGCCGGCTTCTTCTGGCCAAGCCGGATATCATCCTGCTGGATGAGCCTACCAATCACTTAGACATGGATTCCATCGCCTGGCTGGAAGGATATTTGATTAATTACGACGGGAGCGTCATCATCGTGGCCCATGACCGGTATTTTCTGGACCGGGTGGTCACAAAGATTATTGAGCTGGACAACGGTCTCATGAACGTATATCAGGGAAATTACACGGACTACAGCGGAAAGCGGGCCATGATCCGGGAGGCCCAGATGAAAGCCTACCTAAACCAGCAGCAGGAAATCAAGCACCAGGAAGAGGTCATTGCAAAATTAAGGTCCTTTAACCGGGAGAAATCCATCAAGCGGGCGGAAAGCCGGGAAAAGATGCTGGATAAAATCGAAGTGCTGGACAGACCTTCAGAGGTCAACGACGAAATGCGAATCCGCCTGGAGCCCAACATCATCAGCGGAAACGACGTTTTGACGGTCCGTGATTTAAAAAAGGCATTTGACCAGAACCTGCTTTTTGAACATATAGGCTTTGAGATCAAGCGAGGGGAACGGGTCGCCATCATCGGCGGCAACGGGACCGGAAAAACCACCATATTGAAAATCTTAAATAATATTGTAAGACCGGATGAGGGGGAAATCCTCTTAGGCTCCAAGGTACATATCGGATATTATGACCAGGAGCACCAGGTGCTGCACATGGAAAAGACCCTTTTTGACGAGCTGCAGGACACCTATCCTTTCATGAACAACACCCAGATCCGCAACATTCTGGCCGCTTTTCTTTTCACCGGAGACGACGTTTTCAAGCGGGTAAAGGATTTAAGCGGCGGCGAGCGGGGACGGGTATCCTTAGCAAAGCTGATGCTTTCAGAGGCGAATTTTCTCATTCTGGATGAGCCCACCAACCATTTGGATATCACTTCAAAGGAGATTTTGGAAGATGCCCTGATCAATTACACAGGCACTGTCCTCTATGTGTCCCATGACCGGTATTTCATCAATAAAACCGCTACCAGAATCCTGGACTTAACGGGCCGGACACTGGTAAATTACATCGGCAATTACGATTACTACCTGGAAAAGAAAGAACTGATGACAAGCTTATACGCTGCTTCTCCTTCCACGAGAGAGGACACTTCCGAGGAAACCTCCGATATAAAGCTGGACTGGAAAGCCCAAAAGGAAGAACAG
>JASGGP010000230.1:0-8000 GCA_047604985.1 Lacrimispora sp.
CGGGAAAGGTTATGAAAAAATGCAATATGCAGTTTGAAGGAATCGGCAGGCAGGAAGTTAAGATTAAAGGTAAATTCCATGATGTCGCTCATTATGCAGTCACCAGAGATGCTTGGCTAAGAAATATTAAATAATATCACAAATCAGACATATTCTCCCGTACTTCTGCTTGACCTGATAATACAGCATGAAGCTGGGTGAAAAACCGGTAATTTCCCTGAAGAAATTTGCCGGTTTCTTTTTTTGCTCATCTGGGAGCCTCTGCTCAAAACGACTGTAATATGGCAAATTAGACCATGAGTTTCACGGAATCTCTTTAACTTGTATGCAATCCTGAACTTGAGAATATCTATAATAATCCCTTGGTATTTGTAAAAAAGGACAACAAACTAAAATAAAAAAATGAACATAATAGAAAAAATGTTTATAAAATGGTTGATTTTGAATATTACATATGATATATTTTACAAGAAAGGCAACGAAGAAATAACAATAGAATGTCCGTATCTAAGGACTGATATACATTTTGCGGGATACTTGTATGCAATATGATGTCGACTATTTTCTAAAGGAGGCAGAAAGTGATAACAGAAATGGAAATGGGGAAAGTCGATCAAAGGAACTACATTTATAATCAGCTTCGGCGGCAGATATTGAATATGGATATCCTGCCGGGAGAGAAGCTCAGTGAAAATACGTTAGCCAGTCAGATGAACGCCAGCCGGCCTATGGTCCGGGATGCTCTTTCCCGCTTGGTGGAGGAAGGATATATTGTGGTATACCCCCAGCGGGGAACCGAGGTGACGCTTCTTGACAGTGAGCGAATAAGGCAGGCCGTATTTTCCTATACTGTGTTGGAACAGGCGATGATTGAGGAGATCTGCCGCCGGGGGCTGACAAAGCACCAGATCAGCCAGCTGGAAGCGGTTCTGGAGGACCAGAAGTCTGAGGCAGGCAAGGGAAATCTTATTGATTTTCTCATAGTAGAGCAGAGTCTCCATTATCTGCTGTCCACTTTCTGCGGCAGGGAGTATGTCTGGGAGGTATACAGGACTCTGGACTGTGATCTGCTCCGATTAAATTATCTTCAGTATACAACCTTTAACTATAAGACCGACATGTCTTCCCTGACCAGCCAGGAGCACGTTCAGGTGGAGGGGCGGCTTCTCCTTGATAATTTAAGGAGAAGGGATGCCGATGCGGCATGTCTGATCTGCGTAAACCATTTCAACACGGTCCTGTGGAATGCAGGAACGCTTCGGGAAATTTATCCACAGTTCTTTTCCGGACAGGCTTAAAGGTCCGCCCGGATAGAAATATATTTATTATTTATTATCATACAGGATGAAAGGAGTTGGGGATTCCAGGTTTTGTTTTAGAAGGAGGGCCGTTTGGGAAAACGGCAATTTTCAGAGTGTGGGAACTAAAAAGAGATGTAGGAGGTAATATTGTGGAATATGTAGTTGGTATAATTTTATTGATTTCGTTCTTCGGTCTGGCGTATTACTGTATTAAGGGTCACAACCTGATGATAGGGTTCTTGTTGATTACGCTTCTTTGGACCATTCTTCCCCTGGGAGGAACACTTTTTGTAAGTAAAGCCTTTCTGGAGGCCAATCCAGTGCTGCAGTTTGGCAAAGACAACACCCTGATTTCCGCTTTAAATAAGATTTATCAGTCTGCCCCTGAAGGCTGGGGAACCACTCTGGTAAATGTATGCTGGGGCGCATGGTTCGGCCGTGTGCTTATGGATACCGGAATTGCTTCCACCCTGATCCGTAAGACAGTGGAGCTGGGCGGAGACAAGCCTTTCGTTACCGTTGCCCTGTTAAATATCGTGACAGCTTTAATCTTTACTGCCATGACAGGTGCGGGCCCGGTTATCGCCATCGGCGTTATCGTGCTTCCTATCCTTATGTCCCTGGGTATTCCGAAGCCAATTGCCCTGTTCTCTTTCATGGGCGCTGTTGCGGCGGGTATCTACTTAAATCCTGTAAACTTTGCACAGTACCGTGCATTCTACATGACTCCGGACAAGATGCCGGACTTCACCCTGGGCTGGTATGCATCTCACTGGGGCTATGCGGCTCTGCTCATCATGCTGGTTGCGACCACGCTGTTGTCCGCTGTTTATTTAAAGCGTTCCAAAACCGTTCATGCCTGGGCTGCCCAGACACGGGGCGCAGCAGAGCAGAAGAATGCTCCATTTTATACCCTGATCCTTCCAATCGTTCCTGTAGTGCTTAAGATCTGGCTTGATTTCTCCGTTATCGGCGGCTTTGTGATCGCAGGCTTTCTGGCTCTGTTCCTCTGCGGAAGAATGCACGGAAGCTTCAAAGAGAACTGCCAGCTTGTCAACAAGCTGTACTATGACGGCGTAGTGGATACCGCTCCGTTGGTAGGCTTCCTTCTTACCCTGCCTATGTTTAACCAGGTAGCAACCTATGCTTCTCCTTATTTTAAGGTGATCTTAGGAAATGTAATGCCAAGAAGTGAGCTGGTTGTATGTATCGTATTTGCTGTTCTTCTGTTTATGGGACTTTTCCGCGGGCCTATGACCTTGGTTGGCTGCGGAGCAGCGACCCTTGGAGTTCTTTCCAACGTTGCATCCTTCTCTATTCCGTTCTTATATGCGGTTTTTGTTATTCCGACCATTACAGTAAATATCGGAAGCTGTATCACCCAGTCCTGGGTTGCCTGGGGCCTTGCTTATACGAAAGTTGAGTCAAAAGACTTCTTAAAGCTTTCCATCCCCAATGCCTATCTTGCGGGCGTGGTGCAGTATGTGGCTGCTTTCATTTTACTGGGCGGGCTTGGAGCCGCATGGTTCCTGTCATAAATAAATGAAAAATCTCACACACTATCTAGAACAATGGAACTTATCCCCCATGTCCGGCCGCGCATTCCGCGCGTCCGGGCGCTTTTCAACATTCCCCGTCTGATAAGTCCGGGCTGGATGATCGTCACTTGTTTTAAATATTAATGTTAAATGTTAAATTGAAAGGAATGGATAGCAATGGCAGAGCGTATACAAAGAGCAGTACGCATGGGCATTGACGTTGGAGGCACATATACCAAATGTGTTGCCATAGACAACGAATCCCATGAAATTATCGGAAAGAATGAAGTTAAAACAACCCACGATGACAAGGACGGCGTAGCTGCCGGCGTAGTGCAGAGCTTCAGGAACTGTATGCGCGAGAATAATATCGCGCCTGAGGATGTGGTTTTCGTAGCCCATTCTACCACCCAGGCGACCAACGCATTTATCGAGGGAGACGTGGCAACCGTAGGAGTGGCCGGAGTGGCAGGCGGCGGCCTGGAAGGCTTTCTTGCCAAACGCCAGCTGGCTTTAAAGAATATTGTGCTGGATGAAAAAGTCGGACGTATGATAAAGGTGTACAACACCTTCATCAAGAAGAAAATGCTGTCAGAGGATGTGATCAATAAGAGTATCGGCGAGCTTCTGGACCAGGGCGCCCAGGTTATCGTGGCTTCCATGGCATTCGGTGTAGACAGCATGGAAGAAGAACAGATGATTCATGACTGTGCAAAGAAGAAAAATGTGCCTGTAACAATGGCTTCAGATATTACGAAACTCTATGGACTTACCCGCCGAACCCGCACAGCGGCGATCAATGCTTCCATCCTTCCAAAGATGATGAGCACAGCCAATGCAACGGAATCTTCGGTTAATTCTGCAGGCGTTACCGTTCCTTTAATGATCATGAGAGGCGACGGCGGCGTTATGGAAATCAGTGAGATGCGCAAGCGCCCGATTTTAACGGCTCTTTCCGGCCCTGCGGCATCGGTTATGGGTTCTCTTATGTATCTGCGTGCTTCCAATGCTATTTACTTTGAGGTAGGCGGAACCACAACCAATATCGGCGTTATTAAAAACGGCCGTCCCGGTGTGGATTATGCGAGAATCGGAGGCCATGACACCTATATCAACTCCCTGGATGTCCGCATCCTGGGCTGTGCAGGCGGCTCCATGGTCCGTGTAAGCGACAAAGCCGTGGTGGACGTAGGACCCCGTTCCGCCCATATTGCGGGCTGCGAATACGCCTGCTTCACTCCGGAAGAGGAGATTGTAGACCCGCAGATCGAAATGGTAAGCCCGAAGCAGGGAGATCCGGCCGATTATGTGACCCTGCGCCTGAAAAACGGAAAGAGAATCTGCTTTACCAATACCTGCGCCGCCAATGTTCTTGGCCTGATTGAGGAGAAGTACTTTGCCCATGGCAATGCCGCTTCTGCCCGCAAGGCCATGCAGCCTGTGGCAGACAAGCTGGGCATTACGGTGGAGGATCTGGCGACCCAGATTCTTGACAAGGATTTTGAAAAGGTAAACGCATGTATCACTTCCCTGGCTGAAAAATACCAGCTTGACCACGACAGCATGAGACTGGTTGGCTGCGGCGGCGGCGCTGCTTCCTTAGTGCCCTACTGCGCGGAGAAAATGGGCTTACAGTACAGCATCCCTGAAAATGCGGAAGTTATTTCTTCCATCGGCGTGGCCCTTGCCATGGTCCGCGACGTGGTAGAGCGTGTAATCCCCAATCCAAGCCAGGAGGACATCCGTGAGATCAAGAAGGAAGCCAAGGATCTGGCGGTCAGCTCAGGTGCTGCCCCGGATACGGTGGAGATCCACATTGAGATCGACAGCCAGACGGGCAAGGTAACGGCTATTGCAACAGGCTCCACCGAGGTAAAGACCACGGATCTTTTGAAGGAGTGCGACGAAGAGGAAGCCTGCAGGCTGGCGGTGGAAGACTTTGGTCCCAAGGTAAATAACCCAAGGCTTAAGGAAAAGACGGACATGTTTTACGTTTACCAGGGAGAAAAGGACGGTAAGACGCCTCTGCGCATTGTGGATAAGAAAGGCTTTATCAAGGTCCAGTGTTCCGACGGCTGCGTGGTGAAATGCAAGGCTAAGGATTACGCAGATGAGGTGGAGAATCTCTGGAAAGAGTTCGCCGTGTTTAAGACCGATACGGTGCTGCGTCCGGATTATTTCGTATGCGTGGGCCCCAGAGTCTGTGACTACAGTGCGGTGGACTTAGAGCAGATATTCCTGCTGATGGATTTGGACTTAGGAGACCGGGAGCCGGATGAGGAAATCATGGTAATTGCTTCCAATAAGGAGATTTAACCGATTATGACGAATGAAGCTTTTCGAAATGCTATGAAGCCCATTGCGGATGGTCTTTTCGGCAAGCAGAGAGCGGTTAAGTATGAACGCCCCCATTTCGATGTGCGACCTGTTGAACTGATGCTGGAGGACCTTGCGGAAATCGAGCCCCTGGAATGGTACCGCTATGCGTTTTCCAGGGAACCCTTAAATGGGAAGTTTACGGACGGACAGAGAAAAGACTGGATGGAGAAAAGCCTTGCCTGCGGAAGAGAATATGCCCGTAAGGTCTGCAGCCAGTATCATACAAAAGACCCTAAAGCGCTTGCAAAGGCCATGGGAATGGAGGTTTCCTATCCTGAATTTCCGGAGAAGACGGACCGGGTGCTTTTTGCGGAGTACCGGGTTCCCAACAGGATCTGCATTTATATGGATGCGCTGAAAAAAGCGAAAAGGCTTCTTGAAAGGCCTGAGGTTTCCAAGGTGCTGACAGAGGGGCTGGATATTGGCCGGCTCCTTCTGTCCCATGAGCTTTTCCATTGCGTGGAGGAACGGCATAAGAGCGAAATCTTTACCCAGACGGAAAAGGTGAGGCTTTGGAAGCTGGGCTTTCTTCACAACGATTCCATTGTGATCGCCCTCAGCGAAATCGGGGCCATGGGCTTTGCCCAGGAGCTTATGGGGATTGATTATTCCCCTTATCTGATGAACGTGTTTCTGGTGTATGGTTACTCCCCGGAGGAAGCCAGCGGACTGTATGAGGAAATGATGGAATTTGCCGGAAAGACACCCCGGCTATCTGATCCAGAGGCTTCTATAATTCTATAAAAAAATGAAATGAATGAGAAAAAGGAGAAGATATGAGTTTAAGAATCCCTTATGAAACGGTGAAAGAAACGGTAAAAAAAGTATTTTTAAACATTGGTCTTACAGAGGAGCAGGCAGAGGTGTGTGCTTCCATTCACACCCAGTCCAGCGCGGACGGGGTGGAAAGCCACGGCTTAAACCGGGTTCCCCGCTTTGCGGAATATGTGCAGAAGGGCTGGGTTGATCCCGCTGGAAAGCCGGAGATTGTAGGAGCCAAGGGGGCTGTTGAAAACTATGACGGACATTTAGGCATAGGCATTACCAATGCCCTGTTTTGTGCGGAACGGGCCATGGCTCTTGCAAAGGACCATGGAATTGGCTGTGTTGCCTTAAAAAATACAACTCATTGGATGCGGGGAGGCACCTATGCCTGGCACATGGCGGAAGCAGGCTTTATGGGAATCAGCTGGATCAATACGGAAAGCTGTATGCCCCTGTGGGGAAGCGATAAGCCCGGTGTCGGGAACAATCCTTTCTGCATTGCCATTCCCAGAGAGGACGGCCCCATTGTTCTGGATATGGCCATGAGCCAGTACGCTTACGGAAAGCTGGGAGTTTACCGTCTGGCAGGAAAGAAGCTTCCTTTCCCAGGCGGCTTTGACAAGGACGGAAATTTAACCGATGACCCGGGCGCCATTGAAGAGAGCATGCGGATCCTGCCTACGGGCTACTGGAAAGGCAGCGGCATGGCCATTGCCCTGGATATGGCGGCGGCCCTCATAGCCAATGGAAACAGCGGCTTTGATATGGACGAGGCAAAAATGGGAAGCTGTACCGGATGCTGCCAGATCTTCATCGCTTTTGATCCCTATCTCTTCGGAACAAAGGAAGAGGCACAGGAAAAGCTGAACCGCCGGGTAGCCGCAGCAGATGCCAGCCATCCGGAAAGGGAAGGAAGCCCTGTCACCTGTCCGGGAGAGCGCACTCTTTCCACAAGAGAACGGAGCATGAAAGAGGGCGTTTCCGTAGATGAAAGCATATGGGAGCAGGTGTTGCTCTTTCCAAGGGTCATCTGGATACAAAGGACATTGCCAGCAGATAATTGCCAGCAGATAAAAGGAAAGGCTCTGCCTGACGCAGAGCATAGAGGAGAGAAGTCATGATTTTTTCAAATATTTCTGTAGTTAATAAGTATGATTATCTGGAGGAGAATTTCCGCATTGCCTATGAGTGGCTTAAAAACACGGATCTTGCTTCTCTTCCTGTGGGAAGCTATCCGATTCTGGGCGATTCCGTAGTGGCCAATGTGCAGGAATACACCACATTTCCGGCGGATCAGGGGTTATTTGAAACCCATGAGAAATATTTTGATATTCAGTATGTGGTTTCCGGAAGGGAACAGTTCGGCGTGTGCAAGCGTGAGGGATTAAAGCTGAAAGAGCATAGAATTGAAAGCGACCTTCTCCTTTACGAAGAGCCTGAGCTCAGCGGCACCGTCCTTATGGAAGCAGGAGATCTAATTGTGGTGGCGCCGGAGGATGCCCATAAGCCCCGCTGCCTCGCAGGGGAAGCCTGCGAGGTCAAGAAGGTTGTTATCAAGGTAGCTGTCTGACGGAAGATTCCATTAAATAATGTTCATATGAAGGGGCATCATCAGGTGTGAGATGAGAGCCTGATAAGCCTGGTCCCTGTCTCCCTTTTTTAAATAGTGGTAAAGGGACTGATGCTCTTCATAGGTGGCCTGAGCCCGTCCGGTTACGGTAAGGGCGTTGGAAGTGGTCAGATGGATCATGTAAAGCAGCCTCTGGAATAAATGATCGAATTCGCTGTTCTGGGCGAAATGGACCAGAAGCAGATGGAACTGATGATCCTCCTGGGTAAAGGAATCGGGAAAGTTCTTGGCGTTTAAGGCGGCTTTCTGCCGGACCAGAGACTCTTTCATATCATCTAAGAGCTTCTGGAACCGTTTTTCATCCTCACAGCCCGCAGCCAGATGAATGCAGAAGCCTTCGATGGCGCAGCGGACCTGAATGGATTCCCGCATGGTTTCCTTATCCAG
>JASGGP010000231.1:0-7958 GCA_047604985.1 Lacrimispora sp.
CAGAGAGCAGATCGAAGCCCTGCTCAAGGAACTGGATATGGCAGCGCCGGAAGGTAATACCGCAAAAAACGGCGCACTCTTAAAGGAAAAGATTCTTCCCTTTTTTGGCCGTTATATAGCATCCAATCATGACATGGGCACTATCCGGGACAAGGTTTCCCTTTTGTCGGTTCTTATTGCAAAGTATGAAAACGGTGACAGGGAGGAAGTTCTCCAGGCCTTTTCCAGGCTTACAGGCTATCAGGGGTTCCGTAAATTCTTCGGTACCATGACTGCCGATCAGTTTGACGAGGTGCTGGGGCAGGTGGATATGGAAAAAGCGGCCGGAAAAAATGAATGGGCCGACAAGTTTGTGGATTTCTTAAGAGCCGGAGCAGGCGGAGGCGCCGGGCTTGAAAATAAACAGGTATTCCAGAACATGCTGCAGTCCCTTGTTATGAATGAAAGCGTCTACATGCCCCTTCTCCACCTGGTGTTTCCGCTGAATATAGACGGGAAAAAGATGTTCACCGAGATGTGGATTGACCCGGACGAAGACGGGAACAGCACCCAGTCGGAGATGAGACATACTGTCAGGCTTTTTATCAAGTTCGATATCAAGGAGCTGGGGCAGTTTAAGCTTCTGCTTCTTTATGGAAATAACAATGGAAATAACACAGCCTCCTTACAGCTTTATTACCCGGAGAGGATGCAAAAGTCAGAGGCAGCCATCCAAAAAGGCATAAAGGGCATTCTTGAACAGCACCATTTGCGGGCGGAAAATATATACCTGCAGGCGGGAGGCGGGCCGTCTTCTCCTGTTGAGGTGTTTCCGAAAATCCAGGAAAGGAAAAATTCAGTCGATGTCAGAATTTAAAAGTACCTTAAATAAAAAGGCGGTCGCATTAAAATACGATGAAACCAGGAATACCGCGCCGGTCATTGTGGCTTCGGGCATGGGATATATGGCGGAAAAAATCGTGGAAACCGCCAATGAGAACGGCGTGCCTGTGTATGAGGACGATTCTCTGGCCACCATACTGACACAGCTTGAGCTGGGAAGCCAGGTGCCGGAAGAGCTGTACAAGGCTGTGGTGGACATCTACCTTTACTTCCTTAGTTATGTACCCCAGGAGGTGGAAGCGGCTGAGCCTGAAGAGCCGGAGGAGACAGAGGAGCAAGAGGAAGTAACGGAAGACGAAACGGAGGAATAAAAAGATGTTTGTTGATTGTAAAAAAGCTTGTATCTGCTCTTTTACCGGCATCCCTCTTGCTGAGGCGGAAGTAGTTGATTCCGGTAAGGAGCCCATGGGAATTATCATCCGGGAAGAGGATATACGCAAAATAAGCGCTGAAATGATCATTGTGTTTTACGACGACGTGCGGGGGCTTGTTACCTGCAAATGCCGTCTGGATGAAAAGGTGAGAGTGGAAGAGAGGCCTTTTTACAAGCTTTCCTGTCGTATTCTGGAGCGGATGGAAGAATTGGAAAGACGCCGTGATACGAAAGTCAGGCTTTGTTTTCCGACGGCAATGGATATATCCGATCCGGAAGAAAGTATATCACACGTCAAAGCCGAGGTGAAAAATATAAGCGCGGGAGGCGTTGGCTTTGAGTCAAAGGAAGAACTGAAAGAGGGTTCCACCTTTTCTTTCCTTATGGATATAAGATCCGCCTGTATCCGGCTGAAGGGCACCATTCTCTGGAAGAAAAAAGTTCTTGACGGAGAAAAAGGTTACTATTACAGATATGGCGGCCGTTTTCTTGAGATGACCGCCCATCAGGAGACTGTATTGGGAAAGCTTTTGCTGCAGGAGCAGATAAAAGGGAGAAAAATCTAGCATTTGCTTATGTTTCATTAAAAACCTGACGATAAAACTTAATAGACTGCAAAATGAATTTGTATCTGTTAAAAAGGAGAGATAGCATGAAACAACAAAAAAGGAGACTGGCAATAGCCATTCTTGCAGCTTTGTGTGTGTGCGGCATCCCTGAAAAAGCCATGGCTACGGAATCCATAGATTCGGTCAGCATAAAGGTGGGACTTAAGATTGAGGCCGGGGACCGCCTGCCGGACATCCAGATCAATAATACAAGTGCAGATGCCTATGTGGCGTCTGGCGATAAAAAGTACACTGTAAAAGAAGCCGAGTGGGTCACATCCAGCACAAAGGATATGACTATAGGGGAGGAGCCGAAGATGAATGTCACCCTTACCCCTTCGGATGAATATGATGCCTATTTCAAATCCTCCTATGAGGCTACCAAGATTAAGGTCACCGGAGGTTCTTATGTCAGCGCCAAACGGAGCGGCAGCGATTTAATCGTAACTTTAAGGACAAAAGCGGTCAAGGGGCTGTATGCAGAACCTGAGGATGTAGGCTGGAAAGATACCAGACTGGGTCAGGCCGTCTGGTCTAAAGGGGACAATACCTCCGGCGCATATGAGATATGGCTGTACAAAGGAAAGTCCATTATTTTAAAGAAAGAACAGATAAAGGCAACTACATACAATTTTTATCCCTATATGACGGAGGAAGGTACTTATTCCTACAAGATCCGATCCGTTCCTTTTAAACAGGAAGAATTAAAAAACGGGACAAAGAGCGGCTGGGTGGAATCGGATGAGCTGGTCATCAGGGACAGGGACGTGTCTGATGGAACCGGTAAGGAATCGGATACCGTTCAGGGAACAGGAACCGGGACTGTAAAGCAGGGCTGGGATCAGCAGTCCGGAGTGTGGTATTACCGGTATGCAGACGGAACCATGCAGGCGAATTCCTGGCTGGTGTTAGATGATGTCTGGTACCGCTTCGATCAGGATGGAAAGATGATAACCGGCTGGAATCTGATGGATTCGGATCTCTATTACATGGATTCCCAGGGCGCTATGGTGACCGGCTGGAATAAGATCGGGAATATCTGGTATTATTTTTATCCGGACAGCGGCCATGAGGCCCCTATGGGAGCAGCTGCCACCAACTGGCAGGTAATTGACGGTTATTATTACTATTTTACACCCCAGGGAGCCATGCAGACCGGCTGGATCAACCAGGCAGGCAGATGGTACTATTTAAACACCATCCAGGGAAATCTGGAGGGAGCCATGTTAAAAGGCTGGATCACCAGAAACGGCCAGACCTTTTTCACAGGAGAGGACGGAATCATGGTGACGGGCTGGCAGCGGATTGATGGGCTGTGGCGCTATTTCAATGAAGATGGGACCCTGGCGGTCAATACGGTTATCGGTGGATATCCGGTCAATGAGGATGGAGTGTGGGTACAATGAGGAGCATGAAAAAAGACAGACGGAGCTTCCTGTGCCTTGCCGCTTTCCTGGCGGTGCTGGCATTTTTCCTGCCCGCAAAGGTATACGGCGCTGATTCCATCGTCATACGGAGCGTGAACCTTAAGTTTACCAGCCAGTATGGAGATGAGGAAATTCTGATGCCGGAGATATCTACCACCACTTCCGGCGTATCGGTGAAGGAAGCGGTCTGGAAACAGGATGTTGATAAGTGGAAAGCGGCCAAAAATGAGCGGGTCAGCGTGATCCTCACGTCAGATACCATGATATTTGCTGATTCCTATAACCGCTCGGAATGCAAGATCACAGGAGCTAAATTCGTATCAGCCAAGGCCCTTGACAATAACACTCTGGAAGTAAAGGTGGATTATGTTCCTGTAGTACATCTGGGTAAAACCGCCAAAGCAGGCTGGAGTGATAAAACTATGACAAAGGCCGTCTGGGACAAAGTCCAGTTTGCAACCGGTTATCAGGTGGTTTTGTATGCGGATGATAAGGTGAAGCAGAGGGTTTCCGTGAATACCAATACGGTGGACCTTTCCCAATATATGAATAAGGATGCGGTTTACTATTATGAAGTCCGGGCCATTGGCTATACGGCCGAAGACCGCAAGTCTATGAAAGAAGGGGACTACGTCACGTCAGAGGACACCATCATGGAGTATGACGGCGACACCACAGGGACCTGGAGTGGCAATACTTACAAGCAGGAAGACGGCGGAGTGCCCACGAACAGCTGGAAGCAGATTTTAAATGACTGGTATTATTTCGACGGCAACGGAATTCGCCAGATCGGCTGGCTGCAGTCAGGCCAGAGATGGTATTATCTAAACCCGGTTGACGGAAAGCTGCTGACCGGCTGGCAGTTTGTAAATGGAAAATGGTATTATTTAAATCCCGGTGGCGGCGAGATGCTGACCGGCTGGATACAGCCCCAGCCCGGAATCTGGTATTATCTCTATTCGGACGGAAGCATGGCCAGCAGCACTTCCGTAAGCGGCTATTGGGTTGATGCTTCAGGTAAATGGGTTCCGTAACAGGAATCGTTAAATACAGGAGGATTGGATTTTGGCAACGATAGACCAGTTGAATTTGTCCGCTCTTTTAAAAACAAATACAGGACGGACGTCAAATACAGCGGCAGGAACAGGCAAAGGAACCTTTAGACAGGCTCTAAACTCAGTATTAAAGGTCCCCCAAAGTCTTGATGAGATGTTTTCGGAAGCTTCGGAAAAATATGGGGTATCAGAAAAGCTGCTGAAAGCGGTGGCAAAAGCGGAATCAAATTTTAACCCTTCAGCCACCTCAAATAAGGGGGCAGCAGGAATCATGCAGTTAATGCCTGCTACAGCCAGATCCTTAGGCGTGGCAGATCCCTATGACGCCAAAAGCAATATCATGGGCGGAGCCAAATATTTAAGAGAAAACCTGGAAAAATACCAGGGAAATGTGGAGCTTACGCTGGCGGCATACAATGCAGGCAGCAACAATGTAAGCAAATACGGCGGGATTCCTCCCTTAAAGAGACTCAGGAATACGTTCGAAAGGTTATGGGATACATGGGAGAAGACCAGACGGCAGGAAGCAGATCCTCCTATTACGCCTCCGGCTCCGGGAGCGCGGGCAGCTATGCCAATCCGTCTTCACCAGATTATAATCCCTACCTTTCTCAGGGGGATTACAGCGCATCAGACTTGTTGGAAGCTCTTCAAAGCCTGGCGGACCAGTCTTCAGGGTCAGAAAGCGGAAGTCTTGTATCAAATAAATCGGATTTTCTTTATTTGATTGAATTGATGAAGATGCGGATGCAGGTGGCGTCCAGCAGCATTTCCGGACAGCTTGATAGCGATGATTCGGGAATAATATAAGATATATTATATATGATAAAAGCCTGGTGGAAATGCATGAAATGAACTGACCCCAATAAGTTAGACCTAAAAATCTAACTTATTGGGGTCACATCAAAATTCGCATTTCCGCCAGGCTTTTTATTTATCACAATATTATCCTATGGTATTAAGGAGTTAACCGTTTCCAACAATAATTTCCCTTCCTTATTTTGGTAAATGAGAGCGTTGGAACGTTCTTCCTGAACTGACAGGCAGGCAGATCCGATTCGGATACGGGCTATGGGAAACATCTGGCGGCATCTTATGAAACCGGTCTGTGTTTTAGTGTCTGCAGTTATTTCTTTTAAACGGCTTTTAATCTCCTGCTCTCTTATGCATAAACTTTCTTCCGCCTGCTGAAATTTATCCAGCAGTTCCTGTTTGTCTTTCCGCTGTGAAGTTTCCAGATATATGATGTTTTTCTTCACCTCGGATTTCTGACGTTTAAGCTGTTCCATTTCCTTGGTGAGGCTGTTGGATTCTTCCACATATTTGGGGGCATCGGCAATAGTCAGTTCGGTTGTAATGCAGTTTAATTTAGAACCGATGACGTGGGCCCGGATAGTTCCTGCAGCCAAAAGGGAACCGCCTACATTATTCCGGTACCGGAAGTGGACACGATGTCGTGGTCGCTCTCAACCTTCGAATTAATAATGCTGTTTGCATACACGTTTCCTCCGGCCACTACGGTACAATGCTCCAGATAACCGCATTTAATATGAGAACCAGAGGTTAAAACCCCCTGTCCATTTCCCAGTACACCATTGGAAATCGTAATGGGGCCTTTTGCCGTGATCTTGGCGCTTTCCACAGAGCCGCGGATGTCAATACTTCCCGAAGCTTTCACAGAAAAGCCGCTTTTCACATCTCCGCTAATCAAAATGTTTCCGTCATAATCCAGATTTCCTATATTACCATCGATATTTCCATCAATTTTTAGAACAGGATCCACTTGAAATCTATCATTTATGTAGGTGACATGCCCTGTTTTCTGAGAGGTGAGCAACGTGCGGTCTTTATTAAGTATTGTATTGCGGCCGGCGGGTACTTTCGCCTCAGTACCCTTTACTTTATAAGGGTAAGGCTGCCCCGTAACCGTCATTCCGTTTTCTCCCTGAACTGCCGGGGTGATTTCACAGATGGTTTCCCCTTCCTTGACAGACTGGATCATATTTAAGTTCCTGAAGTCAATGGTTCCTTTTTCATCTTCCTTGAAATCAGGCTTAATAATGCGCTCGTAATGATCTTTTATAGTACCGTCCAGTCCATTGCGTGCCAAAATCCCTTTTGCAACCAGTACCGCCCTGCAATAAACAGGCCCTTCAGCGATTTCTTTCAAAGCCTCATCCAGGACTCCGGTTGTTACACGCTCTTGTGCCAGTGTCGCTCTTAAAACAATCTCATTGATATCCTGTCCGCCATTAAGCGGAGGGATAACATACAACCATGCTGCCATCCGGTCCTTTGAGATATAGAGCTGGGGCTGGGCGTCCTTTGGCTGCGGCTCCGTATTGGAGGAGAGGGAGCTTTCCCTGCTGAAAGCCTCATATAAGGAGTTCATCTTTTCAGCAAACTCCATGTATTCATTATACAGCGCTTCTTCATCAATCCTCACAAGCAGAGGATCGTCGGACGGTTCCCAGACTGAAAAGGTTGAAATGGGTGCGGCATCCATGTCGGCGCTGCCTTGAGCAGAATCGCTGGAATCGGAAGCCGCGCTTTCCGCAGTTCCATTCTCCTCAATTTCTGTAAAAGGGGTGGAAAATGGAAGGGTTTCTTCTGAAGACTCTGGGAAATTCTTGATTTTTTGAAAAAAACCAAATAATCCTTTTTTGTTTTTCTCTTTCATTTTTTTCTCTCCTGAAATTAAAGAATACCTGCTGTATCTTTTTGCGTACAGATCACAGGCTCATTTTGTATCGTCTCTATTTCATATCATCTGATTGAAAGTGGGCAGCAGACCTTCAAGCAGAAGATATTATTGCATTTGTTATTGAGAGAAACGCTGTTTCGGTGTCCGTTTCTCTTCTGTTATTTCTATATTCATATGATTTATAATTTATATGATTTATACAACCTGTTATCCATAGCTATTGTATATGGAGTTTTCAGATATCCTTTGCCTCTTTAAAAGATTGTTCAAAGATTTGGATGATTTGATTAGCCGCGAACCATGATGATCTTATCTGAAAAATTTCAATATTCTGGAATTCGTCTCCAGACACTTCCGGTTCAGAAATGTCTGACCCGGTCTCAATCCTTTTTTTCTCGGTCACATTCACCACTAAAAACGGAGATGGAAAGAATCTGTAATCAAGGATAAGGATCCTTGAACAGTTGTCTAATATAGAATTAGTGCACTATAGTTACATTTTACTCCGATTCTCCCTTGTATATCGGTAAAATGTATCTAAATTATAACATAAGAATCTTCTTTTGGGTACTTTTTTTGAAATTAATTATTTTTATTTTAAAGAAGCAGACTTAGACATTATATAAAGCCTAAAAATATGTTCAAAGCCAACTGATAGGACTGAAAGCAGGGAAGATCCAAGGATATATGCGATGCAGAATTCTCTCTATAATAAAGGAGATAAAAACTGCTGTTTCCATCTTTGATTGAATTACATAGTCAAAAGAGAAAGGACGAAATTCAGAGATAAAATTCATATTTATAATGAAATTCGAATCATTCATATACAAATAAAATTTATGTATAAAAAATGTAAAATAATTGTTGACATTTGTCGCCTGTCTTGGTATGATATAACTCGCCGCTGAA
>JASGGP010000232.1:0-7924 GCA_047604985.1 Lacrimispora sp.
CATTACCGCCGTCTGCTGGACCCTCTACATACTGGCAGAACAGCTCCATGGTATCCTGTGCTCCCATAAGGCCCAGCTTTACATTGGCATGGCCCTTTTTGCTCATCCAGGCCGTATATATGCCGCTGAGTATTCCTTCCACACTGTCTTCACACAAATAGACTGTCTTCACTCTACAATCCTCCCTGGCCTGACAAGGCAGGCAAACTCATGTCATCAAACAGGGAAAGCTGCCGGAAGGTTCCCTGTGATCCGATATCCCACACTTTTCTCTGCTCCTCTCCAATCAAATGGCGGGAAATAGAGTCTTCGTCAAGCTTGACCGGATACATCATCCGCCCGGAACAGGTGATGAAATAAACAGCCCGCTTTAATACGACACCCACCTTTTTTAACCCGTCAAAATCCAGAGGAGCGTTCTTTCTTGCCGCTATGATGCGTTTGGCAGATTTCACACCCATACCGGGAACCCTTAACAGGGTGTAGTAATCCGCCCTGTTTACTTCCACCGGGAACAGTTCCAGATGGCGCAGGGCCCAGTCGCACTTTGGGTCCAGCAGAACATTGAAATTAGGGCGTTCTTCGGAAAGCAGCTCCCCTGCCCGGAAGCCATAAAAACGCATGAGCCAGTCAGCCTGATAGAGCCTGTGTTCCCGCAGAAGCGGCGGTCCGCCGGGAAGTGCAGGAAAACTGATGTCCTGGTTGACCGGAACGAATGCGGAGTAGAAAACCCGTTTCAAATCGTAATTCTGGTAAAGGGCCTCTGCCACCATCATCATCTGGAAATCATTTTCAGGAGTGGCCCCCACAATCATCTGGGTGCTCTGGCCTGCCGGCACAAAGGAGGGAGCTTTTCTGTATTCCATCAGCTCATACTTATTAACCGCTATCCCTTTCTGTATCTGCCGCATGGGAGTTAAAATCTTGCTTCTGCTCTTTCCCGGGGCCAGCTTCTTAAGCCCGTCCGCCGTGGGAAGCTCCAGATTAATGCTCATGCGGTCTGCCAGAAAGCCTGTCTTTTCAATGAGGACCGGATCTGCACCTGGTATGGCCTTTACATGAATGTAACCGTGGAAATGATACTCTTCCCGCAGCTTTTTAAGGGTCTGATAGATTAAATCCATGGTGTAATCGGCGCTGTAAAGAACGCCGGAGCTTAGAAACAGTCCCTCAATATAATTGCGGCGGTAAAACTGAATGGTCAGATCACAGACCTCATCTGGAGTGAATGCCGTCCGGGCCACGTCGTTGGAGCACCGGTTTATGCAGTATTTGCAGTCATAAATGCACTGGTTGGTAAACAATATCTTCAACAGGGATATACATCTGCCGTCTGCGGAAAAACTGTGACAGATTCCGGCGGCCGTCGCATTCCCCAGGGTTCCTGCCTTTCCTTTGCGGTCAACTCCGCTGGAGGTACAGGCCACATCATATTTTGCAGCGTCGGACAATATCTCAAGCTTTTTCTGGACGCTCAGCTCTTCCTGGATTAACATTTTCTCACCTCGGATCTATTACTTCGAACGTTTGTTCTTTCTCCTAGCATATCATATTCTGTTTCTATTTTCAAGCGTTTTCGAATATATGTTCGAGGTCCAAAAATGGAACTTTTTTCATGGATCTTAAAAATCAGGAATCTGCAGTCTCTTATTTCCATGACAGCGCAAAAAGGCAATAAAAAAAACTGCACTATCCGAACAGAATCGAAAGGCAGAAAATATGGAAAATTCCAGAGTTCCTTAGCTTCCTCAAATGCCAAATAGTGCAGCCCGAACGAAAATAAAAAACATCATAAACAATGTCATGGCGAGGTCTTTCTTTCGCTCTTTTGTCATGTTATTTTTTATTTCATTACGTATTATGTGCCATTTTCCTCATTTTATAGATTTTATAAAAAAGACGGATGTCAATAAGAGGAAAATAACGATAGCCAAAGGTTTCAATTTCATAGGCTATGAGTTCCGCGCCCTTGCGTCCGCTTTTCGAACACTGAACCATTATAAAAACAGACTTCATTATGAGCGGGCAAATTTATTTTTGTACTGGTTTGTAATGATATGGAAAACAAAACATAGCCGGTCTGTGATTCGCTTACAATTGTAATATTCACCCAGGCTTATTAAATAAGCCACCCTTTCGCTAATTCCGCATCTGCAAAATATGCCTTTGGGACAGATGATTCTCCAAGAGCTTGTTCTAAAATGGTGTTGAATTTCCGTTTTGCAAATCCACGCAAACCGAAAAGCAATTTTGGACACGTCCTTGAAACCGGGAAATGCTTTCGGCTATTAATTCCATGGTGGGTTTATCAACTATTTTCATCCAGGTTATACCACACCCTGAACTTTGCATCTGCCGGTTTGGACAAAATATCTCTTCAATTTTTGACAGACGGTGAGCAGAGCGCCGGTGTCCGACTTGTATCCGTCCAGATGACAGCAATATAATTGACAATTACAATAGGAAGAATGAGGATCGGTGTTTTTGATTCTATAACTCCCATAATTTTCACTCACTTTCAATGAAGTCAGATAATGATTTTTGCATACAGACACGCCGCCAAATCACTTCCTGTGCAATACAAATTCCGTAATAAAGAGCAGAAAGTTTGTAGCAAAAGCAAGGCGGCATGGTTTTTCTCCATTCCGTCTTGCTCTTATAAATCACTTTCTCAACAGATGCCCGCTTAAACTTTCTGTCCGTTTTCTTTCAAAAACCGGCATTTCGCCCAAGGCCAAAGCTTCTTGCCTTGCCCGCCTTACTCCTCATACCCTTTAGGATTGTTCTTCTGCCAGTTCCAGGAATCCCGGCACATATCCTTTAAGTCACGTTCCGCTTTCCAGCCCAGCTCTCTCTCTGCTTTCAGCGGAGCCGCATAGCACTGGGGAACATCCCCGGGCCTTCTCTCCATGAGCACGTAAGGGATTTTTAAATCATTGGCCTCCTCAAAGGCATGGATAACATCCAAAACGCTGTAGCCGGTACCTGTTCCAAGGTTGTAAATCCAGACGCCGCCGTCATTTTGGGCCATTTTCTCCAAAGCTTTCACATGGCCGTCGGCTAAGTCCACCACATGGATGTAGTCGCGGATGCAGGTGCCGTCGGGAGTCTCGTAATCGCTTCCGAACACGCCCAGGCGCTCCAGCTTACCGACAGCCACCTGAGTAATGTAGGGCAGCAGGTTGTTGGGAATTCCCTTTGGATCTTCGCCGATCCTGCCGGACCTATGAGCTCCGATGGGATTAAAGTAACGCAGAATCAAGACCTTCCATTCCGGGTCTGCCGTATGTAAATCAGTCAGAATCTGCTCCAGCATACCTTTCGTCCGTCCGTAAGGGTTGGTAATTTCCCCTTTCGGACATTCCTCTGTAATGGGAACAAAGGCAGGATCCCCATATACCGTGGCCGAGGAACTGAATACAATGCTCTTTACCCCATGATTTCTCATGACATCGCAGAGCACCAGCGTTCCCGTAATATTGTTATGATAATATTCAAGAGGCTTACCTACCGATTCTCCAACCGCTTTTAAGCCTGCAAAATGGATGACAGCATCAATTGCTTCCTTATCAAATATCTGCTCCAGTGCATCCCGGTCCAATAAATCGGCCTCATAAAAGGTCAGCCTCTTTCCTGTAATCTCCATTACTCTTTCCATTGACTCTCTGCTGGAATTGCACAGATTGTCAACAACCACTACTTCAAAACCCGCATTTAACAGCTCCACACAGGTATGGCTGCCAATATAGCCAGCGCCTCCGGTAACTAAAATCGACATTTTATTGTCCTCCTTATCAAATGACTAGTACTATTATAAGCATTTGAGAAAGAAATAACAATGCAGAATTCTTAGAAAAACCTATATTTTTTTCTTATTAATTCTCAGCCAGCTCCTCTACCATCCGGTATCCGACGCCCATTTCTGTGAGAATATACCGGGGAGCTCCCGGATTTATCTCGATTTTTCTTCGGATATTTGCCATGTTGACCCGCAGGGTGTGGCTCTCATCCGTATAGATTCCCCAGATTTCCCTTATGATAAAATCATGGGTCAGAACCTTACCTGCATTTTTAGACAGCAAAACCAGGATTTTGTATTCAATGGGGGTTAAATGAATTCTTTCCCCGTCCCTGCATACAATCCGTTTCCTGTAATCTATTTCCAGCCCGCCAACGGCAAATTTTTCCGCCTCCGAGGCGTCTGTGCTCACTGCTTCCAGGCTGTGACGCATGGCCGTCCGTATACGGGCAAGGAGTTCAGAGGTACCAAAGGGCTTTACAATATAATCATCTGCGCCCAAATCAAGGGCAGCCACCTTTTCCCGCTCGTGTCCCCGGGCTGAAACCACGATTACAGGCGTTTTCGACCACTGGCGTATATTTTTCAGGATTTCCATGCCATCCATGTCCGGCAGGCCCAGGTCCAGAAGCACAATATCCGGGATATGGGACGCGAACAGGGAAAGGCCTTCCCGCCCTGTTTTAGCCTTTACAACCTGATAGGCGTTAGAGGTTAAAACAGCGGATATGAAGTTGCAGATGGCGTCTTCATCCTCGATGATTAAAACCGTTGGCTTTATATCCATATTCATTCACATCCTTTCAATGGAAGGGTAAAGCGAAACACCGCTCCCCCGTCTTTTCTGTTTTCTGCCTCCAGCTCGCCCTTATGGGCCTTTATAATTGTTTTGCAGATGGATAGGCCGATTCCCATTCCTCTTGAAGAATCCACGCTTCTGTTCTCGCCGGGCTTATAGCCTGTAAACAAATAGGGGAAATCCTCGCTGGAAATCCCTTTACCGTGGTCCAGCACTTCAAACCTGGCCCACTTTCCATCCTTTTCCAAATGGATTTCTACGGGAGAATCTACGGGAGAATATTTTATGGCATTTTCCAGTAAGTTTATCAGCACCTGGACGATCAGGGTCCCGTCCATGGGAACTTCTAAAAATTCCTCGGGGACATGGACGCTGATTTCCCGGCTGGGAAATCTCTGCTTGATGCGGCTGACGGCCTCTCCTACCACCTCTTCTGCCGCCTCCAGGCTTTCTACAAGATTAGAGGCATTCTCGTTGATGCGTGTTACGGAAAGTAAGTTTTCCACCATTCGGATAAGCCACTGGGATTCCTCCTGGATATTGGTTACCAGGCTGTCCCGGGTGCTTTCATCAAGGGCTTTCCCGTTTTCCCGGATTGCGGAGCTGGCCCCTAAAATGCTTGCCAGAGGCGTCCGCAGATCATGGGATATGGCGCGCAGCAGGGTGCTTCTCATCTTTTCCTTTTCAGACTCCACCATAATATTGCGCTGCTCATCGGAAAGATGCTGTCTCTCTAAGGCCATTGCCACCTGGGAGGCGATCATGCGCAGAAACAGACGGGCGTTATGGTCAAGATTTTCTTTCTCGCAGGAAATTCCCCAGACAGCAAGGACCTTTCCCTGGGAGACCACCGGCATGTAAAAGGCTGCCGCTCCTGCCAGGGTATCGGTTCCTGCGCCTGCCCGTTTATGATTTAGAAATACCCAGTGGGCAACAGCTTTTTCATCCGCTGAGTTTAAGACGGAGTCATCGATATCATCCTCCGCCTGCATGGTCCTTCCATCTTCCCCGTGTTCCGGGTCAATGGTGAAAAATACTACGGAACGGCCGAACAGCCTGACAACATAGTCATTTGTTAAATCCACAATCCGGTCAAGTCCTCTTGTAATGAGGAGCATTTTATTGATCTCATAGAGAACCTCAGTGCGGTGTTCCCTTTTTACGGCCAGCCGCGCTTCTGCCTTGATCCGCACCGTTAAGGCGCTGGTGATTAAGGCGACCAGCAGCATGATGACAAAGGTGAGAGGATAGCCGGATTGTATGGCATTCAGGGAAAAATAGGGCTCTGTAAAAAAGAAATTAAAGGTCAGTACGCTGATCACAGAGGAAATAATTCCATATATATACCCTTCGGTCATCCGTGAAATGAGGAGAACGGAAAAAATATAAACCATGATAATATTGTGGTTCATAATGTCCAGCCTGTGAAGCCCAAAAGAAACCAGGATGGCAGCCGTCAAAATAGAAAACATTTTTACGGAGTCTTTCCATGAAAGGTGGAAATTTTCATTTTTCACCTTACGGCGGGGCTTTTTATAATTGCGTTTTACTGCATTTCCAGGTATGATGTGAACCTCTATGCTGGGCAAAAGAGAGATCAGCTTATCCTCAAAGTCCATGTCAAATAAGTTTTTTAAAGTCTTTTTGTTTCTGCTTTTGCCGATTACAATGTTTGTGATGCCTGAAAGCTTTGCATATTCCGAAACGGTAACGGCAATATCGTGTCCGTTTAAGTTGACGATTTCCGCCCCAAGCTTTTCCGCCAGATCAATGTTGGCCCGGATGGTCCTCTGCTGCTCCTGGGTGAGATGCTCGCTTTCTATATCCTCCACATACAATGCCACCCATGCAGCATGAAAGGCTTCTGCTGCCCTGGCAGTCCACCGGATGCATCTGGCGGAGGAAGGGGAAGGACCGATACAGACAAGCATCCTGGTATTTGCCATTTTATCGGATAAGCTGCGCTCGTTCTGATTCTCCTGGCTGATTTTATCCGCCGTACACCGAAGGGCAATTTCCCGCAGAAGCCGTAGGTTCTCCCGGGTGAAGAAATTCTGCATGGCTGCTTCCGCCCGCTCGGGGCGGTATATCTTTCCCTCCTCAAAGCGGCGCAGAAGCTCGTCGGGCTCAATGTCCACCAGTTCGATTTTCTCGGCGCGGTCAAAAATATAATCAGGTACGGTTTCCTGAACCCGGATATTGGTGATGTTCTCAATGACGTCGTTTAAGCTTTCCATGTGCTGGACATTCACGGTCGTGTAAACATCAATGCCGGCTCCCAGCAGTTCTTCAATATCCTGGTAGCGCTTTTTATTCCGCCCTCCCTCTGCATTGGTGTGGGCCAGCTCATCCACAAGGATCAGCTCCGGCTTGCGCCTTAAGGCTTCATCCAAGTCAAATTCCTTCAGTTCTATATTGCGGTATGATATGATTTTCGGCTCAAGCACAGGAAGACCATGAAGTTTCTGCATGGTCTCCGGGCGGGTATGGGGTTCAATATAGCCAACCAGAACATCCATTCCGCTTTTATAGCGGTCCTGGGCGTCATCCAGCATGGCAAAGGTCTTTCCGACGCCTGCGGCATATCCAAAAAATATTTTTAATCTGCCTGAACGCTGCTTCTCATGGGCCTGGATGTTCTCCAGAATTGCATCAGGGTCGGGTCTGTGGTCAAAGGCTTCCATTTATATTTTCCTCCGCTTTGTGCGCATATTGCAGCATATATCATACCATCTTTTAAGGCTGCAGTAAATCATCCAGAGCCAGATTCACCTTTAAAACATTGACGGCCGGCTCGCCGATAAACCCAAGAAAACGCCCCTTTGTATAAGTCTGTATGATGGTTCTCACTTCATCTTCTTCCATATTTCTGGCCGCCGCAATCCTTGAAACCTGATACTCTGCCGCTCCTGGAGAAATATGGGGGTCAACGCCGCTGCCTGAGGCCGTTACCAGGTCCATGGGAATGTCCGCCTGATTATGGGGATCAAAGGAATGCCACCAGTCGATGCGCTCCTGAATCAGCGCTTTCTGCCGGCCGCTTACAGGAGAAAGATTGGATACTCCTGACGGCCTTCCGATTAAATATTCCGGCTTTGTAAATTCCTGTGCAATCAGGGCGGAACCGTATTCTTTCTCTGTCCCGTCCTTTAAAACAACAGTAATGATGCTGCCGTCCGCCTGGTGGGGAAACAAAAGCTGCGCAAGGCCTGTGACCGCGGCTGTATAGAGAACGCCGCACAGCAAAACCATGACACCGAAGCATAAGAGCGCAGGCTTAAGTAATTTTATATTTTTCATGAGTTCAATCCTCCTTACGCAAGACC
>JASGGP010000233.1:0-7902 GCA_047604985.1 Lacrimispora sp.
AGAAGGCAGAGAAGAGGGACTCAAAGAAGGAACCGAAACATTAATTGCTAATTTCCTGCGAAACGATAATCGAATAAGCCATGCAGCCGCAATGTTGATGATACCGGAAGAGGCGGTTCGCGAAGCTGCAAAAAATCAGGGAATAGAAGTTGTGGAATAGAGAAAAGAACAAATTGTACTGTCGACCATGTCCGCATAGAAAAATGCTGTTTCTTATGTACCCATATAAGAAACAGCATTTTTTAACTCTTCACGACAACAGCCTACTGCTTTGCAATGAAAGATTTCCTCTTGCTCACCACATCAAAGATAACGGCCGCCAGAAGCACCGCGCCCTTTACCACCTTCTGCAGGTTCTGGTCCACGCCCATGATGCTCATGCCCAAGTTCAGAACGCCCATCAGGATAGCTCCGACGATAACGCCCGGTACGGTTCCAGTTCCGCCGTATGCGGAAGCTCCTCCGATGAAGCAGGCTCCGATGGCATCCATTTCATAGCTGTTTCCGGCTGTGGGGTTGGCGGAATTTAACCGGGCCACAGTCACCATGCCGGCCACGGCAGCCAACAGTCCCATATTCAGATATGCAAGAAAATATACCTTATTGGTGTCAATACCGGAAAGCCTGGTGGCTTTCTCATTTCCTCCTACCGCGTAGAAATAACGGCCGTTGGTAGTCTTGGAGGAAATATAGCTGTAGATTCCAATGATCACCACCACCCATACGAGGGCATTGGGGATTCCTTTGTATCTTGCCAGCTTATACATGAAAAACAGGACCACGCCGCTGATTAAGGCCATACGGATCACCACGCCTCCAAGAGGGTCTACCCGGTATCCCTTCTGAAGCTTTCTTCTGCGGCTTCGAAGCTCCAGTATGACAAAGATAAGACATGCGGCAATTCCAACCAGAAAACAGGTCAGATTAAAGCTTTCCATCCCGAAAATATCCGGTACATAGGTGTTAAACAGATTTAAAAAGGGTTCCGGAATGGGGGATAAGGTCATTCCCTGAAGGACTACGTTGGACAGTCCCCGGAACATGAGCATGCCGGCCAGGGTTACGATAAAGGGAGGAATCCGCACATAGGCGATCCAGAAGCCCTGCCATGCACCCACTAAAATGCCCATGATCGCCATGGCAAAAAGGGATAAATAGGGGTTGATCCCCAGGGTTATCATCATGCTTCCTCCAATGGCTCCCACAAAGCAGACCACGGAGCCTACGGATAAGTCGATGTTTCCTCCGGTGAGAATACAAAAGAGCATGCCGGTAGCCAGAATGAACACATAGGCGTTTTGGGCGATTAAGTTGTTTACATTCTGAGGCAGCAGCATTTTTCCGCCTGTATTGACCGTAAAAAGGATGATGACTACGGCCAGGACAATGACCATTGTATATTTCTTTAATCCCTCGGATAATTTAATCTTATTTTCCATCTTCTACTCACCTCTCCTTTTAATTGCCCGTCTTTTCCGGGCGTGAAAGCATACCCTCAGGGTGTTTATCTGATTGTAAGATACAGGCCATGATCTTCTCCTGGGTTGTTTCGGCTGCGCTGACCTCTCCCACCATTCTGCCTTCGTTCATTATGTAGATGCGGTCGGACATTCCCAGGACCTCGGGAAGCTCAGAGGATATCATGATGATAGATTTACCCTCCGATGCAAGACGGTTGATGATGCAGTAAATTTCATATTTCGCCCCCACGTCAATGCCTCTGGTAGGTTCGTCTAAGATCAAAATATCCGGTTCCGCAAACATCCATTTGGACAGAAGCACTTTCTGCTGGTTGCCGCCGCTTAGGTTTCCCGTATTCTGCTCCACGGATGGACACTTTGTCTTAAGCTTATCCCGGTATTCCTCGGCTACCTCAAATTCCCTATCCTTATCAATGATAGTGCGCCGGCTGACAGCCCCCAAATTGGCAAGGGTGGTGTTTGTCTTAATGGAATTTCCCAGAATGAGGCCGTTGCCCTTACGGTCCTCGGTCACATAGGCCAGCTTATGGCGTATGGCCTCCTTAACAGAGCCTAAGACCGCCTCTTTCCCGTTGATGCGCACTGTCCCGGAAATATTGACGCCGTAGCTTTTTCCGAAAATGCTCATGGCAAGCTCTGTTCTTCCCGATCCCATCAGGCCGCAGATTCCTACCACCTCTCCTTTTTTCACGTAAAGGGAAACGTCACTTACCACTTTCCGGTCCGAATACAGGGGGTGATAGGCGTTCCAGTGCTCCACTTCCATGGCTTTTTCGCCGATTTTCACATCCGTGCGCTTTGGAAAACGGTCCACCAGCTCCCGTCCCACCATGCCCCGGATAATCCTGTCCTCGGTGATGTCATCGGTTTTCCTGTTTAAGGTTTCTATGGTTGAGCCGTCACGGATGACTGTGATTTTATCCGCCACATAGGCAATTTCATTCAGTTTGTGAGAAATAATGATGGAAGTCATTCCCTCTGACTTAAATTTTAATAAAAGCTCTAAAAGAGCTTTTGAGTCGTCTTCGTTTAAGGATGCGGTGGGTTCATCTAAAATTAAGAGCCTGGCATGCTTAGCCAGGGCCTTTGCAATTTCCACCAGCTGCTGCTTTCCCACGCTGATATCCTTGATCAGGGTATGGGAGGACTCCGTAAGGCCCACCGTTTTTAAATATTCGTCTGCCTCCCCGTAGGTTTCATTCCAGTTGATGGAGTACTTTCTCCCCTTTTCATTTCCCAGATACATATTTTCGGCAATCGTCATATAGTGGACAAGAGCCAGCTCCTGATGAATGATGACGATTCCCTTTCGTTCACTGTCATTGATATGGTTGAATTTACAGATTTCCCCGTCGTAAATAATATCCCCCTCATAGGTTCCATAGGGATAAATACCGCTGAGCACGTTCATCAGGGTGGATTTGCCAGCTCCGTTTTCGCCCACCAGGGCATGGATCTCGCCTTCCTCTACCTGAAGGTTTACATTATCCAGAGCCTTGACGCCCGGAAATGTCTTGGTGATGTTCTGCATTTCCAAAAGTATTTTAGCCAAGATTACCCCTCCCTTGCCGCCATTTCTTGAGGACGGCCCCTGCCTTTGGCAAAAAGCCGTCCCCATAAGGAAATCATTTCAATTACTTTAACTGGTCCTCTGTGTAATAGCCGGAGGTGATCAGCATGTCTTTGTAGTTATCAACGGTTACAACCACCGGATCACATAAGAAAGTGGGGATGATGCCTGTTCCGTTGTCATAGGATTTGGTATCGTTGATTTCCGCTTCTCCGCCCTGCACAACGGAATCCACCATTTTTACCACCTGGGAAGCAAGAGTACGGGTATCCTTGAAAACGCTCATAGCCTGCTTTCCCTGAAGCATGTTCTTTACGTTGGCAATGTCACAGTCCTGGCCGGTGATGATGGGATAGGCGCCTGTGTAAGAGGAAGCCAGGGCATTTTCAACGCCAAGGGCTGTGGAATCGTTGGAGCAAAGAACTGCATCCAGCACGGTACCGTCGGAATAGTTGCCGGCGATGATGGTATCCATACGGTTCTGGGCCTTTTCAGAATCCCAGTTGGCGGTGGCTACCTGCTCGAAAGCGGTCTGGCCGGATTTTACCACCAGCTTGCCGTCGTCAATGTATTTTTGCAGGACATCCATAGCTCCTCCGAAGAAGAATTTACAGTTGTTGTCCGCCGGATCTCCGGTGAAAAGCTCAATGTTCTTGGGCTCTGTGGCCTTATCAAGACCCAGGGCTTCTACCAGGTACTCTCCCTGCTTCTGTCCTACCTTGTAATTGTCAAAGGTTGCATAATAGGTTACTGCATCGGAGTTCATAATCAGACGGTCATATGAGATTACCCGGATTCCCGCTGCCTTTGCCTGGCTTAAGGGCTCTCCTAAGGAGCTTCCGTCAATGGACGCGATTACCAGCATCTGGCAGCCGTTGGAAATCATGTTTTCAATCTGGGAAACCTGGGTCTGGACATCGTTGCTGGCGTACTGAAGGTCTACCTTGTATCCGGCTTTTTCCAGCTGCTCCTTCATATTGGCTCCATCCTGGTTCCATCTCTGTAAATCCTTTGTGGGCATGGCAACGCCGATGAGAGTTCCCTCTACCTTAGCTGCCTTGGTTTCCTCCGCTTTGCTTTCCGGCGCCTTAGCCGCTTCTGTGGCTGCGGCTGTGGTCTCGGCTGCCTTGGTCTCCGGAGTGGAGCTTGCGGCGCTTCCGCATCCTGCCAGCAATCCGGCGGTCAGAGCAAAGGTCATTGCTGCTGCTAAAAATTTTCTTTTCATAGTTTCTTGTTCCTCCTCCAATACTTGTTTTTTTGATAACCCCATCTTATCACAGGAAGAACAGGACATATTTGTGAACCGTTAGCACAGATCTACCCACATGAAAAAAAGCCCTGGAAGCTCAGGACTTTTTTCATCAAAAAAATGCTACTGGGTTTTTACATTGAGATAGACATCCTCCCGGGAATGAAATCCGCCCTTAATAATGACTTCATCCATGTTTTCCTTTGTGACCTCCACAGGCTTTAATTCCAGGCAGGGGACATGATAGGTGCCGTCGTAAATGGTACCCTTGATTTCATCAAGGGGCTCCCCTTTTCCCAGCTTCACTGCATACTCCGCCGCCAGGCGCGCCTCTTCCTCCACAGATTTAAAGGCCGTCATATTCTGGGTGCCCTCCATGATCCTCTGGCACGCCATTAAGTCTCCATCCTGTCCCACCAGGCAGACCCTGCCTGCCATCCGGTTCTCCGCCAGCACCCGGAATACCTGATTGGCCAGATCATCATTGCCGCACATGATGCCTTTTACATCGGGATGCTGCTCTAAGGCCTCCTTTGCATAGTCATAAGCATGCTCGGAAAGCCAGCCCTCGCAGTTGCTTTTATAAACTACCTCCAGATTTGTCCCCTTAATCACCGAGTCAAAGCCGTCCCGGATCATGGAAACATTGTTGTCCGTTTCCGGTCCCTGAATCATGAAAATCTTTCCTCCTTCCGGAATGTCCCGGACCAGGCTTTCCGCCATCAGCCTTCCAACCTCCCGGTTATCGAAAGATATATATACATCACTGTTGGCATTTTTAATGAGCCGGTCATAGCTCATGGTCTTGATTCCCGCCTCCTTTGCCTTCATCATCACATCAGACAGAGCATCGCAGTCTCCTGCCACCACCACAATGACATCCATCTGCTTTTTGATAAAATACTTTATCTGCTCAATCTGTTCGTTTACATCCCCGTTGGCGTTCTGCACATTGACCTCGGCCCCATATTCCTTTGCGGCGGATACGAACACATCCCGTTCCCTGATCCATCGCTCGATCACATAAGACTCAAAGCTGAGCCCGATCTGTAAGGGCCTCTCCCCTGTCTGGACCCCTGTTTCCGTCTCCGCCCCTGCATTTGCGCATCCTGCCGTCAGCACGCAGCAAAGCAGCACCGCCAGCAGCCATCTCCCTCTCCGCATTTTCATAACTTTTACCTCTCCCTATATTCACTGGGCGTCATCCCCTCATACTTTTTAAAGATCCTGCTGAAATAATTGGGATCGCTGTAACCGGACATGACGCATACCTCCTTGATGCTGTATCTGGAATCCTCCAAAAGACGCCTTGCATTTTTAATTCTGGTTCTGGTCACGTATTCAATGAAATTTTCTCCCACCTCCTGCTTGAACAGCTTGCTGAAATAATAAGGGCTGATGTCCACCATTCTGGAAGCATCGTCAAGGGAAATGTCCTTTGCGTAATTCCCGTCAATATAGCTCTTAACCCGGGAAACCAC
Source organism: Lacrimispora sp. (assembly GCA_047604985.1). Lineage (GTDB taxonomy): Bacteria > Bacillota > Clostridia > Lachnospirales > Lachnospiraceae > Lacrimispora. Next base: position 5,782 of record JASGGP010000233.1, read on the forward strand.
ATTTTCATATTCCTTTTCTCTGGAAGTGCTGATGGTTTCGCAGATCTCCCTGGTCTTCTCCAGAAACCAGCGGCGAAGCCCTTGGGCCCCAGAGACAGCTCCCGCCTCCTTAAGGGTGCTTAAGTAATTTTCCCGGTAACGGAAGCCGTAGCGCATATTTCCGGCTTCAAAGGCCCGTTTTTCAAGCCTCATAACCAGCTCTAAAACCTTGATCTCAATGTTGTCCCTGGCCTCCCCATCCTGGGCCAGCATCCAGTCAAAAAATTCATTGGCGCAGCTTAAAGCCCCCTCCCGGTCCGCCTTTGCCCCTCTCTGCAGATATTTATTTTCAAGATCCAGGGGATACTCCCCGTCATAATCCGCCACAACAGGAAGGTCCGTGATGTGAACCACATGGCTGTCGCTCTCCCTTAAGGACTTTAAGGCCTCCTTATAGGACTCCCGTATGAAGGATAAGGGCTTTACGGAGCCGATGCCCCCTCTGCACTTTAAGTCCATAACGCTTTCCAGCTTATGAATCATGTTTCTGGCCCTTGTGATAATCTCCACCCGCTCCTCATACCGGACCTTATCCTGTTCAAAGGGCTGGAATAATACCATCCGGTTTCCCATGGCCGGTCCTGTCACGCCGTCAAAATAGTCCTTTACGATCTCCCGGATCATGGAATAGCATTTGTTCAGCCGGACGCCCACGCCTATGGCGTTGGTCATGGCGCCGCCCACAATGCTGTCCCCGAATTCCAGAATGACCAGAAAGCCGTAAGGCTTTTGAATATCCAGCATTTCCACATATCCGCTTCCTGACGGATCTGAATCCTCCTGAAGGATGTTGTAGATAAATCCGCTTTCAATCATTGGGATTACGATTTCCAGCTTCTCCCTTATCCTTAGGTCGTCGCTCAGCTTCTGCCTGGCCTCCTCTACCTGGTGCATGGCTTTGACGCAGGTCTCCAGGATTTTCTTTTTGTTGACGGGCTTCATAATGAATTCCATAACCCCCAGGTTCACCGCCTCCTGGGCGTAAGAAAACTTATCATAGGCTGTTATGATGATGAAAACAATGGAGGAGTTGAACTTGCGCACCTCCTTAATGGCCTGAATTCCGCTGAGGCCCGGCATCTGGATATCCACAAAGGCAATGTCCGGGCGGAAAGAACCGGCCTGCTCAATGACCGCCCGTCCGGTTTTCACGCAGACAATCTCACATTCGCTTCCGAAATTTGACTTTATGATATGACTGATGGATTCCAGCATAATCCCTTCGTCATCCGCTACCAGTATCCGAAACATTTATCTCTCCTCCTCTTTTGGGAATCAGCAGAACCACCGCAGTCCCCTTATCTTCTCCCTCACTGAAAATATGGAAAATTCCGTCATCATTGTAATAAAGGCTCAAACGGGAAATGACATTGGGAAGACCGATTCCCGTGGAATCCGTTTCCTCTGCCGCCTGATGCCAGATGCGTATCCGCTCAAGCTTTTCTTTCTCAATTCCTTTTCCATTGTCCTCAATGCGGATCTCGATTTCCTCCCTGCGGTTTTCTACGGTCAGACGGATTTTTCCCGGCCAGCTGATGTTGCGGATGCCATGGCTCACCGCGTTCTCCACCAGAGGCTGCAAGGTCATGCTGGGGATGGAAAAATCCATGGCTTCTTCATCAATGGAGGAATCATACTGGATATCCCCGGCAAAGCGGACGTTGAGAATATAAATATAATTTTCCACGGTTTCTATCTCTTCCCGGATGGTGGCATCCTCCGCACTCTTTTTTACGTTATATCGGAAGAAATCCGCCATTTTTTCCATGAATACGGAGGTCTTCTCCGCATCCTCCATCATGGCAAGCTGGACCCCGGCATTTAAGGAATTAAAGAGAAAATGAGGGTTGATCTGGGACTGAAGGTATTGTAGCCTAGCCTCCTTTAAATGGTTTTCCATTAAAAGCTCCCGTTCTTTCATCTCCTGTTCTTTCTCCGCACTCTCTTTAATTTTATATACGTACTGGTCCAGGCTGTCCACCATCTGGTTAAAGGTTCCAGTCACAATGCCCAGCTCGTCCCCCGCCCGGATGGAGGGCACCTTAACGTGGAAGTTTCCCTGCCCTACCAGCTTTGCCGTCT
>JASGGP010000234.1:0-7819 GCA_047604985.1 Lacrimispora sp.
GATCGTAAGACCGGGGTTAATCTGTCTGCGCACCCGTGCAATGGTCTTTAGGAGAAGCTCCAGTCCTTTTGCGGAGAGATATTCCGCCTGCACCGGGATTAAAACGGAGTCCGCTGCCGCAAGTTTGTTGACAGTCAGCATTCTCAGCGAGGGGGAAGTATCCAAAAGAATAAAATCGTACAAGGGCTTGAGCGGTTCAAGATATTGCCGCAAGATGGTTTCGCAGCTCATTGCATTTACCAGTGACATTTCCACACCAAAAAGCTCGATATTAGACGGAAGAAGGTCAACTCCTTCCGCGTGGTGGAAAATCCTCGCCGCAGGAGGCAGAGGATTTTCCGTGATGATCCCGCTCATGACAGCTGCCATGGTGACGGGTAATTCGTCCGGCTTCGGAAAGCCGAGACTAATGGTGAGCGATGCCTGGGGGTCTGTATCCAGCAGAAGGACTTTTTGCCTTGGCGGGCAAGACCGAACCCTAAACTGGAGGTTGTGACCGATTTTCCGACGCCGCCTTTTTGATTGGATATGCTGATTATGGTTGCCAAATAGTATCCCTTCCTTTCCCGAAGAATTTCGGTGCTAACATAACGAACGGCTTTTCCGCATGGTTTTTACGTTAGTTTTCTCTTGGGAAAAGAATAAAAAAATAACGACGAACCTATGAAAACCCTTTGGTTATGCGGCTTTCCCGTTTCGTCGTTATTATACTATAAGGGCACTATTGTGCCTCGATCCAAAATGCCATGGGAATCTCTGACGCATACATCATGCAGCGCGGAGGGTGGGGTTCTGATTCTGTTTTTAAGCAAGTATATCGTCATGCTTTAAGTGATCAGGATGCAAAGATGAACGGTGTTTTGAATAAGCATTTTGAAGAGCTATGCGACACGAATTATCACACGAAATAAAAAAGTGCCGATAAAATCGACACTTTTAGCTGCGGATGACAGGACTTGAACCTGCACGGTCTCCCACCAGAACCTAAATCTGGCGCGTCTGCCAATTCCGCCACATCCGCATATGCTCCTGCTGTATAGAGCAGAATTTTCTCACGTATGCTATCTTAACATCTCGTAGTTTTTCTGTCAATATGTCTCTTTAAGAGATTCTCTTTTTCTCTTCCTTCTCCGCTTCCATCTGAGTCATCGGGCCGTTATTGCCTGAACCAAATGGTTTACATGGTCTATTAAAATCCAATCCTGGTTTTTAGGCACAGTAAAAGGCGGAATCCCTCCAAAAGATTCTATACAGACCGCATTGTCCATATGCTCCTTTGATATATTTTTTTCAACTGTCTTCTGAAATGTATCCGGATAGGAATTGCACAGGAAAAATGCTGTTCTCTTTGAAAGGATTGCTTTCTTATTTTTATCAATAAAATTTTTCATCGGCTTATAGAGTTTACCTATTCTTACGCCGGAACCCAGTATCAAAATATCAAAGCTTTCAATACTCGGTACTTGCTTTGCCAAGTCACAAATGGTGCAATCCTTTATTTTGGCTGCCAGTAATTCCGCACACTCCCGACTGGCACCGGACTTTGTTGAATATACAATCAATGTATTCATCCTTCCAACCTCCATCTTAATTATCGCTTAAATGGCGATACTCATTAAAAACTGTTCCCATTTATTGAACATCATTTGAACATGTTCAGTATAGCCCTTTTTTACATTTATTTCAAGTGTCTTTATAAATTTTTTTTATATTTGTAAAATTCATATTCTCAAAAAACTATCGGATATTGGTGAGTCTATTCAAAGAAAAAAAGCAAGGCACATGCCCTGCTTCTTATTAGCGGATTAATTTGTCGTACATCACAACGGTTACCATTGACACAAAAACAATCGCAGCATTTGCGGCAATCGTTCCCGGCCAGGTCATAGTCATGGTGCCAAAAATGGGGGACGCCGCATTGAACATAGTGTGGAATAGTACACACATAAACACACGGCCTTTTCCTGATATTTTATATATTGCCCCGTTGAAAAAACGAAACGCCATGAGTTGAACTGCAAACATCCAGAAGTTAATGAGTCCCTCTGCGTGATTCGTTCCCGGAATGAAGAAGAGAGGGATATGCCATAAGATCCAAATGATTCCAACAAAAACAGAAGATAAAACAAAACCGTATTTTTTGTCAAGCTCCGGCTGCAATACGTACATCCAGCCGGCTTCCTCCAATCCGCCGATAATAAGACAACCAGGCAGGGAAAGGAAGAACGTATAAAATGGAAGTACCATTTCCGCCGGGCCTGAAACTGGAATATGTATCAAAAAATACAGCGCAAGCCCCGCAATGACGAACAAATAAAGAGAGAGATTATTCTTGGCATAAAAAACAGTTTTCAGCCACTCCTTAACATCTGCTATTCTGTTATTTTTCTTCAGAACGATATAGGAAGCAATCGCGGGCGATAAAATATAAATTACAAAAGGAATATTCATCCCGATTTGCCGGAACGAGTGAACCCAATTATAAACTGAATATCCGAATTGTCCAAGAGCAATCAAAGTACCTGACACGAGATAGGCTATGCAAAATGTCAGCATCGTAAATTGTACTGTGATTTTTTTATCTGTCACGATTTCTTCACCTCACATTTTGAAGTATACCTTACTCTTGACGGATGGACGCTTTGGATTTTATTGCCTAATGTCCGCATTATAGCCATGATTATCCATTGCGAATATTATATCAGGATTATTGTCCTAGCTGCTGCTCTATGATTAAAAATCAATCATTTGGCAACAGCCCCCTTTTATTTTGCAAGTTGTAATAAAATATCTACGCAAGTATCAATTCCAAGGTTTGATGTATTCAGACAGATATCATAATAGTCAGCTACTCCGAACTCTGTATTCGTATAATAAGAGCAGTATTTTTTCCTTGTCTTGTCTATGGCACGAATTTCTTCACTCATTTTTGCTGCTGTGGCATCCGGCATTTTTTCCTTCATTCGTTCCATCCGCCAGTAAGGGTCTGCATACACAAATACATGGAGACTATGATCAAACTCTTTCAGAATTGTATTGGCATTGCGACCTACAATTACACAATTTCCCTTTTCTCCGATTTTTCTGATTACCTGTTGTTGTGCATCAAAAAGCTTTTCGCTCAGCGGCTTGTTGTAAAAATCGAAAAGACTCTGTGCAAATCCAAAATTCATTGGAACCTTTTCATCCCACTTAAGCAGACTTTCTACATCGACATTAGATTCTTTTGCTGTTTTTAAGATGATTTCTTTATCATAATAATCATAATTCAGAGCCTTTGCGATCTTACGGCCGATCTCTCCCCCTCCTGCGCCGAACTCTCTGCTGATTGTAATTATCTTCTTCATATTTATACCCATGCTTCTTTCAACCTTCTTCCTCCGGATGAATTATAGAACTTTATTTAAGAAATCAATCGTTCTGGCTTCTTTGGGATTGTTGAAAATCTCTTCTGGCCGTCCCTGCTCAACAATATATCCTGCATCCATAAAAACAACCCTGTCCGCAACTTCCCTTGCAAAGCCTATTTCATGTGTCACAACAATCATCGTCATTCCGTCCGCAACAAGCTCCTGCATAACATTTAAAACTTCTCCTACCATTTCCGGGTCCAGAGCTGATGTAGGTTCATCAAAAAGCATAATGGCAGGATTCATCGCCAGTGCCCGAGCGATCGCAACACGCTGTTTCTGACCGCCTGACAACTGGGATGGGTATGCATCAGCTTTTGCATCAAGTCCTACTCTTTTTAAAAGCTGCAGTCCTTTTTCCTTTGCTTCTGCTTTTGTCATCCTTTTTAATTCAACAGGTGCCAGCATAATATTTTCCAGTACTGTTTTATGAGGAAACAGATTAAAATGCTGAAATACCATTCCAATTTCTTCTCTTACTTTATTAATGTCCGTATGTTTATCTGTTACATTATTTCCATCTACCAGAATCGTACCTGCCGTTGCTGATTCAAGCTGGTTCAGACATCGTAGGAATGTTGACTTTCCGCTTCCCGAAGGTCCGAGCAAAACAACAACCTCCCCTACTTCTATGTCAATGCTGATATCTTTTAAGACTTCAAGCTTTCCAAAATCTTTTTTCAGATTTTGAACCTGGATAATATTTCTGTTATCTGCCACGATTCACCCTCCTTTCGACTCTCTTTGCGACCTTGCTGAGCGTGATGATTACGATCATATACATAATGCCGACAACTGCCCATGTCTCAAGACTCTTGAAAGTATTTCCGCTGATTGTTTTTCCCATATTGGTAAGTTCAGGAAATCCAATAACAGAAAGAATAGAGGTATCTTTTAAGGTTATAATGAATTGATTGATGATGGAAGGAATCATGGTCCTGATCGCCTGCGGCAAAACTACAAGGCGCATACTTTTTCCATAAGTAAGCCCAAGGCTTCTGCTGGCTTCCATCTGACCTCTGTCTACACTTTCAATTCCTGCACGAATAATTTCAGCCATATAAGCACCACAGTTCATCGCAAGTGCAATCGTACCTGCCTGAAGTGCAGTCAGTCTGAAGTCCTGAATGCCTATCATTTTGATTCCTGCCGGAACACCAAAATAAATAAAATAAGCCAGTACAATCAGCGGCACGCCGCGGACTGCATCCACATAGACCGTACCTGTCAGGTTTAAAGCTCTGTTCTTTCCCACGTTCATCAGTGCAAAGATCATACCGATAATCATGGCAAATACTAATGACAGCAAGGTAAGCAGTAAGGTTTTTCCCAGCGCTCCCAGCAGCATAGTGCTATACGATTGGATAATTGAGATCATTGATTTCTTCTCCTTCGTCAATTTTTAAATGTTTTTGATTTTTAAAAAAGCGTGGGCAACCTGCAACAGGTCTCCCACGCCAGCATTAACAATAATATAATATTATTTCAGATATTTATCAAGGATTTCATCATAAGTTCCGTTTGCCTTGATGTTAGCAAGTCCTGCGTTAAACATATCAAGTAATTCCTGATCTGCCGGATCCATGATTGCAAATCCGTAAGGAGCTCCTTCACTTTCCATTCCTTCCGGAATCGCAAGTGCAAGTCCGCCTTCTTTGATAGAAGCTGCCATGATTGGTGTATCTTCAACACATGCTGCGCTGTTTCCAAGGATTACATCCTGATACATTGTCGGTGAATCTTCGAATACAGTTACGGTAAAGCCATACTGGTCTTTTAAGCTGTTCGCAAAATCTGCTCCCGCTGTACCATTCTTAACTGCTACATTTTTTCCTTCTAAATCTTCAAAGCCGGCAATATCGCTTCCTTCAGCAACTACAAATGTCTGAGTTGCATCATAATAGCCTTCTGAGAAGATCCATCCTGAATCAATACGTTCCTGTTTGACAGTTGCCCCTGCAATAAGACCATCTGCCTGTCCTGCCTGAACTGCTGCTACTGCTGCATCCCATCCAAGGCTCTGTAATTCATATTTGAATCCCTGATCTGCAGCAATTGCTGCAAGGATATCAACGTCGATTCCAACGAATTCATTGTTTTCATTCGTATATTCAAAAGGTTTGAATACAGTATCTGTTGCAACGATCCATGTTTTGTCAGATGAAGCTGCTTCATCCTCTGCTGGTGCTGCCTCTTCTGTTGTTGCTTCCTCTGTTACAGCTTCTTCTGTTGTTTCTTCTGCCGGTGCTGCTTCTTCCTTTGTTGCGGAAGATCCACATCCCATAAGCATTCCGGTCGCCAGAACCGTACATGCTACTAATGCCAATACTTTTTTCATTTCAATCTCCTCCATAATAATATTTAGATACAAAAATAGAGCGCAAGGCATGATTGATTGTAAGAATACAATCGACACCATTGTCTTTTGCTCGAATCTATGCATAATATTGTAATTCACTTGATATTTTTTGTCAAGTATAGATTCCCTATTTTTGCGCCTGCACGGAATAATTATGAGACGATATTCAGCGTTTTCATAAAGCAATAAGTTATTTTTTAATCACAACCCTCTTTGCTATATCTTCTTTTTCTTTCGGTGCCGGTTCTTCTACAATTCCTCCAAACGGCATTTGAGCTATTAAAGCCCATTTAGGGGAAAGATCGAACAGCTTGGCAACAGCTTCATTAATAACCGGATTATAATGCTGTAGGGAAGCTCCAATTCCTGCTTCTCTTAAAGCCGTCCAAATATTGAACTGCAGCATTCCATTTGCCTGATTTGCCCAGACCGGGAATTTATCCGCGTAGAATTCAAATTGCTCCTGCAATGATTCCACTACATTTTCATCAATAAAATATAAAATAGTACCGTACCCGTTTTTAAAGCCATCAATTTTTTCTCTCGGGACCTGACCGTCGAACACCTCATATATAGTGTCCCATAACAGATCTTGTTTTTCTCCCAATGCAACTACAACTCTGGCACTCTTCATATTAAAAGCATCCGGTGTTGCTTCCGTCACCTGTTCAATGATTTCATTAACTTCGCTTTCTGATAACGGTAATTCCCGATTGATGTTATAATAAGTTCTTCTTCTTTCTAAATTGTTAATAAATGACATAGCTTTCTCTCCTCTTTATTTTTTTACCGGTCCATCCCTGTTGCGGAAATAGCTTCCTATGATTAATTACTTTGTCATAGGAAATTATTCATCCATTATTTACAGTTTATACATTCTTTGAGATAACTATTATGTGACAATTATTTTCCTATAACTAATCATATTACTCCTCGGTATCGCTCAGCCACACATCCTGCGCCAAATTACTAACAGCGTTAAATATTCCCCCGCCGGTCCCATAGAAGGCATTAAAATCAGCTACGTAAATCTGTTTTTCCTTAATAGCTGCAACATCCTGCAAGGTCGCGTTTTGATACAGTTCTTCGACCATTACATCCGTATCCGAACCTCCGTTGTATTTAAACAGCAAAATCACATCCGGATTACTCTCAATAAGCTCTTCATTGCTCACCTCGTATGCGGGTGCATCCTTAAAAATATTGTTCAGGCCAACCAATTGAAGTGCATCATTTTGGAAGTATTCTCCTTTTCCGCTGGATACAACAAAGTTACCGTCTTCAACGGAGGCAATCTCTGCAATTGTTTTTTCCTTTCCGTTCCAGGCCGGATTGTTCCTCAAATCATCAATTTGCTTCTGATACTGCTCTATTAATGCATTTGCAGCTTCTTGTACGTCAAAAATCTGTCCCAATTCATCTATATCAGTAAAGAAATCGTCAAATACCGCCCCTTCTTTACCTGTGTTCATTATATATGTACGAATGCCTGAGTCGTTAAGAAAATCAACGGTTCCTGAACCATAATCCGCATCTACAAACAAATCTCCCCGGCCGATAACAAAATCCGGATCGGCTCCTAAGATGACCTCCTGACCTGCATAGTCTTCAGACAACATGGGGATTTTGTCGAATTCCTCTTTGATATCGGAATCAACATCGCCAAAAACACCTGCAACACCAACGATACGAGCACCGAGCCCCAGACGGATCAATACCTCGGCACTTCCCTGCATGTTGCAGACGATCCGCTCGGGCGCGCTTTCAAACACCTGCTCCTTTTCTGCCCAAACAGCACCGTCATCCTCAATAGAATAGTTATTAACGGTCAAAGGATAAACTGTACCTGATTGTGATTCTGAGGCGGTTGATTCATTCTCAGCCTCATTAATATTAGTTGCTGTATTATTACTTTCTGTTGTGGATGACGAATCATTTTGTGCACAGCCGGCAAATGAAACTCCTAGGATTGAAACAACAAGCAAAGACAATAATTTTTTCTTCATATTATGAAAATTCCTTTCGATATTTTTTATAACAGTCTAAAACT
>JASGGP010000235.1:0-7792 GCA_047604985.1 Lacrimispora sp.
CGGCAATCTGTCCATCAGCAAAACAGTTGACGGCAATGCAGGCGATCCCGACCAGGAGTTTAATTTCACCATTGAGTTTACCGGCGGCAATATTGACAACACCTATAATTACATAGGCTCCGGCAGTAAGGAAAACGGGCAGATTGTGATTTCCGGTAACCACGGAACTTTCCAGCTTAAGCACAATGACAGCATCACCATAACCGGACTTCCAAAAGACATTCACTACCAGATCACTGAAGAAGACTCCGGTGATGGATATCTGTCCTCCGGCACAGGCGAATCCGGTTACATTGAAGCCGGAACCACCCAGACGGCTTCCTTTACCAATACAAAATTGCTTCCCGGAAGCCTGGCCATCAAAAAAACTGTGGAAGGAAATGCAAATGAAAATATTGCATTCGATTTCACCATAACTTTCAAAAAATCCGACGGCACAGTGGTTGATGGCAGCTACAACTACTCCGGGACGGGGGGAAGCGGAACAATCAGCAGCGGCGGCCACATATCTCTTGCCCATGACCAAAGCATTATCATAACCGGACTTCCTGCGGATACTGTTTACACAGTAACCGAAGACGACTATTCCGGAAGCGGCTACACCTCCAGCCCCGATCAGGCTGCCGGTATTATTGAGACAGATAAAGGGCAAATTGTCTCCTTTACCAACACCAAATGGCTCCCCGGAAGCCTGACCATCAAAAAGACAGTTGCCGGAAACGCAGATGAAAACATTGCATTTGATTTCACCGTAGCACTCACAAAACCGGATGGTACGCCGGATAACGGCCTCTACGACTACTCCGGAACGGGCGGCACCGGAAAGATCAGCAACGGTGGTCATATATCCCTCGCCCATGGGCAAAGTATCACAATTACCGGGCTGCCAAAGGATACTGCTTACGAAGTAACTGAAAACAATGACCCACAAAGCGGCTACTCCATGAGCTCCGATCATAACTCCGGCATTATTGTCACAGATGATGAGCAAACCGCCTCCTTTACCAACACAAAGTGGCTCCCCGGAAGCCTGACCATCAGCAAAACAGTCACCGGAAGCGGAGGCGATACCAAGAAGAAGTTTGATTTCACCGTGACTTTCACGGCGGCCGGTTCCTATTCCTATACTGGAAATGGCGTTGACAATGGAACAATCAAAAGCGGGGATAAAATCTCTCTGGCTGATGGGGAGAGCATCACCATAACCGGACTGCCTGGCGGCACGAAATATCAGGTAACAGAAACCGATTATACAGCCCAAAGGTACTCCACCACCAAAACAGGAGACACCGGAACCATTGACACCCTTACCACATCAGCTGCTGCATTTACCAATACTTATCACAAGCGGTCCAGCGGCGGTGGCAGTGGCGGTGGCAATAGCGGCCCCAAGCCTACACAGCCCACAACCACAACTCCCACTGAACCATCCACACCGACCCAAAAGCCCAGGGAAGAAATGACCCCTCAGGAGGTATATGATGTCTATGGTGAAGTGCCGCGAGGCTACATGGTCGGTCCGGACAACGGTATCCACACTCCCCAGGAGATATATGAAATTTGGGGGCAGGTACCTCTTGGCTACATGGTAGGAATCGACGGACAGCTTGTTCCCCTTGGCTTGCCGAAGACCGGCGACGGCAGACCTGCCAATATGGCAGTATACGTTCTGTTCGGCTTCTCGATACTCCTGGGCATATTTGCTTTCGCAACTATACTTCAAAAAGATGAAGAAACAGACAACTAATGTTCTTAAAAGTGCTGTAAAATAATAATTTCAGCAAAAAGCAGCACATAAAACAAGCGCTTTGATCCGGCTATGACCGTTTTAAAGCGCTTGTTCTTGTTTTCATTTTTGCTGCTGCAAATATTTACTCACCGTCCGCTGAAAAATCTTCATGCTGCTGTCAACATTCTTATTTTCCTGCAGTATCTTCGACACCTCTCCGTCTGCCAGGCTCATGACCTGCTGATACTGCAAAAACTTCGGTTCAATAATTCCGTTCTCAATAACATTGTACAAAAGGGTGCTGCTGATAACCTGTTCTCCCTCGTCCATATCTTCCTGAATGATATTGGCCCTTTCCCTGGAGGCTGCCACCGCCTTTAAGGCCGGAACTCCCTGGGAATAACGGTATACGTCCATCTGCATTTCCCCGGTATAGGTCAGCTGCTTTAAAAACTCCCAGGCCAGCCTTTCATGCTTTGTCCTGCTGTTGATGCCCATGAGGAGAGCATCCACCTTAGAGATATTTTTGCCGCCCTCTCCCGATGGAAATGTGATGCAATCCCATTGGAACCCGGTATATTTCTTGATCCGGTAGGGATAGGTCTTATAGGTGCGGTATTCGGCAAAGGTCAGGGGCATAAAAGCCACGCCTCCCTCGTTAAAGTCCTCCTGGGTCACGCTCTGCCCTTTGTTTAAGTCATTGAGCCGTTTTATATATTTAACCGCATCCAGCACCCGGCTGTCGGTGAAAGTAAGCTGTTCCTGGCTCTCTCCGTAAAGCTTCCCTCCGCTGGTGTAAAAGGCATCCCGCCAGCTGTAATTATAGGTGCCGAACTGGTCTAAAAGTCCGTCCTTATCCGTGTCCTTTGTGATTTTCCGGCAGATCTCGTACATGTCCTCCCAGGTCCAGTCCTCTTTTGGCATAGGAATATTTTCCTTTGCCAGCAGGGACTTGTTGACGAACATCAGGGTGGGAACCGTTTCATATGGAAGAGCGTATTGGCGGCCGCCGTATCGCCCTGTATTTAAGGCCGTGGTAAAAAAGTCTTCCTTGTGAAATTCTCCGTCCCTGCCCATGAGCTCGTCTAAATCCTTCATGACTCCTAAAGAGGTAAACTTTTCAAAATCCGAATCCAGCACCATGAATACATCCGGCATCTCCCCTTCCAGCAGCTTTCTGGCACACCACTCCGAATAATCCTCTTTTGCGATTCCGCTGTAGTAATGAATTTTTACGCCAGGATGGGTTTCCTCAAAGCGTGCAATGGCTTTATCCATGATTTTAAAGCTGTTGGCGCTGGCCACCTCCCAGTTGCTGCCTGTGAACATACCGAATTCCAGGACCGTTTACGGCTTATCCCGGAAACACCAGACAGCAAGAAGAAAGGCTGCCAGAACAGCTCCTGCGGCTATGGTCATCCATCGTTTTTTCATTCTGTTTTCCCTCTGTCCCCGATTTCTTCTTTCCAGCCTTCCAGCCGCTTCCTTACATTTGTCTGGACTGCCCATATGGCAAGCTGGGTACGGTCCCGTAAATCCAGCTTATTTAAAATGGTACTTAAATAGTTGCGGACCGTTCCCTCCGAAAGGCTTAAGGTCTTTGCGATCTCTTTATTGCTGGAGCCCTTTTCCACCTGGGCAATGATCTTCCATTCAGTTCTGGTCAGCTCCTCCATATTTTTCTCCCTGACGGAAATGGTATAGTCAGCCTGGGCCATCTGGGAGAAAAACCGCAGCACCTTTGCCGCAATGTCCGGGTTTATCATAGCCCATCCGTTGTAAACGGTATTGATGGCATTTGCCAGTTCATCCATGGAAACGCCCTTAAGCATGTATCCGCTGGCCCCGTATTTTAAGGCGTTATATACGTATTCGTCATCATCAAAGGTAGTCAGGATGATAATTTTGATCTGTGGATAGGCCTCCTTGATAAGCTTTGTGCACTGAACCCCATCCATTCTGGGCATACGCACATCCATGAGTATCACATCCGGCACATGTTTTCTCACGCACCGCAGGACCTCCTGACCGTCAGCAGCCACATCTATCACTGTCATATCCTGCCTGCTGTTTAAGACGATCTGCAGGCTTTGACGGATCAGCTCCTGGTCGTCGGCAATCAATACTTTAATCATAAGTCTCTCCCCTCCTTATGGGTATCCTGGCATTGACGATGAACCCATCCCTTCCGTCAAAGGTCACGGCTCCGCTCAGCATCTTAATCCGTTCTTTCATATGCTTTGTTCCAAAGCCGCTTTTCATTTCCTTGCATCCCACCCCGTTATCCCGGATCTGGAGCAGGATATCCTCTCCTTCCCGGTTTACAGTGACCCATATCTCCCTGGCATGGCCATGGCGTATGGCGTTGGTGATACCTTCCTGGATGACACGGTAGATGGCGTTTTCCTCATCCTCGTCAAACATTAAATTCTCAGCCTTGCAGTCAAAATAGACCCTTGTGTCGGAAACGGCGTTGATATCGCTTACCATTTTGCTGATGGCATATTCCAGGCTGAACCGCTCCAGGGCATCCGGCCGCAGCTCATTGACGGAACGGCGGATGTCCTTGATCCCGTCTCTTGTGACCTTGGAAATCAGTTCCAGCTGCTGCCTGGTCTGATCCGGCGCAGTGCCCACAATAGCGAGACAGGCGTCAATCCCCGCCGCGATACCGGTTAAGGTATGGCCCAGAGTGTCGTGGATCTCTCTTGCCAGACGGTTCCGCTCCCTGGTTTCCGCCATCTTCTCCGCCATGACGGAATACTTCTGGAGCTGCTGGTTTACCTCATGGAGCTTTTCATTTAAACCGTGAATCTCTTCTAAATTTCCCTGCTGCTCATTGATAATATTGACGCAGTACACCACGAACAGGATGACATTTAAAGAGATGAATATGTTGTAAATGCTTAAAAGATACTGCTGTGCCGACGCGCTGTAACAGGAAATATAATCCTGAATGGAATACAGAGGATAGGAAATGGACAGCAGCTCATAATCCGCCAGAATAAAGCTGCCGATGGCAACAGCGGCCAGAATGTATCTGGATTTTCCGTTTTTCACGTACATGATGACATTGGAAAATACCAGGAGAAGAATCCCGTTATAATTGAAATTCAGCACCACAATGATCACAAAGCAAAGGAAAAAATCTGCAATTAAGCTGGTCAGGATTACCTTGCTGTTGTTGGGAAATAACCGGTCCCGGATGACCATGCTTAAGGTCAAAAAACCCAGGAGAACGGCACAGAGCCAGATTTTGGCATAGGGGTACCAGACGATGGCGGAAATTCCGTTTAAGAACTCCCTGGCACCGTAGCTCCGGCGGATCTTTTCAATTGTCAGGTAAATAAAAATACTGATCCCCATGACGGAAATGATATTTAAAATCAGAATTCCAATCTGAAGAATACGGACCCATCCGTTGGATTTTTTCAATTTCATGTCTCGCCCCTATTGCCAGCCGTCAATTTCAAATTCATCTAAGTTATCCTTTGTGATCAGAGTGCTGGGAAGGCTGATGTATTTTTCCACAGACTCTCCGGCCAGATAACGGTAAGCCGTTTCCGCCGCCACCCGGCCGATGGACTTGGGGCTTTGGGCGCTTGTGCCCGTCACATAGCCCATATCCAGAATGGCCTTAAAATCAGGAGACCCGTCAATGCCGTAAATCAAAACCCCTTCCTCTTTTTTGGCCTGCTGCAGGGCCGCCAAAGCGCCAAGGGCCGTAGGGTCATTGCCGCCCAGGATAACGTCAAAGCTGATATCCTTACTTAAAATATCCGTCATCACCTTGGAGGACACCTCTAACTCCCCGGCGGCAGCACACTGGTATACCACCCGGTAATTGTCATTGCCTGCAATGGCGTCGGTAAAGCCCTTTGACCGGTTGGTGATGGAGGTCTGGATGGGATTGTCCAGAATGACGATATTGGCGGATTTTTTCCGTTTCATCATATCCAGGGCGCAAAGCTGGCCCGCCTGGTAATTGTCTGTTTCAATGATGGATACGACAGAGTCCCGGTCCTTTACCACGGTATCCATGTTGATGACGGCAACTCCCGCTTCTTTGCAGGCATCAAGGGCGGGCTGGACAGCCTCCCAGTCCACCGGGTTTAAAAACAGCATGCAGATGCCCTCGTCGATCAGCTCCTGTATCTGCTCATTCTGTTTTTCCTGGTCCTGAAGAGGGTCTCTGGTCAAGAGAATATCTCCGTTGGCCTCCACCACCTCTTCGATTCCCTGTCCCAGGATGTTGAAATAAGGATTATTTCTCGTCATATAGGTAACTCCAAAAAGAAGGGCCTTATGCTGGCGCGCCTCTCCCGCCTTTTCCCCACAGCCGGAAACCGCTGCCAAAAGCCCCGCAGCCAGAATGATTAGTCCTGCTTTCACTTTCATGTGATTTACACTCCCCAACGATTTTTCCTCTATTATACCCCAAAAAGCGTTTCTTGTCAGGGAAACGCTCCTTGTCTTGGACTCCTTTTAATTCTTTTTCTTATTTCTTAAATAATCCACAAAGACTGCCAAAAGAATAACAATGCCCTTTACCACGTACTGCCAGAAAGAATTGACGTTCATTAAGTTCAGTCCGTTGTTTAATACGCCGATGATAAGGCCACCGATAATGGTTCCGCCGATTTTACCGGAGCCGCCGGCCATGGAGGTTCCGCCCACAACAACTGCCGCAATGGCGTCCATTTCCGATCCGTCTCCTGCCGTAGGCTGGCCGGAGTACATGCGGGAAGCCAGTACAACGCCTGCCAGACCGGCCATAATGCCTGAGTAGGTGTGAACCAGCAGCTTTACACGGGCCGTGCTGATGCCGGAAAACTTAGCTGCCTGGGAATTTCCGCCCACCGCGTAGATGTGGCGCCCCAGCTTTGTCTTATTCATGATGAGGGCCGTTATGGCAAGGACAAATACCAGCAGGATGACAGGGGTGGGAATGCCTCCGATGTATCCGGCCCCCAGAAACTGCCATTTCTTCGTGACCACACGCACAGGAGAACCGCCGGTATATACATAGGCCAGGCCCTTTGCCACATTCATGGTCGCCAGGGTGACGATGAAAGGCGGAATGGTTGTCTTTGAGATTACGACCCCGTTTAACATGCCGATCATCATTCCCACCATTATGCCGATGATGATGGCTGCAAATATGGGGAGATTATAGCGGGCTACGCAGCCGGCTGAAACACATCCGGATAAGGCGATGATAGAGCCCACGGAAAGGTCGATGCCTCCCAAAATAATAACCATGGTCATGCCGCAGGCCAGAAACAGGTTGGATGAAATCTGCCTTAAGACATTGAAGATATTTTTATTGGTCAGGAACGCATCGCTGGTCTTTGGAAATATGGATAAGAAAATGCACAGAATCAGCAACGCCCCGATAATGCCAATATTATCCTTAAAATATTGTTTTATATTTTTTTGAAGTCTTGTTGTCATTTTGATTTTCCCCTCTTTCCTACTCTGCCGCCAGCCTCATGATCTGTTCCTGGGTGACGCATTCCTCATGGCTGAAACAGCCGGTGATTTTTCCGGCGCACATGACGTAGACCCGGTCGCTCATATTTAAGATCTCAGGAAGCTCGGAGGAGATCATGATAATGGATACCCCTTCCTTTACCAGCTCGTTCATAATACCGTAAATCTCTGATTTTGCCCCTACGTCCACGCCTCTGGTGGGTTCGTCAAGGATCAGTATCTTGGGGGAAGTGGCAAGCCATCTTCCGATCATGACCTTTTGCTGGTTTCCGCCGGATAAATTTCCGATGAGCTGTTCCTGGGACGGTGTCTTTGTATCCATCATTTCAATGTATTTCCGTGTAATATCTTCTTCCTTTTTTGCGTCCACCCAAAACCCTTTTATAAAGGATTTGAGCACCTCGATCGTGGAATTGAAGCGGACCGACTGGACAGTATAAAGCCCCTCCTGCTTCCGGTCCTCCGGCACCAGGGCGATTCCGTATTTCATGGCATCCACCGGGGATTTGATCTTTACCGGACGTCCCTCTACAGACACCTCTCCGTCAAACCCGGGGGTGAGGCCGAAAA
>JASGGP010000236.1:0-7758 GCA_047604985.1 Lacrimispora sp.
TTAACTCCGCCGCTTCCAAGAAGGCTGTCATAGCCGGCAGGCATCTCCATGACAAAGTCTGCCTGGGCTTTTTCAACCGCCTGCCGCAGATCATCAATGGAGGCGAGTTTATCTCCCCATCTGAGATTTTCCGCCACTGATCCCGAAAACAGCATGGAGTTCTGAGGGACGATGGCCACATTATTCCGGACCTCATCTGCGCCCAGCTCTTTTATATCAAAATTATCCAGAATTATTTTTCCGCTGTCCACATCATAAAAACGAAGCAGCAGCCAGGTAATGGTTGATTTACCGCTCCCGGTGGGTCCGATAACCGCAAGGCTTTCCCCGCTGTTTACGGAGAAAGAAAGCTCTTTGATTGCCGGAACTCCACTGCCCCCCGGATAGGCAAAGGTAACATTTTCAAAGGTGATTTTCCCTCTCAGTTTTCTATGTTCATTGCTTCTTAAACAATCCTCTTCACAGTCAAACACCTCACCGATCCGGGCCGTAGAAGCTTTGGTCCGGACGAACATAGTAAATACATTGGTTATCATAATCAGAGAAGTGAGTATCTGTGCCATATAGATTGTAAACGCCGTAATATCTCCCGTATCAGCCAGGTTCATGGAAAATAATCTGCTCCCGATATAAATCACAACAGCTGTTCCTACTCCCACAACCAGTGTTAAAAGAGGGGAGATAACTGTAATGACCATTTGGGAGGATATTCCCTTCCGGGTTAAATTCAAATTAGCCTCTTCAAACTTATCCCTTTCCGTTTCAAAAGTACCAAATGCTTTGATGAGACGGACACCGATTAAATATTCCTGTACTTTTGAATTGACCTGATCCATGGCCTTTTGCAGCTGATAGAATCTGGGATAGCTGATTTTCATACTGATATAAATTAATACGGTAACGGCGGCTACCACTCCATAGATAACCAGGCTGAGGCGAAGGTTGAGCAGGCTTGCCAGTACAATACTGCCGATACAGAGAATAGGAGCCTTAAGGAAAATCCGCATCACTCCATTTACAAATTGTATAATTTGAGAAGTATCATTTGTCATCCTGGTTATGAGTGAACCGCTTTCGACTTTATCCGCACTCATTTCCGAAAAAGACATGATTTTTTCAAATAAGTCTGCCCGTAAATCTGCGCCCATTCTTTGAGAAACGCGGCTTGACAGAATATTTCGTGAAACGGCAAAGCAAGCGCCTGTCAGGGTTACAATGAGCATCAGCATCCCCCAGTAATAAACCTCTTCCAGAGAGCCTTTCTCAATTCCGCTGTTTACGATATGTGACATCAGTGTAGGCCCCAGCAAATCGCAGACTGCTTCCAGAGTTACATACAAAACCGCTGTAAAAAACGGCATTTTGTATCTTTTGAAATACTTTCCATAAAGCTTCATTATTTATTCCTGCTTCCGTTATGATCTATTTTCCTGACCCATTCCATAAGGCCGCCATTATACTGCTCTTATTGAATCATTGAGTATGTCCATCAATTTATCATGAATATTATGTTTATTCAGATTAACATGTGATCTCACTATTTATCTCCTCCTTTTCTTATTTTATAAATAATCTTCAAGAATAGAATACTCTTTATCTTACTGACTATCAATATTAAGTTTTCCCTGGTGCGGGGGAACCAGCGTTATTTTTATTGAAAGGACATCATTTTCTTTTAAAAGAAGAGGATGTCCTTTTTTATGTTGAATGATATAGTTAAATGAAGAAGATAGTTTCGCCTTTATGGGGTGATGTGAAAATACGAAAAATTCAGAATGGGAATAGATTCAGCATGGAGAGTGGATGTGAGAAAGAGCTTCTGCCGGGACAGCCCCCGGCAGAAATAAGGAATATGATTATGGGTCACGGGGCTTGACACCCCTGCAAAATGACGTGAATTTTTTACTGCTCGTTAATCAGCTGCAGAATATATTTCCTCTTCTTGCTGAATTCGTCGGTGTACCTGGCATCATCTGTATTTTCCTCTGCCATGGACCGGCTGAAATGGCAGGGGAAATCGGCCACGATTTTGCCGGGGCGTTTGGACATGACGAGGATCCGGGTTCCTAAGAGCAGCGCTTCGTCTACGTCGTGAGTGATGAAGAAAATCGTCTTTCCGGTTTTCCACCAGATTTTTCGGATCAGGCCCTGCATCTGCTCCCTGGTCAACGCATCCAAAGCACCGAAGGGCTCATCCATCAGCAGGATTTCAGGATTATTGATAAGGGCGCTTGCGATAGAGGCCCTTTGCTTCATCCCGCCTGACAGCTCATAAACCTTCTTATCTGCAAATTCCGTAAGTCCTACCTGTTCTAAGTAGTCGTCCACCTCTTCCTGTATCTTCTTTTTAGGAAGCTTTTTCATCATAGGACCAAAAGCGATGTTCTTGCGCACAGAATACCATTCATAAAGGGGAGGGTGCTGAAACACCACTCCTCTTTGTGAATCAATGCCTTTTATTTCCTTTTCCTCTAACATGACCGTTCCGCCGCTGGGGGAGATAAACCCGGCCAGAATATTTAACAGGGTACTTTTTCCGCAGCCGCTTGGACCCATCACACAGACAAATTCCCCGTGATAAATATTGAGGTTGATATTGCTCAGGGCGGGAACCCCATTGCTTCCGTCATCATAAGAAAGGAAAACGTCTTTAATGGAAATCAGCTCATTTGCTGCTTCATAAAAATTCCTTAACTCCTCTGCCATTGCTTTCATTCTCCTTTTGCCGGTTTTTCCGTTTGCTGTGTATATTCCAGGTATTTTTACTTGGAATGGGCTTTCAGCGCCAGCTGGGCAAAAGAAGGATCAATAGCTTTCTCTATGGTTTCCCTGTCCGGTGCGGCCTTGATATTGCCCTGGGACTGATGGAAGTCGGCAATGGTCTTTAACGTATCTGCCAGACTTCCCTTTTTTTCAGAAGTTCCGAGATAAGTGTCTTCCAGCTGCTCTTCTCCGGATACCCAGATGTTATCGTCAATCTGTCCCTTAGCGCTTTCTTCCGAGATCCCTTCCCAGGCTGCAACGGCTGCCACCGCTTCTTCCGGGCTGTCATTCACCAGCTGGTTAGCCTTTATAAGGGCGTAGACATACTGGCTGACCAAAGTCGGGTATTTTTGGGCGAAACCGTCGGCGGCTACCGCAATTTCCGGAATCAGGACTCCCTGCTCAGCCAGTTCTCCGTCATTTGTTAAGATACTGCCGTCTTTTTTACATTCATCCAGGGCCGGACTCCAAATATAAGCCGCATCAATATCTCCTCTGGTCCAGGCGGCCACAATGTCCTGCCCGCCCATATCTAAAAGAGTCACATCAGAAGCGCCGAGCCCCGCCAGCTCAAGGGCGTTCAAAAGAGCGTAGTGGGAAGTGGTTCCAAAGGGAGCTGCGATTGTTTTACCCTTTAAATCCGCCACGGTTTTCGCGCCCGTCTCATTTTTTGCAACCAAGGCCTCAATATTTCCGCCTTGAACATAGGGAACAAAGACTGCTTTATATGGAATTTTGTTTGCGATTCCAAGGGCAATGGGCGAAGAACCGAAAGAAGCCACATCCACGTCTCCGGAAACAACGGCATTATTAATATCCGTCCCGGCGGAATAAGTGACCACATTGACCTTCACATCCAATTCGTCCAGATACTTCTTTTCCGATAAAATGGCCGATTCCGGACCGCCTTCAATCAGAGCCACATTGACGACCTCCGGATAAACCTCCCCTGTAACAGGGTCTGCTGCCCCACCGCTTTTGGCAGCTTCTGCCGCAGCCGTGGTTTTTTCCGCCGCCTTTGCTGTGGTTTCGTCATTTGCTTTTGCAGAGCAGCCCACAAGCTGTGCGGCCATAAGTACCGCGAAACCTGCCGTTATTAATTCCTTTTTCCAATTCATCTGATTCACTCCTTTGATTTTAATATTTTCCCTTCCAAAATACGATCCGCTTTTCCAGATAAAGTAAACATCGGTCCAGCATGATCCCGGTGATTCCCATGATGATGATTCCCACAAAGATCACGTCACTCCTTAAGTATTTGCTGGCGTCTAAAACCATCCAGCCAATGCCGGAAACCGCCGCCACCATCTCTGCCGCGACAGAGGTCGCGTAAGCAATGCTCATGGCGTTTCTCAGTCCCACAAAAATGTCCGGAAGCGAGGCGGGTAAAATCACGTGCAGAAATATCTGGCCCTTTCCGGCCCCCAACGTCTTAGCCCGGTTGATGTAATCCTGCTTTACCCTGGTGACACCTGCAACACAGGAAACAAAGATGGGTGCGAACGCCCCCAAAAACAGCAGAAAGATTTTGGAATTGTCTCCGATTCCCATCCAAAGGATGATGATGGTGTAGTACCCCAGAGGCGGAAGCGGCCGTATAAAGGCGATCATCGGTTCAAATACAGCCCGTATTTTTTCCGAATAGCCGCTTAAGAGCCCCAAGGCAGTTCCCGTAAGGACCGCAAATCCATAGGCGGTCAAAAGACGCCTTAAGCTGGCCCATAAATGCTGCCACAGGGTGTGTCCTTTGTAGCCGTTACGCACAAGTTCCGCAAAACAGGAGACGATCTCCTCCGGAGACGGAATGATAATACTTGAAATCCGGTGGTTCCAGGTCAGTGCGATCCACAGTATGAGAATCACGCCGCCGGTAAACAAGCTGATGATGTATTTCTCCTGCAACCTTTTCGTAACTTTCCCTCCCTCTTCTCAACATATTAAACACATATGTTTAAATGTTTTTTGTTTTTACATTAACTGAAATCCTTCCGGATTGGAAGCTGTTTTTCTTTCATACCGGGTATCGATTTTTTTCATGGATTCCGTTCACGAAGTGTTGCCCGGATACGGTTTAAGACGATTCGGTCCAGCTTCTTCATTTTGTACTTAATGCTTTCCACATAGCCCACTTCAAACTCTAAGCTGCGGTCGGATATGGGGATACTGCGTATCAGCCCGCTTTGGATATAAAAATCGCCGGCAGACATATACCTCGGGAAAAAGGCGGCGTAATTTCCCTGAGTGATCATGCTTTTGATGGAATCTAAATTGTCTGTCCGGAATACGATCCGGGGAAGCTCTTCTGTGCCGATTAAATTGGTCAGTCCGCCGTTGTATTTTTTGAATTCGTCCCGGTATGCAATATATGGCTCTCCTAAAAGCTCCCTCCATGTCATACTCTCTCTCTCCCAGAAAGGAGAGCTTTTGCCGATGTACAGTATATATTCATCCCGAAACAGAGGTGTATAGTGAAGGTCCGTACTCCGTCCCAGCTCTCCATAATTAATGAGTATCCCAAACCTGGAGATACCGGCAGATACATCCCTGGCTACCTGGCTGCTCTCCCCGGTGGTCACAGAAAGCATAATATTGTCTTTTTCAAGGCTCCGCAAGGTTCCCGGCACGATCCAGTCACAGATACAGGGAATACAGGAAAAGGATACCTCTCCAACCTTTTGTCCGGAGCCTGTCAGTTCGGTAATGTCGTCCGCCGCCTTTAAAATCTCTTCTGTCTTTTGCAGCACCAATTCTCCCGTAAGTGTAGGAGTCACTCCCGCATTGGTCCTCCTTAAAAGCTCCGTCCCCAGCTCTTTCTCCAGATTGATGATGGAGTAGCTGACAGAGGACTGGGACATGAAATTTTTTTCCGCCGCCACAGATATGGAATTATATTTGACGGCTTCTTTAAATAAATATAACTGCTCAAATTTCATGATTTGCATCCCTCCTTCCCTTTATGGTAATTCATGCCAAATATGGATAATACATATTTACATATTTGATTAATATGTTTAGTCATACTATAACGAATTTACGAGAATCCGTCAAGTATGATTGTGGTTATCGGCATTTTCGATACCCCGGATATTTTTTTTACTATATTCATTTCGGTGAAAAGTATTTATGATGTTTTATAGGACACATTATCAAATCATACAGGGAGGTATCTATGAAACGACAAGCACGGACAAATAAGCTGATTATTCTGGGAATCGACGGAATGGACCCTGTCACGGCGGACAGAATGGTAAAAGAAGGAAGAATGCCGAACCTGAAAAAATATCTTTCAAGAGGTTCGGCCCGCTCCGGACTGGATATGCTGGGGGCGCACCCTACGATCACTCCGCCCTGCTGGACCACCCTGGCTACGGGAGCCTATCCCGGGACCCACGGAATCACCTGCTACTGGCGCCAGTCTCCGGATAATTTAGACGCCGTCGTCTATAATATGGACTCCAGGAACTGCGTGGCCGAACAGTTGTGGAATGCCACCGTAGAGCAGGGGCTCAAAACTTTAGTCTGGCATTGGCCCGGTTCTTCATGGCCGCCCACTTCCCAAAATCCGCTGCTCCATGTGGTGGACGGCACACAGCCCGGCTCCGTCAATATGGGAGTGGCTCAAATGGATTGGGAAAAGATTATCTATGCAGACAAGGAAACCAGACATCTGCGTTTTGTACCCCACACACAGAAAGCCGCCGGTGTAGGCTGCAATATTACAGACTTAAAGGAAGTTCTGTCCTCCGAAGAGGAAGATGACGAGATGATGGAGCTTTGGTGGGGAGATGCCGCCAGAAAAGGCGGAGAAATCCGCACCTATGTAAAAGATTTGGACGACACAGAAATGATGATTGGAGCGAAGGTGGCTTATGACGTTGTATTTTCACCCATAGTCCCCGCCGCTGACTGGTCTTTTGAGGCAAAGGACGCTCTGGAATTTACATTTTTAATTTCCGCAGGACAGGAAAAACGCCTGGGGCTTATCCCCAAAAACGAAGACGGAACCCGGGATAAAATCCTTCTTTTTCGCTCAAAGAGCGATAAGGAGCCTTTTGCGGTAATACCGAAAGGGGAAATGGTTTCAGGCGTCATTGATTTTGTTTCGAAAAAGGGAGTGACGGCTCCCTGCTGCCGCTCTTACAAGATACTGGAAATGAGTGCTGACGGCACTTCCCTGCGCTTATGGATCAGCAATGCCTTGGACACAGCCAACAACATGCTCTGGCACCCGGCTTCTCTCTACGGCGAGCTGACAGACGGCATCGGCCCCATTCCTCCCGTCAGCCTGATCGGGGGAGAAGATGCCGAGCTTGTGGAAAAAGTATTTGAGCCGTCCTGGGATATATATTCCCAGTGGCAGGCAGACAGCTTAGAGTATTTAATTGAGCGGGAGGAGTATGATGTAGTATTCAGCCACCTTCATAACATTGACTGCGCCGGACATCAGATATGGCACTTAGCAAAGACCCTGGAGCCGTGGAAGCACACGGACGAAAAAGTGTATCAAAAGCTGATCGAACGCTTTTATGAACAGACGGACCGCTATTTTGGGCGCTTCCTGCACCACTTAGACGAAGGCGCCACCATTTTCATCGTCTCGGATCACGGTCTTCTGGTAGGGGAAAATGTCCCGCCCATCTTAGGCGAGTACGGCGGACTTAATACAAAGGTTATGGAAGAGCTTGGCTATACAGTCCTGAAAAAAGATGAGAATGGCAATCCCCTGGATGAGGTGGACTGGGAAAAAACCAGGGCCGTACAGATTCGGAGCAATTATATTTACATCAATCTGAAAGGCAGAGATTCTCACGGAATTGTCTCTCCCGAAGAAAAATACGATTTAGAAGAAAAAATCATCTCCGACCTCTATAACTATAGGGATGAAAGCACTGGAAAACGGGTGGTTGGCATTGCCATGAGAAATAAGGACGCGGTGCTTTTGGGAACCAACGGCCCGGAGTGCAGAGACATCTTCTTTACAATCGAAGAAGGCTA
>JASGGP010000237.1:0-7736 GCA_047604985.1 Lacrimispora sp.
AGTCGCATTCACATATTCTCATATCTTGATCATTCATGATGAGGCCTCCATTTTAAATATATAAATTTAAGGATGCTTGGGTATACCATCTGGGTATACTACATTATATTATAGAGAAAAAATTGTGCTACTCTCTGGAGGACAATATTAAGAAAGAGGGAATATCCGGGATTCAGTAAGAGGAAAATATATGAAAAATCACCTCCCCGGCAGATATTTTCCGGGTGAGGTGATTTAAGGATAAGTATCAGAAGCTGTTATAGGATTGTCAGAGTCAGATCCCGCTCTTTCATGGAAAGCAGGAGTCGGTATATGGGATGCTTCCAGGTGATTTTCAGCCGTTCATCGGTAATGGGAATTATTTCTTTCTTTATATCAGATACACCGGAAACGGTGAAGCTGCCTAAGTCTCCGACGAAAACCGTATTTTCCTGGATATCAGGCTCTTCATAAAACATCAGGGATAATACCGGGCATGGGAGCTCTCCCTCATAATGGTCGGATATGGTGATTTGATTTCCTTTTTCCAATACTGCCTTGCGGACATAGGAATGAATTCTGTCATCCGGATAGGCGTCTGCCAGATCCATGGAAATCCGGCAAAGCTTTTCGCCCATCTGATGGGATACATCTTTTGCTCTGTAGCAGGCTCCGTTCATTTGCATGATCTCCTTTTTCCCGTCAAAAAAGGTGGGAAGGTTGTGGTAACGGGACTGCATGGTCCAAATGTCGTAGCGGTCGGGGGAAAAGGTCTTTTTCGTGTAGGTCTCCACGCCCACATCAATGAACATGGGCCTGCCGTCCTTATAAACGGTGAAGCTTCCGGTGTCATTGTGATTGTGGCTGTCATCGTTGTCCCCGGCCTTTACCGCCAGATAAAGGCGCTCGTCCCGGGCCATGAAGATTCCCACGCTTTCATACCAGAAATCCTTATGGGTGATGACCTGATTTTTATCGAAAGCCACCATTTCCCCGTGAGTAAAGGCTGCCTGGAGCCGGTAGAATAAATTATGTTCGTCTTTTGTGAAGGGATCGCTTCCCATCTGGTAATCCGAGGCGGCAAAGGCCATAAGGTCCCTGTTGCCGGTCCGTTTGCCGAATAAGTATTCTCTGGCGCCGCAGCGGCCTGCCACAGGGGAACAGTCGGCAAAATTTACATAGTATATGCCGTCGATGTGAACGGTCAGGATGTAGGAGGCAATGTTTTTGATTTTTTCCATCTCATAAACAGGGAGAAAAGCATTATCTGAAATTCCGTTTAAAATTTCAAGGCTGTTAAAGAGGCAAAGCCCGGCGTGGCGGAAATACTGTGCCCCTTCGTCGCAGCAGCCGTCTTCCCCGTATTCATCCAGGAAATAGTCTATGCTTTTGCAGGCTTTTTGAAAAATCCGGTTTTTTACATCCTCAGGAAGATCTCTGGTGAAAGCGGCAAAGAGAACGTTCTGGGTGCACCAGACAGTCCAGTTGTTCATATGGCTGGTTCCATCGCCCATCCACCAGAAATGCTCTTCCAGATAGGGAACAAAGATCCGCTCCTTTAAATTTTTATTGATCATTCCTGAAAGGAAAGGGCTGACAGAAAAAAGCTCCTCCCTTAAAAGGTATTCGGCGACAGCCAGGACAGAGGCTGTTTCCGCTGCAAAAAGGTCGATGACCGGTCGGGTCACGTCAGGCAGGATGAATTGAGGCGTGTCCCTGATATAGGAATTGTGGGCCGGAAGCTGCCAGGCATTTTCCTCGCAGATTAAATACAGGCCATTGATGATATCCTCAAGGAACCGTCCCTCATGCTCCGCGCATTCGGCCAGGACCAGGGCGTTTAAGGCGGTCCGCCTTAAAAAAAGCTTCTTCTCGTAATGGTTCCTGTTTCCGTTTTTGGTGAATTCCATGAAGTCTGCAGCGGTGAGGGCAGGGTAGCTGAAACTTAAATATTCCTCGCCGTTTTTTATAAGGCCTGTTCTTATTTCCTCGGGCAGAGCTTTCCATGCGTCCCGGCGGCAGGCGGCAGGATAGGGGGTAAAAAGGGATAGCGGCTTTTGAACGCTGCTTGTAAATTCTGTAATCATGATAGGCACTCCTTAATCTTTTTCATCAGGTCTGATGGTATTTTGCTGTATGAATTCCCGGGGAGAAAGTCCGGTCACCTTTTTAAACACCTTGCTGAAATAAAAGGCGCTTTCAAAGCCCAGCTGGTCCGCGGCTTCATATATTTTCATATCCTGTTCCAAAAGCAGGGCCTTGGCCCGGTTGATCTTAGCCTGGGCAATGTATTCGGAAAAACCCATGGAGCAGTTTTTCTTAAACAGGATGCTTAAATAATTGGGGCTTAAACCGAAGACCCCGGCTACCTCGTTTAAGCTCAGCTTTTCCGTCACATGGTTGTCGATGTATTTCTGTACATTGGTAATGACATGGGCCTTGTAGGTCTTCCGCTTGGATTTCAATATCTCGCATAAGCCGTCCCGGAATATGGTCATCCATTCCACGATCTGGTTTACGTTTGAAAAACGGTAGATGGACCGGTAGCCGTCGTTGTAAGAGGAGAAGATTTCTCCCATGTTTTCCTCCCCGTCCGGGAGAAGGGATAAAGCCAGATACAGGATGTTGCAGGCCCCGTCCGCCGCCTGGGAAAAGCGCATGGGATGGGCTTCGAACAGCCCGATGATTTCCGTCATGGTATCGTACAGCACATCCGTGTCAAATTCGTTAAAGGCCTTTGTGATATCCCCCTTGAATACGGAAATGTTAAAGGCGTTGCGGATGGAGGAGGCGTCCTTTGCCGAAAAGAAGACCAGAGGCTGTTCCTGGGTTCCCCGGCCAAAGGCCTGGCGTGCTTCCTGATAGGATTCGCAGATCTTTAAGGCCTGGCTGACAGGGGATCCAACGCCTGTAAGGACGGTGACATTAAAATAATTGTGAACCATTTCCGCGGCTTTTTGAAGGGCATCGGCGGCAGCCTCCTCCCTGTAGTCGGAAAGATTCTGAAGATGGAAGATCACGGCAAAATGCTTCATGTCCAGGGATACCACATAGGAGGGAAGATGCTTGCCGATGATTTCCCTTGCCATCTGCAAGGTGCTGTTATAGAGATTCATCAGCTTTCCGTGATCCATATCCTTATGGCCTTCTTCCCGGATCTCGCAAAGAGCGGTAAAATAACAGCCCTCATCAAAGCTCATCTTTAAGTCCTTTGCCTGCAGCATAAACTGCTCCTCATTGTCAAATAAGTTGTGCAGAAGCCGCATAAAGAACTTTTCATAATAGCTCTGCAGGAGAGGGCGGCCGGAATCCTTGTATTCCATGGAAACCTTTAAGGTTTCCAGACGGGAGAGGGCCTTTTTGGCGGCCTCCCTTAAGGAATCGGCATTTAGCTCCAGCTTTATTAAATAGTCCACAGCTTCATAGGACATGGCCTCCTTAATGAGCTGGAACTCCTCGTAGCTGGTAAGAAAGATGAATAAGGGAATCTTTCCGTAGGCCTCCCGGCAGGACTTTGCCAGCTCCAACCCATTCATGATGGGCATGCGGATGTCGGTAATGATGATTTCCGGAGAATACTCTGCGGTCATTTCCAGGGCGCTTTTCCCGTTCATGGCAGTTCCGCAGACCTCAATGCCCAGCTCCGCCCAATTTAGCATGGATTTTATTCCGATCTGAACCAGAGGTTCGTCGTCTACGATCAATAATTTCGTCATAAATTCCTCCAATCTGCTTTAAAATTCAGCCATGCAAAAATATTCAGCCATATATTTATTCTCCAAATTATGAATGAGACGGCGAAACGGTATGAAGCACATAAGGCATCAGAATTGTCATGGTGGTAAATTCCCCAGGGACGCTTTTTATGGTAATGCCGTATTCCGGGCCGAAGTCATGCTGTATGCGCCTGTTCACGTTGCTGATGCCCACGTGGCGGAAGAATTCTGTTTTATTCCGGCTGTTTCTGCTCCTGAAGGGTTTTTCTATTATCTCCTGGGACATGCCCACGCCGTTGTCAGTTACGTCTATCTTCAATGCTTTCCGGGAAGAGACCTCTGCGGTTTCAACGGAAACCACAATCTTTCCCGCAGCTCCCGTAGGCTCAATTCCGTGGAACAGAGCGTTTTCAATGATGGGCTGAAGGGTGAAGCGGTGAATCTCACAGTCATATAAGTCCTGGGACTGCACCAGGTAATCAATGGTGACGCTGCCGCCGTAGCGGTACTGCTGGATGAGAAAGTAATCCTTCACAAGGGCCAGCTCATCCCTTAGGGGAATCATGGAGGCCGTGCCATTTGAAACATTTTTAAGAAGCCTTGCCAAAGCAGTAGTCATGTCTGCTATGCCGCTGGCGTTTTGGATGGTGGCCATCCATTTGATGGAATTTAAGGTATTATACAGGAAATGAGGGTTAATCTGGCTCTGGAGAATCTGGTATTCCAAATCCTTTTTCTGCTTTTCGTCTGATACCCGTTTTTCCATAAGGGAGAGGATGTTTTTCGACATGTTGTTGATGCCCCGGCCAACTTCCCCCAGCTCATGGTCCCATTCAATGGAATTGTCCCTGGAGAAATTTCCTGCCGATATGCCTGCAATTTTGCTGCTGAGCATGCGGATGGGCTCCATGATGATCCGGTTTAACAGAAAGGCCAGCAGGATTCCAAGGGAGACGATGGCAAGGCAGATTCCGAGAATCAAAAGGGTGTATAAATGATTTTGCTGTTCAAACTGCTGCTCGGAAAGAACCTGGGATAAGCTCCAGCCCTCCACACCATCCACGTCCGTTATGGGCCGTTCCACCAGGACACGTTTTTCCCCGTCCTCCATGGTGACGGACAGGACTTTTGTTTCCTTGGATACAAAGCCGCTTTTATTTAAGGGTACAGGATCGCTGTAGGGAGTTTTCGTCTCCTGCCAGGTGCCGGAATTTAAGCGGTAGGTTTTTTCGCCGATGGTGACAAAGAGCATGCTGTCTGCGGGAAGTGGATAGGAAGATAAGTAATCGGTAAAGAGCCGGGAAGAAATTTCCACATAGGTCCAGCCAATGATTTGGGAACTGAACTCATTATATGCCGGGCGCAGGATGGGGATGAAAAGGTCCTGACTGGTATTGGAAAGGGGGTCCCTGACCAGGCCGATCCACCGAAAGTCCCGGTCATTGTAAAGCTCTCCAAAGAAGTCCGTCTGTCCGATGATCCGGGCCGCATAGGCAGAGGAATAGTCGGCCGAAGCCGCAATATGAAGAAAGTTACCCCTGTTATTTGTAGAGATGATGACCCTGGATATATATTTTTGGGAGCTGGTATGGTAATATTCCTCTTTCAGACGATTGTGGGAGGAAAGGGCCAGAGGGCGCATATCAGCCGGAAGACTTGTCTGGTCCTGGAGAGCTTCCAGATAATCCAGTATGACACCGTTGGAACAGCACCATTTGCTGAAATAAATGATGTCCTTCATATCCGCGGCAATGTTGTTGCTCACCACCTGAAGGCTGAATTCCGCGGACTGGATCTGATTTTTTCTCAAAAAGGACTGAAAGACCGAAAAGCAGACCGTTGTGGTCAAAATAGTAATGAGCAAGGTTATGGCAGCCGTAAGGACCATGATCTTGCCCCGTATGGTTTTCGGAATGATTTTTTTCCACATGATAGAGACGCGTCCCTTCCTTATGTTAGACAAAGTGTCGTTTTATCAAATACAAAGTTAGCCTATTTCAAAGGAAATGTCAATGCAAAACATTCCGGTTTTTTCAAAGAATCGGGCAACATTGTATACAAGAGAGAAATTTTGCTGTTAATCGTAAAAAAGTATATGTTTTAACAAAGTGTAAAAGAAATGTGAATAAAAAATGAATATTTTGCAAAATATATTCCATTCCTATAAAGGACCGTCTTCGCTATAATGAATCCATGGTAAGGAATTACCGAAAACAAACTCAAATCAGGAGGGAATACAATGAAAAAAAGAACACTGGGCATTGCTCTTGCCTGCGCCATGGCGGTAACCGGCCTGGCCGGCTGCGGCAGCAAAGCCGGAGAGACCACAGCTGCAACTACGGCTGCTGAGACCACGAAAGCAGAGGGCGCTGCTGCGGAAACCACTGCTGCGGCAGGAGGCCAGAAGACTTTAAAATGGTCCGTATGGGATATCAGCTCTACCACCTATTATCAGCCGCTGATTGATGCCTTTGAAAAGGCACATCCGGATGTGAAGATTGAAATGGTGGACTTAGGCTCTACCGATTATCAGACTGTTCTGGCAACAGAGTTAACAGGAAGCGGTTCTGATTTTGACGTAGTTACCGTAAAGGACGTTCCCGGATATATGACATTGGTAAACAAAGGCGTGTTAGAGCCCATGGACAGCTATATCCAGTCTGACAGCGTTGACTTAACCCAGTACAAGGGACTTACAGATCAGATCAAGGTTGACGGAAAGCTGTATGAGCTTCCGTTCCGTAACGATTTCTGGGTACTGTTCTATAATAAGGATCTCTTTGATAAGGCGGGTGTTGCTTATCCGACCAATGATATGACCTTTGAACAGTATGATGCTATGGCAAGAAGTTTAACCGTTGACACCCCAGGATCAGAGGTTTACGGCGCTCACTACCATACCTGGAGATCTGCAGTTCAGCTTTTCGGCGTTTTAGACGGCAAGCATACCATTCTTGACGGAAGCTACGATTTCTTAAAGCCTTATTATGACATGGTTTTAAGCCAGCAGGAAGACGGAGTATGTCAGGATTATGCGACCTTAAAGACCAGCGGCCTTCATTATTCCGGCGCATTTGCACAGGGTAACGTTGCTACCATGAACATGGGTACATGGTTTATCTCCACCTTAATGGAGAAGATCCGTACCGGCGAATACACAGACTGCACAAATTGGGGCATTGCAAAATATCCTCATGCAGAAGGCGTAGAGCCAGGCTCCACTCTTGCAACCATTACCTCCCTGGCAATTCCGGCTAACGCTCCCAATAAGGATCTGGCATGGGAATTTATTGAGTTCGTAACCGGCAGCGAGGGAGCAGAGATTCTGGCTTCCACAGGCACCATTCCAGCTGTTATGAACGGCACAGTAGCAAACCTGGTATCCAGCGCAGAAGGATTTCCTAAGGATGACGGAACCAGCGTTGATGCTCTCAATACTTCCAACTTATATCTGGAAATGCCGGTCAACTCAAAGAGCTCTGAGATCGAGACTGTTTTAAATGAGGCTCATGATGCTATCATGACAGGCAGCGTGTCCGTAGATGAAGGCATTGCTGAAATGAATGAAATGGTAAGTGCAATTCTGGCTCAGTAACCGGACGAAAAGAAAACATAAAAAAGAGGCGGGCAGAAAAAAAGCCCGCCTCATTTAAAGCAAACTTCTGATTTGATTTTGATGGAATGAAAAAACGGGAAAAGGAGGACATAAAACACATGGCGAAGACAATAACAGAAGCGCAGAAGCAGGAAAAAATCGCGGCCTTGCAGAAAGAGCGGGAAGCCTTAAGTCTTAAATTAAAGACTGCACAGGGAACCGGAAGACGCGACGGGCTGATTGCGAAAATCGAAACGATAGATGAAAAAATAAAAAAGGTCCGGACAGGAGAACGCTTTACGCGTCAGGAAAAGAGGGATATGGTTGCCTATTCCTTTATTGCGCCCAACTTCATCGGGTTTGCTGTTTTTACCCTGGGGCCCATTATTTTTGCCCTTGTCCTGGCGTTTATGAAGTGGGACGGCAACAGTCCCATGCAGTTTGCG
>JASGGP010000238.1:0-7723 GCA_047604985.1 Lacrimispora sp.
ATTTGCGGAGTTCTTAAAACAGCTTCCGGTCCCCTGCATCATTATCGGAAATAAGGTGGATGATGAGATTCCCTATGTGGGAATTGATGAAAGAAAAGCAGCCCGTGATGCCGCCTTAAAGCTGGTGGAGAAGAAATATGAAAAGATAGTATTCGTGTGCCCGCCCTTGTGTGATGAAGAAAAAGAAAACATCTATTCCCATAAACAGCGTGAAATCGGCTTCCTGGAAGTGATGAGGGAGCACCCGGAGGTGGAATCTGAAGTCATTGCTTCCTGGAATTACATAGAGGAAGCGGACGGGATTTTGAAAAAGACGGGCAAAAGGACGGCGTTCTTCTGCTCAGGAGATGAGTACGCCCTGCGGCTGATGAAAAATTTCCGTATGGAAAAGCTGAGGGCCCCCAGAGATTACGGCATTATGGGCTTTGATAATATTGATACCCTCCAATACATGGAGCCCCAGCTTTCCACCACAGACAATGGGGTGGAGGAGGTGGGACGACAGGCGGTCAGGCTTCTTTTTCAGTCTTTGGAGGGGAAAGAAATACCGAAAAAAAATATGGTCCAATATACGGCCATGGACGGGGAAACCATATAACTTAAAATTTGAAAGAAGAACCGGATTTCCTGGTATGAGGAAAGCCGGTTCTTCTTCCGTCCAATTATTCGAATAAATAGCTGGTCATGGAAAGGGACCCCAGGACACAGGCTTCATTAAATACGGATATGTGTTCCCCGCCCCTTGCCGCTCCCAGGACATACAGCAGGGGAGAAAAATGGTCCGCCATAGGTACGGCTAAGGAAGCGCAGCTTCCGGCGTTCTTATATGCGATTACATGCTCCTCTTTTCCTGCTAAAATATTTTCCTTTATGTAGAGGTCAAATTCTTCCGCCCAGGAATAGCCACCATCCATATCCCAGTTAACCCTTGCAAGGTTATGGACGACGTTGCCGCTTCCAAAGATTAATACTCCCTGTTCCCTTAGTGCGGAAAGCTCTTTTCCAATCTCATAATGCTCAGCGGCAGAGGCATTTCTGTCCACACTGAGCTGGAACACCGGAATATCCGCTTGGGGATACATTCGGTGAAGGACGGACCAGGTTCCATGGTCATGGCCCCAGGAATTGTCAATCGTAACCCTGCGGCCCACAAGACTTGGGCCAGATGGGCAAAATGAGGGGAACCCTTTGCAGGATAAACAATTTTATACAGCTCCTCGGGGAACCCATACATGTCATAAACCGTCCTCGGGGCCTCTGAATCCGTAATTCTGGTATCCTTTGTATACCAGTGAGCAGACACAGACAGTATGGCTTCCGGTCTTGGGAGTCTCTCACCCAAAGCTTTCCACTCCTCTACAAATGGATTTTCTTCAATTGCATTCATGGGCGAACCATGTCCGACAAATAATACAGGCATCCGCTTCATATAACCATCTCCTTATATATTTTCTTCTTTCTTGACCTATAATTTATGATATAATTACGCCTCTCAAATGTCAACTGAATATTCACAGGGCGCCGGGACCGGGAAGGTTCTCATTGTAAAAGGGAGAAATCCGCGTTATAATGACTTCTAAAGACATGTAATGGGGGATTACGATGTATCGATTATTGATCGTGGATGATGAAGCGACGATCCGGCAGGGGCTTGGCATGCTTCCCTGGAGGGAAAATGGGATTGAACTGGCGGGT
Source organism: Lacrimispora sp. (assembly GCA_047604985.1). Taxonomy (GTDB): domain Bacteria; phylum Bacillota; class Clostridia; order Lachnospirales; family Lachnospiraceae; genus Lacrimispora. Next base: position 1,696 of record JASGGP010000238.1, read on the forward strand.
CTTTTAAAGGATGGAATTGAAGCGGCTGAGTGGATCAACAGCCGTGAGGTCGACATTTTGCTGACAGATATCCGGATGCCGGGGCTGTCGGGGATTGAGCTTGCCAAAATAACCTTGCAGAATTATCCCGATGCAAAGGTGATCCTCTTAACGGGATACGGGGAATTTGAATATGCCAGGGAGGCGATTTCCCTGGGCGTATTTGATTATATCCTAAAGCCATCCACTCCTCAGGAGATCATCCGGTGCGTGACAAATGCATGCCTGAAATATGACAGTGAAAAGAACACAAAAATCAGACTGGAACAGCTGGAGTCCAGGGTACAGGATTTTTCCCTGCTGCTGAAGCCGGCACAGGCCCTGATGGAAGCGGAGGAGGAAAGGATTGACCGGATCATCCAGTTCATTTATGCAAACTATGAAAAGGAGCTGACTCTGTCCGTGCTGTCGGAGGAGTTCCATTTCACAACGGTTTATATGAGTCATTACATAAAAAAAGAGACGGGCTATACTTTTCTGGACATTCTGACCTCTGTCAGGATGTATTATGCAGCAAGATATTTAAAGGATACGAAGATGAAGAACGGGGAGATATGCCGCAGGGTAGGGATTTCCGACGAGCGGTACTTCGGGCAGATATTTAAGAAAAAGTACGGAATGACGCCCTATGAGTACCGAAAATCCGACCAATGCGCAACCAATCCCTTTCAAAAATTCATGGAAACGGATAAGCTATGAGAAAATGGTTCCCCAGGCAGAGCTTTCAAAGTAAGCTGCTGTTCATTTTGCTGACCATGATCCTGATTCCGGTCATTTTATTATCCTATCTGGAATTTTACTATTCTAAACAGATGCTGGCGGATAAGACAAATGATTATCTGAAGAATCTGGCGTCAGTGACCTTATCAAAGATTGACAGTACGGTATCGGATATTGAAAATGTGGCCTTTTATATCAACGGAAATAATACCGTTCAGGCGTCCTTGAAGGGAGAAGCGCAGGCCCTCGGGAACCGGGTGGATTATTATAAGCTTCACAGCAATATCCGGGAGATACTGGCCTCCTATGTTCTTCTGCGCCAGGAGATCAACGCAATCAGCATACGTTCCCAGGGGGGAAAGGAGTATACCTATACAAAGACCCGCAACGGCCCTCCTCTTGATATTACCAGTTACATACGGAATGAGAAGCAGTATTGGGCGGTGGACAAGAACCATATTGTTCTGATGAAAAAGCTTTACGCCTTCCCGACCAGTCCCTTTTGGGCTACATTGCCCTGGATGTCAATGAAAAAAGCTTATACGATATCATTGCGGATATTGATTTAACCAAGTCCGGCCGTATTTCCTCGTAAATGAAGAGGGAAGGATTCTGGCCACGGAATCAAAAGCTTTATCAGGAGAGATGCTGGGCGAGCCTTACCGGAAATATTTCGGGGAAAAAGAGGCTTTCTACAATAATGTCCAGGTGGACAATACCTATTACAGCGTTTATAACAGCGGAGCCATTTCCAATGGGTGGCATATGGTGCTTGCCATTCCCAGGGATTATTACATGACGGACATCACAAGGTTAAAAAATGTGATTATTCCTATTGTCCTTGCCACGGCATTTCTCACGGCATTTCTGTCTCTCCTGGTTTCAAGAGGCATAACAAGGCCCATCCGGTACTTATCCCAGGCAATGGAAGACTTCGGACAGGGAAATTTTGATATCAACTGCCAGGTGGATTCCGAGGATGAGATCGGGAAGCTGAGCCATACCTTTAACCAGATGGTGACGGATATGAACAGTTTGGTCAATACGGTGTACGAGCAGAAGGTCATGAAGCAGGAAGCGCAGATGAAGTCCCTGCAAATGCAGATCAATCCCCACTTTCTGTACAATACCCTTGACACCATTAACTGGATGGCTCGCATCAGGAACGTGGACGAAATCGGGGATATGGTGGCTGCCTTAAGCAACATGATGCGCTATTCCCTGGAAAAGAAGTCCTTTGTGCGCCTTGGGGAAGAGGTAAAGAGCTTAAAGGATTATATTGCTATCCAGAATTACCGCTACCGGGATAAAATGGAGGCGGAAATAGATATCGACGAAAGCTTAATGAACCTCTATATTCCCCGGCTGCTGATCCAGCCAATCCTTGAAAATGCCATTGTCCACGGCATTGAAGAAAAGCTGGATATGGGCCATATTCTCATAGCGGCATGGCAGGAAAAGGCAGATTTATATATCCAGGTCAGTGATGACGGGGTGGGCATGACAGAGGAAACCATGTCCCATATCCTGATGGAAGACTATTCCATGAAAAAAAGGGGGCACACCTCCATCGGCGTTGTCAATGTGAACCGGAGAATCCAGATGATTTATGGAAAGGATTACGGACTGCTGGTGCAGAGCGTTCTGGGAGCAGGGACAAAGATTACCATACGCATTCCAGCCGGGACAGAGGAACCGGAGGAAGCAAAATAGGGAGAGGGATACAAGAGGAGAGATACAAAAGATTAATAAGAGGATAAGGGTCCGGGAGGCAAAACACAGCTTCCCGGGCTTTCTGCGCTTGTAAATTAAAAATTTAAACATTTCCCTTAATTTTTTGTGTATTATTTTCCGGGGCAAATTGCTATTATAAATACATCAGCTGATGTAAAAAAGCAACAGATTGCACAATAAGGGAATTGAAAATAAAGTTTTATGCCGCCTGGGGGCGGCGGATTGGAGAGGGATATGAAAAAGAGACGGATCGGAGCTTTCTTATGCGCGGCAATGGCAGCGGCAGCCCTGGCAGGCTGTTCCGGAACAGGAAAGCAGGTAACCACGGCGGCAAGCGGGGAGAAACAGACAGAAGCGGCTGCGACAACGGCAGCCGGGACAACTGCTGCTTCGGAAGCTCCGGGCAAGGATGTGATGATTAAGGTGTTTTCCAATCTCCCGGACCGTACCAGCGGACAGGGGTTGATTGAGCAGATGCTTTTTGACCAGTATATGAAAGAAAATCCCAATGTAAAAATTGAGGTGGAAGCTCTGGACGATGAGAGCTATAAGACGAAATTCAAGGCTTACGCTTCCGGTTCCGACATGCCGGATCTGGTCAGCGCCTGGGGCCAGCCCTCTTTCCTGGATGAAGTCATTGATGCAGGTCTTCTGGCGGAGTTAAATCCGGCGGATTACAAGAGCTACGGCTTCATTAACGGAGCCTTAGACGGTTTCAGCAAGGATGGGAAATTATACGGTCTGGCAAGAAATACGGATGTAATGGCATTCTATTACAACAAGGCCATGTTTGAAAAATACGGTGTCAAGGTTCCCACCACCTATAATGAGCTTCTGGCTGCAGTTGACACCTTTAAGGCAGCAGGCGTTATTCCGGTTTCCATGGATGGCTCTGACAAATGGCCTCTTTCCATTTACCTTACTTCCCTGTTCCAGCAGTTTGACGGAAGCACAGCCTCCGAGGACTTAAGAGACTCGGTGAACAACGGGGATTACACCAATGAGGCATGGGCAAAGGTTCTGGATCTGTATAAGAAACCGTGGATGCAGGAATGTTCCAGACAGGCTTTGAGACTACGGATTACGCCACCAGCATGAATTTGTTTACAAACGGACAGTCAGCCATGTATTACATGGGAAGCTGGGAAATGTCAATGGCAACCAATGAAAACATACCGGAAGAAATAAGAAAGAATATCGGCGTGTTCAATATGCCTGCAGTTGAGGGCGGAAAAGGAACCAATACGGACATTGCCGCATGGAACGGCGGCGGTCATGCGGTTACGGCCCATTCCCCTGTAAAAGAGGAAGCCATCAAGCTGTTGAATTACATGTACCTTCCGGAAAACTGGTCAAAGCTTTGCTGGGAAAAGGGCGTCTGCATGTCGGCCCAGAATTTCTCACAGTACTTAACCGGCAGCGAAACATCTCTTCAGATGGAATTTGTGGATATGGTCAACAAGTCCACAAGCATTACGGGAGTTACCTTTAATGACCGGGGAACCAATGCCTTTAAGACGGCCTGTGAGGATGCTTCCGTGGAATTTGCAATCGGGCAGCTGACACCGGATGAATTCTTCACTAAGCTGGCAGCGGCAATGAAATAGGAGCCCGTACTTTTAAGGGAGCTGGCGTGACAGCTCCCTTTGTCTTACAAGGAGTGAGGAAAGAGGCATGCATAAATTATACAGTAATAAAAAAGTGATATTTTCCCTTATGGCTCCCGGACTTATTGTTTTCGCGGCAGCAATTCTGGCGCCCATTATTTTAAGCGCCTACTACGGATTTACAAATTATTCCGGAATCGGGGCCAGCTCCTTTATCGGCCTGGAAAATTACAAAACCCTGATTCACGATTCCGTATTCTGGACCTCTCTGCGCAACTCCCTGTTTTTGTCCGTGGGGTTTATCTGTATTCAGCATCCGCTCGCCATGCTGACGGCAGTAAAGCTTGATAAGCTTCAGGGAAAGGCGGAAGGCCTGTTCCGCTGTATTTTCTTTATCCCCAATGTAATTTCCGTGGCGGTTATCGCTTATTTATGGAAATTCATTTACAATCCCAACTTTGGATTGATCACAAAGATATTAAAGGCCTTCGGCTACGGAGGCCAGTTAAATCCCCTGGGCTCCGGCAACGCCATATGGGCGGTTTTAGTGGTTCTAATCTGGCACGGCTTTGGCTGGGGAATGCTGATTTATTACACGGGAGTCAAGAACATAGACCCCGTAATGTACGAGGCCGCTTCCATTGACGGGGCAAACGGCAGCAAGACATTTTTCTACATCACCCTGCCCCTGATGAAGCCGGTGATCCAGGTCAATGTCACCATGGCCGTCATTTCCGCCTTAAAGCAGATGGAAACCGTATACTTACTGACAGCAGGCGGCCCGGGCAACGAAACCCAGTTCATGGCAAGCTATTTATACAAACAGGCATTCCAGTCCTATAAATATGGCTACGGAAACGCCATCAGCGTGGCGTTTATCCTGATATGCCTGGCTTCCACGGTGGTGCTGAACCGGCTGTTTGCAGAGAGAGGAGAGTAAGGAATATGGTAAAATTAAAATCGCCTGTAACCATAGCCGTTATGACCCTGATCGCCGCCATCCAGATGTTTCCCTTAATCTGGCTGCTGGATTATTACCTTTGCAAAAGCAATGAGATGTTAACAATTGGAATTCTGGTATGGCCCGAGAAAATTCAATGGAACAATTATTTTCTTGCCTTTACAAATGGAAACTTTCTTCATTATTTAAGAAACAGCCTGCTGATTAACACCCTGGCCGTGGTCCTTGTTCTGGTCATTTCCATTATGGCGGCCTTTGCCTGCCAGAGGATGGAGTGGAAGCTGAAGCATGCCGCCGCCATCCTTATGGTCATGGGAATGATGATTCCCGTACACGCTACCCTGCTTCCAAACTATGTGATCTATGACAGGCTGAGGCTGACGGACACCATATGGGCCCTGCTGATTCCCTATGTGGCCTTTTCCCTTCCTCAGGGCTTTTTTCTCACTTCCAGCTTTATGAGCTCTATTCCCAAAGAGCTGGAGGAGGCGGCGCTTATGGATGGCTGCGGCATTTACCGGATCATTGCGGTCATTATCTTTCCATTAATGAAAGCATCCATTGTAACCGTGTCCATTATGACCTATTTAAACAACTGGAATGAATTCATGCTTGCCACCACCTATTTAAGCAGTAAGCGGTGGAAGACGCTTCCTTTCTGCATTCTGGAATTTACGGGACAGTATTCCTCCAACTATGCGGTTCAGTTTGCGGTCATGGCCCTGTCGGCGGCGCCGGCCCTGATTATTTATATCATTTTAAACAAGCATATTACAAAGGGCGTTGCACTGGGAGCTGTCAAGGGATAAAATAGGAAATAAACGGTTCATTCCAGGAGCGAAAAGACAATTGCTGCCGAAGAGGCGGCAGGGGACAGAAAGATTGGGATTTAATGATAACGAAGGAGAGATAAATATGAAATTACACAGATATTGCACTTACGGAGAAGAAAAGGCAGTATGGGAAG
>JASGGP010000239.1:0-7711 GCA_047604985.1 Lacrimispora sp.
GTCGCCGGAAGCCAGTTCAGCCTTGATATCCGGGGAACCGTCTACGCCGTAAATCTTGCAGTCCTTAATTCCTGCTGCGTTGGCTGCTGCCAGAGCTCCAAGAGCTGTGGGGTCATTTCCGCCGAAGATAGCTACTACGTCACCGTGGGCCTGGAGTAAGTCCTCTGCAATTCCCATGGAAACCTCTAAATTGCCCTTTGCATCCTGCTGTGCCACGATGTTGAAGTTATGGCCCTTGATGGCTTCAAGGAATCCGTTGGTTCTGTCGGTTACGGAATTCATGGTCGGAGAATCCAGCACGATGATATCGCCTCCGTCAGGACATTTCTTAACAAGGTCCTCGCCGCATACAAAGCCTGCGTTGTAGTTATCGGAACCGGTGTAGGATACCAGATAGGATAAATCCGCTACTTCCGTGTCAAAGCCCACAATCGGGATGTTGGCCTGCTTTAACTGGTCCAGGGCCGGAAGAATGCCTTCCGCTTCTGCCGGGTTCATGAACATGGCGTCGATCTTCTGGGAAATCAAATCTTCCACCTGGGTAATCTGCAGAGTTACATCGTTGGCCGGGTCTACGGAGATCAGCTCGTCTCCCTGGGCTTCTACCATTTCACGCATAGTCTTTTCAATGGTTACGAAGAACGGGTTTGTACCATCCATGCAGGTGTAGCCGAATTTATAGTGCTTGCTGGGGTCTTTCTTTTTTACGTTTGCATCAGCCATGTTGGTTTCCGAGACCTTCTGAGCGGCGGCTTTTGTTTCAGCGGCAGTTGTTTCAGCGGCGGCTTTTGTTTCAGCAGCGGTAGTTGCTGCTGTTGTCTCCGGCGCCTTGGTCTCCGGTTCTCCATTGCTGCATCCGGAAAGAGAAATACCGGCCATAGCGGCACATACAAGCATTGCGGCTAATTTTTTTGTGCTTTTTTTCATGTTGCTTCCTCCTTATACACCTTTTGTTTGTGGTTTTTACTACTTTTTCATCATATCATGAGTTTATTTTTAAAACATGTGCACAATGTAATTAGTTTCATGTGACAATTGTCATGAATTTGACGTGTTTCCACAGCCGGTAAGGAGGAAGGAGCATGATTTTTCATCAGATTGCACAACTATGATATCCGGTGTTATTCTGCCGCGTTTTCAGACAGCATCCGGATATTCGTTGCAGAGCAGGCGGTAAGGCGGCTCATCTTCCTCAATTTCCGGGAAGCGGCCTGCGGGTAAGTAAAAGCGGTTATCCCCTTTGTCATCGTTGCACATGGATACCTCCCCCAGCAAAACAGGGCCTGTGCCCGGCTCCAGTTCAAAATCGTGATACATATAGGGATAGATGGTGATGCTTTCCCCGGGACAGAGCTTTATCTGGGTTCCGGCAGACACCCGGTACTCCCGTCCGTCGCTGTGAATGGTCACGTCAGAGTCTGCAAACTTCCCGTCTTCGGCAGAGTTATACACACGGATCAGCACATTTCCGCCTCCCCGGTTTATAATGTCTTCCATCTTACTCCAGTGAAAGTGCATGGCGGCGGACTGGTTCTCTTTTATGTAGAGCAGCTTTTCCGCATAGGGCTTGGCATACTTCTCCATGCTGACATTGCCGTTGCGCAGGGTGATTAAGGAAAAGCCCACCTTATCGAAGTCGCCCATTCCGAAGTCTGTAATATCCCAGCCCAGCATGTTATCTCTGATTTCATCGTAATCATGGCCTTTTTCCGCCCACTGCTCAGGAGTAAAGCTGCAAAAAGGCGGCAGGGCGAAGCGGCTGGCGGCTGTCATCTGCTCCATCTCTTTCAGGGCCCTGTTAATTTCTGAACGTTTCATGTTATCCTCTTTTCTGCCCATGCTTTCTGGGCAAAGCTGTTCCCCTTGATTCTCTATTCCAGATTGGAAAATACCTTTATGGTATGGAGCACATCCGCTTTCATGGCCTCAATCCCCCACAGGGTAATATCATGGAAGAATACGTATTCTCCTGTCTCCATGGCTTTTTCTTTCACGTGCATACCGCCTGCCTTGGCTAAATAAGTGTAGTAATTAATCTTGCGGACTCCCCTTTCAATACATTTCCGGAAATCCCCGTCACTGACGCCGGAGCCTCCGTGCATGACGATGGGCAGGCCGATCCGGCTGTGTATCTCATGGATGCGCTCAAAATCTAAATTGGGCTCCGTAAGGTATAAGCCGTGTACGGTGCCGAAAGAACAGGCAAGGGCGTCGATTCCTGTGGCCTGTACGAATTTCTCCGCCTGCTCCGGATCGGTGTAGCAGCTTTCGGCAGCTTCCCCTTCCTCGCTTACGCTTAAGAATTCCTGTCTGCCCATGGCCCCGATTTCCGCTTCCACGCTGGCTCCGTATGCGCCTGCCATTTCCACCGCAATTTTAGTATTGGCCACATTTTCCTCAAAGGAAAGAACAGAGCCGTCGTACATGATGGAGGTAAAGCCCATATCAAGGGCCTGCTGCAGGATTTTAAGGTCATCTCCGTGATCCAGATGGACAGCTACGGGAACAGAAGATTTTTCCGCCATCATGATCATAACAGGACCTATGGTGGACAGTGGAATAATGGACCCATGGACCGGGGCGAACTGCAGAATCACCGGCTGTTTTAGCTCTTCGGCAGCACCCAATACTGCCTGGATTCCTTCCAGAGAAGTGATAATGAACGCTCCTATGGCTATGTTTTTTGCGTCTGCCAGCTCAAGGATGGCTTTCATTGAAATTAACATGTTGATTTCCTCCTGGTTTTATAATTTTGATTTCATTACTTTCGTTTCATTGCTTTCATTTCATTTTATTGCTACAGACGGATTATTTTCTGCTGTTCCCATCCGTTTTGTATCTTTTCCCTAAGCTTCTCAAAGGGTAGAAGTCCGCTGACCGCATCGTAAGCCGTCACGCATGAGGCCCCTGTTGCCGCCGCAAGCTCTGCGCATTCCACAGGCCCTGCCCCCTCCAGCATGGCCTTTATAAAGGCTGCGATGCTGGTATCCCCGCTCCCGTAGCCGAAAGAATCCGGTCTGGCACAAAGCTGTTCTGAAAATGGGAAATGCCGCTCCAGCCTTTCATAAACGGCAGGGCTTCCGTAAATACGCCTTCCGGCGCAGTTTTTAAGTACATCCCGGCAGCTCCGCATTTCAGCAGCACAGCTCTTGTTCCCAGCTCCAGAGCCTGGTCTGCCAGTGCTTCCACATCCTCACTTAAGGAAAGAATGGATACGATGTCGTCCGCTCCCGCCTTTTCCTGCCACTTATCATAGAGCCTCCGGTCAAGCATATAGCCCAGCTCCTCAATGCTGGGTACAAAGAAATCCACATAAGGCAGCACGGAAGCCAGAATACGCTTCCAGTTGCAGCCTGCAGCCTCGGAATCAGGGTCTACCGCGGTCAAGTCCAGAGAGGTGGTAAGTCCTAAGTCCTTTACGCGCCGGAATAATTCCACCAGCTCTTCCCCGTCGTTCCGGTAAAATCTTCTCATCAATGTAGGATATCCGAAATGGAAATGGGCGGCCCCGGCCAGCTCCCCAAAATCCACATCTTCGCAGCAAAAGGTATCATTGCATCCCGGATCATGAAGAAAGAACCGGTCAAGGCCCTTGGGCGCCACAACCACCGTATAGGAAGTTGCTTCCCCCTTCACTTCCGGTATACTGCTTTCACATCCGCTCTGTCTGATTCTATCTTTCAGTATCCGGCCGAACTCATCCTCCCCCACCTTTGCCATCAAAAGCACATCCCCTCCCAGAGCATGAAGCCCCAGGCCTGTATTGGAAACGGCTCCGCCTGTGGATATCTGCGCATTCCCCACACGCACCAGCTTTCCCGGACGAAACAGTTCCAGAATCTTCTGCCCTCCGCTGTTTTGGAAAACCGGTGTAATGTCCAGGGAAATGTGTCCTGCCACCACTACCTTCTTATTCCTTTCCCAACCATTCATGTCTGCTCCCCCTTTCTCTGTTTTTATCATAACAAGCCGGGGGGAAAAGTCAATATTTATTATGCACTTATTACCATTGTCACGGTTTATATGACATTTGTCATGTGTATATTGCACAATGCTTTTATTATGCAAGAAAGAATCCCGCGTGCGGGATTCTCCGCCTGGGTTGAGTCGCTTCTGCGACATCCAACCTTACCGCCCCAGTGCGATCCCCCGGAGGATTTTTATCGTATAGGATGAACTTTCTTATACGATAAAAAGAAAAGGCGGATTACCGGTTTTACACCGGTAATCCGCCTTTTGTTCTTGCTGCATCAATAATAAGATGGGTATACATATTCCTGTTCCGGCTTTTCCGCCGCCTCTATCTTTTCTGCCTTTATGGAGGGATATCCTTCCACAACCTGGACCTTTCCTGTGACAGTGATCCAGTCATTTTCCTTAAATGAGAGGCTTCCATCGTGGCTCACAATCAATCCCATGGGCGACATATCTGCGGAGCAGCACCACATGGACAGGCGGACAAGAGCAAATTCATTCTCCTTGCGCTCTTCCAGATCCAAGAACACGAATCCTTTCATCGTTACGGTATAATCCTGATATTTTTCTGCATTGTAGCCCAGCTCATTCATCCAGTCATAGTAGTCTTCATCGGCAATGGTTATTGTCCGGGCTGCTTCATCGAGCCCGTTTAAACTGTTGCCCGCAGATGCATCTTCCTGTGACTGCTGTCCCCCGCTTCCATCAGCGGAATAATCCGGCGTCCCCTGATTCCCATCAGAATAGGTATCCGGAATTTCCAAACTTCCGTCGGCAGACGTATCGGGCTTTTCCAGGCTTCCATCCCAGCCGTACTCCTCATAAGAATCCGCAGCCTGGGCATTGTCAGACGTAACCCCAGTCTGGGCATTTTGAGAGGGAGCCAGTGGAATATTGGCGCTTGAATAGTTTTTAATCATGGAACCGGCTGCCGGAGGCGCCGGGGGAACAGCAAGGATCAGAATGGGAACGATCAAAACCAGGCAGTGATGCAGCCGGCTTTTGTATTTAGGCTGAAACAGCTTTTTCCCATTCATGGCCGCCCATAATATCATCAGTCCTGACAAGCCGTAAAGGTAAGGCTTCATGCGGGGCGTCACATAATTTAAATACATTCCGGTATAGGTAAGCCGGAACAGCAGGATACCGAACAGCAGATAGCAGGCACACTCTGCCAAAGCCTCAGGATTAATTCCTTTTCCTCTTAACCTCATATCCGGATCACCCCGCTTCCAAACCACGCGAATGCCAAAATCACCCCAAAGCAGATGATCCCTGTGGTTACCAGCAGCCTGATTATAAATTTCGTCCGGAAGCCGCTGAGCAGCATGGCTACGTTTTTAATATCCATCATGGGGCCGAATACCAGGAAGCCCAGGAGCGCTCCAACCGGAAAGATACCTGCCATGCTCCTTGCCACAACCGCGTCAGAGGAGGAGCACAGGGATAAGACGAATGCCATCCCCATCATGAGAAGAACGGAAGCCGTCAGGGATATGCCTCCCCCGTTTCGCAGCACAGCAGGCATTATGTTCTGAAATACGGTGGAAACAAAAATTCCGATCAAAAGGTATTTTCCTACCATAAAAAATTCGTTCTGGGCGTGGCGGATGAACATCAAAAACCTGGAAGATCCTTCCGAAACCTCTGCCCCGTTCCAAAGCCCATCCTGCCTTACCGTCCCCCGGACTTCATCTGTTAAAAGAATCTGCTCCGGTGGAAAAACCAGATAAGTAAGGCCTGAAAGTACCGCACAGAGAATGCCCAGCCCGCATCTGGCCACAACCAGCTTTATGTTCCCGTTAAAGGCATACCAGGTGGAGAGGATTACTACCGGATTAATAACCGGGGACACCAGCATGAAAGTAACCGCGGCGGACATGGGCACTCCCTTTTTTACCAGGCTCTTAAATACGGGAATGGAAGCGCAGTCGCAGACCGGCAGGCAGAAGCCCGCCGCAATGGCAAAAAGCTGGCCTGCCGCCGTCTTCCTTGGAAACTTCCTCTGGATCCATTCCGGCTGCACATATACCTGAATGGCGGAGGAAAGAAGGACCCCGATTGCCAGAAAAGGGACCGCCTGGAGAAAAACGCCTAAAAACACAGTGAGAAAAGCGTCAAGGGAGAACCCCTGCCAGCTCAAAACCGGCTTCATGGTCAGATAAAAAATTGCCACTGCCGCAACAAGCAAAAACCATAATTGAAGCTTTATATCATAGCGGAAAAGCTTTTTCGAAAAACGTTCCCACTTCCCGCTGGTAAAAACCTGAATATCCGGGTTAATGCCCAAAAGCGTCCTTGCCTCTCCCTCGCAGGCCCCGGGCTTTCCGTCCGAAGCCAGGCACAGTCGCTGGCCCCGATCTGGGACATGGAAATGGCGCCCGCATCGGCAATGCGGCCGCGCAACTTCTCTTCATCCGCCGTATAAATAACCTTTTCTATGCTCAAAACCGATTTCACGGAAAACTGTAAAAGCATTTCTTCTAACTTATGAAAATGCTCCATCCCGTTCCACTCGATCATGACTAAGTCCACCGGGTGTTCCTTTAAGCAGTCACAGATGGATGCCGCAATTTCAAAAGGCTCTGTCTCCAGTTCTTCCTTAGAATAGTGAAGCTTCCGCACCTGCTCGTTTTCTATCAGGGGTATATCTCCCTTTTCAAACTGTATGGCCAGAATATCCTGGTCCTCCAGCACTTCCTGGATCAGCCGGTTCATTAGTGTGGTTTTTCCGGAATCCAGAAAGCCGGTTATAACCCATGCAGGAATGACCATGCTACAATTCTCCTTCAAACAATTTTTTTATTTGCTGCTCTTTTAATCCTGTACCAATAAAGCAGACGCTGGTTCCCTCTGCCCTGCAGGGCTGGATTTTCAATATCCCCGGTATGTAATGGAACAAAAGCCCTCCCTGGGGACCTCTGACAATTCCCTTTCCCCTCAGGATCATGCCGTCGGAATGCTCCAGCACCCTGGTGACTTTCTGGTTTAACTGCTCCTTTGACAGACAGGCGCTGCATTCTAAGGTGACCGTGGTGAAAATTTCCTTAGCAAAATGGGAACGGAAATACCCCTTTTTCTCCCCTTTTCCTCCAGTCCTTACCATGCGGTGAAGCTTAAAGTCCCCAGCCGGTTCTGTTTCATTTTCCAGCTTCTGAGCCTTTAAGACCCTTTGCCCGGACTGGAACACAGAAACAGGTATGCTGTCCCAGAAATCCGCCTCAATTCTGGCTTCCTGGTTTAATTCCCTTATCTTTCCTATGGTTTTTTCTATGTGGCCGGCGTCGCTGCTTTGGTGGCTTAAGAGAATTAAGTCTGCATACTGAATCTGATCCCGGAAAAATTCTCCGTAATTTTCCCTGTATTTGTCAAACCGTCCTTCATCCACCACTGCAATGCACCGGACCAGCCGGACCATGTTCTTCTGTCTGAAACAGGATTTTATGATGTCCGATAGCTTTCCGACACCGGAGGGCTCCACCAGGATTGCATCGGGCTCATACTCCTTTACGATCCGGCTGACCGCCTTTTCAAAGTCGCCCGTCATGCTGCAGCAGATACAGCCTGCAGTCAGGCTGGTGACCGTCAGCTGGCATTCCTTAAGAAGACTGGCGTCAATGCCGGCTTCACCGAAATCATTTTCAATTACAACGACCTTCTGATCCTGGAAAACAGTTCTGACCATCGTCTGAATGAGGGTGGTCTTTCCGGCTCCCAGAAAGCCGGATATAATATA
>JASGGP010000240.1:0-7695 GCA_047604985.1 Lacrimispora sp.
GTCTAAACAAAGGAACGATTAAACTTATTGACGAGGTAATACTATGGATGACAAAGCAATGCTAAACCAATTTGCCGCTTGTCGCAAGCTGTTGAGTGCACTTGGCGACGAAACGCGGCAGATGATAATCGCTGTACTCGCCAGCGCTGACTGCGAAGAGGGTATGCGCGTGGGGGAGATAACCGAAAGGACGCACTTATCCCGCCCTGCCGTGTCTCATCACCTTAAAATCCTGCTTGATACTGAAGTGATCGGGCTGCGCCGACAAGCCACGATGAACTTTTATTATCTAGAACTCGGCGGGGCTTGGGGTGAACTTGTAACTCTTGTGAACCATATTGAGGAACTCCGTAAAATTTGTGAATGCGAGGAAGAATAATATGCAATACCGTGTTGACCCGAAATCGGGTAATAAACTGTCTGTGTTGGGCTTTGGTTGTATGCGTTTCCCTCGCGGAATCAGCATTGACTTTGCCAAAAGCGAAAAGCTGGTGCTTGATGCAATCGAAAGAGGCGTGAATTATTTCGACACCGCCTATATTTACCCTGGGAGCGAGGACACTCTCGGTGAAATTCTGCACAAGAATCATGTGCGTGAGAAGATTTTTCTGGCGACAAAACTGCCCCACGGCAGATGCAAAACCTATGAAGAGTTCGACCGTTTGTTCAATGAGCAGCTCCGGCGGCTGAAAACGGACTATATCGACTATTATCTGATTCATAACGTCCCTGATATGGCGGCTTGGAACGCGGTATCCGCAGTTGGTTTGGAGAAATGGCTGGCCGAAAAGAAAGCAAGCGGACAAATCCGTTCCGTCGGATTTTCGTTCCACGGCACACAATCGGCGTTTTTGGAATTGCTTGACGTGTACCCTTGGGAGTTTTGCCAAATCCAGTACAACTACATGAACGAAAACTATCAGGCGGGACGGCTCGGACTGGAAAAGGCTCACGAAAAAGGCTTGCCGGTGATTATTATGGAGCCTTTGCTGGGCGGCCGGCTTGCAAACGGTGTCCCGAAAAAGGCGGTTAAGCTGTTTGGCGAAGCAGATCCCCGCATTACGCCTGCCGCTTGGGCTATGAAATGGCTGTGGAATCAGCCGGAAGTGACGGTAGTGCTGTCGGGAATGAACGCTCCCGAGCAGCTTGACGATAATATCAGCACCGCCGAACACACGGCTGTTGGCTCCCTTACGGACAGCGAACTTGCGGTATTTAACAAAGTCAAGGCAGTATTTGAGGAGAGCTACAAAGTGCCCTGCACGGGCTGCAATTACTGTATGCCTTGCCCGAAAAACGTCAATATCCCAGGATGTTTCGCGGCGTACAACGCAAGCTACGCAAACGGCTTTGTCACGGGCATGACTCAGTACCTCACAAGCACAAACGCCCTTCATTCATCGGGTGGTATGCGGGTGACGAACTGCGTAAAATGCGGTGTCTGTGAGAAAAAATGTCCCCAGCATATCAAAATCCCGTCAGAACTTGGCAACGTGAAAAAGCGGCTGGAGCCCATTGGGTTCAGTACCGGACTGAAAATTATAGGACAGATAAGAGGAGGTAAAAAATGACTATTCTCTACTTTACATCCACGGGGAATTGCCTTTCCGTTGCAAAGAAAATCGGCAGCGGCAACGCGAAGCTCATATCCATTCCGCAGGTTATCGGCAAACCCGGCTTATCTTTCTCAGACGACGTGATCGGCGTAGTCTTTCCGATTTATGGCTTCGGACTGCCGAAAATGGTGAAAAAATTCCTTGAAACAGCGGAGCTTCAGGGATCGTATATGTTCGCCATCGGTACATACGGCAATCTTCCCGGCGCGTGTATGATGAACGTTCAGAAACTCGCCAGGCAGCACGGTTACAATTTTGACTATGCCGAAAGTCTGCTGATGGTTGACAATTATCTGCCCGGCTTTGATATCAATGATCAGACTGCCAAGCTGCCGGAGAAACGGGTTGACGAAAACCTTGCCCGGATCATCACGGATATTCAAAACCGGAAAACCCTTGAGGTCAAGGCAGGAATCGGCTGGAGAATCACGACTGCAATGTTAAAAGGCGGTGAGAAGCTCTTGCTGAACGGCAAACAGGGGCAGCGTTATGAAATCAATCAGGATTGCAATAAATGCGGTACCTGCGCAAAGGTCTGCCCTGCCGGAAACATTTCCGTTACCGATCAGGTGATATTCGCAGATCAGTGTGAGGGCTGCTTAGGGTGCGTCCACCTCTGCCCTAAAAATGCGATCCATTTGAAAAATGAGAAGAACGCAGTAAGGTGGTCTCATGTTTCGCTGATTGAGATGATTACCGCGAACAATAGAAAATAAATATCTATTTGGAGATGCCTCAAAATGCAAAGATTCAACAAGATATGGTTCTTGGCTGTTTGGCCAACATCAGTATTTTGTATGAAAAATTCATTTTGCAGCATCTCCATTTTTTAGGAAAATAGATAAACTGCAATCATAAAATAACAAATACTATTTCCAACAGTATAATTTAGTCAATTAATGATCTGGTCAGTTTCATTGTGCAACATACTGGTCATCTCTTAACTTCCGGCTATCTGATTACAGATGCCAAATCGAAAATCTGTTTTTGAAGAAAAAAAGAAAAAGCGTCAGGAAGCGTCAAAGCCAGTTCTTGATGCTTTTTTGTCGTGGATCGAAGAAACCGCTGCCATGCATACAAGAAATGAACTGTTAATGAAAGCCCTGACTTACCCCACAAATTCCGTCTGATCTTTGACATTTTAGAAGATTTTTTGATGGATTGTCCAGTTGGGTTCTCAGAGAAAAAATCTTATGCTAAAGATATGAGATTTATATAAAAAACAAGAGAAAATAAAAAAGGAAGGGATCAGAAAATGGGATATGAACCGGTAAAGGTGAAAGGTGAGCGGGTCTGGAGAACCTACATTGGCGGGGGAATGATCGGCTGTCTCCATGGGAAGGGAATGACGGAAGACGGCCATTTTCCGGAAGAATGGATGTATTCGGTGACAAGGGCTATAAACGCAGGAAGAGAGGAACTGACAGAGGGCCTGTGTCGGATTGATGATGATTCGGGAATCACATTGATACAACTGATAGAAAAAGAGCCGGAGGCCATGCTGGGAAAAAACCATGTGGAGAAATGGGGGGTGACTCCCGGTGTTCTGATAAAAATTATAGACAGCTTAGAACGTCTTACAGTGCAGGTCCATCCGGATAAGCAGATGGCGGAAAAGCTGTTTCACAGCAGGTTTGGAAAAACAGAATGCTGGCATATTCTGGGAACCAGAAAAGGATTAAAAGATACGCCCTGCATTTATCTGGGATTTAAGGAGGGGATCACCAGGCAGGACTGGATTTCCTGCTTTGAGTCCCAGGACTATGACCGGATGCTGTCCTTGTTAAACCGCATCGAGGTGAAGAAAGGGGAAACCTACCTGGTCAGGGGAGGCGTGCCTCATGCCATTGGTCCGGGCTGTATGATGATTGAGATACAGGAGCCCACGGATTTTACAATCCGGGTGGAAAAGGTGACGCCCTCCGGATTTGAAATTGATGACAGGATGTGCCACCAGGGCCTTGGCTTTCAGAAGATGTTCGACTGCTTCACCTATGCAGGCAAAAATGAGGAGCAGATACGGAAAGAGTCCTGTATCCGGGCAGAGGAGCTTTCGTGGAGCGGCGGGAAGCGGTATAGGCTTGTGGGGTATGAGAATACTCCTTGCTTTCAGATGGAAAAGCTGGAGATTCATTCCCCCTGCGAACTGGAAGGAGAAGGGGTTTTTTGCTGCCTTTATGTGCTTTCCGGCAAGGGGACCTTAAGAACGGATGCCGGAAATTACCGGATCGGAGAAGGGGACCAGTTCTTTGTTCCGGCAGATTCCGGTAAGTATCGGATCGGTACAGAGGGTTTTGAGCCTGTCATACTGTTAAAATTATATGGGCCGGAATGAATCAAATGAGATTGTGCTATATGTACATAAAAAGTTGAAAATGAAGAGTAAAACTGGAAAGGTTGTTGAAAAAGAAGAAAAAGTGTGGTTTTGTTATGTTGAGAGAAGGCAGAATTTCTAATAAGATAAATTAGAAAGAAACAGGAGGGGATGAAAGCACATGAGCAAAAAAAAGATTAAATCCAGGGAAAGCTTAATCGGTTACACCCTGATTGCACCCTGGATTTTGGGGATTTTATGTTTTCAGCTATGGCCCATATTACATAGCTTTCTGATGTCCTTTACCAATTACAATCTTCTGAATACGCCGGCATTCATTGGTGTGGAAAATTATAAGAAGATGTTTGAGGACGAGGTCTTTTACCAGGCGGTGAAAGTGACTTTCAAATATGTATTTATTGCAGTACCGGCTAAAATTGTCTTTGCGCTGTGTATCGCCATGATACTGAATATGAAGATCAAAGGGATCGGCATCTTCCGGACGATTTATTATATCCCGTCGATCTTAGGCTCCAGCATTGCTGTTGCGATCCTGTGGAAAGCTCTTTTCGTAAAAGACGGTGTGATCAACGCGCTGCTGGCGGAGATAGGGATCAAAGGGGTATCATGGCTTGGCAATCCCAAGTACACCTTATTTACCATCTCGCTGCTGACGGTCTGGCAGTTTGGGTCCTCCATGGTGGTATTCTTAGCCGGCTTAAAGCAGATCCCCTCATCCCTTTATGAAGCGGCCAGCGTGGATGGAGCGGGAAAGGCTGCCAAGTTTATCAGCATCACGATTCCAGGCATCATGCCCATGATGTCATTTAATATCCTGATGCAGACCATCAACGCTTTCCAGATGTTTGCCGCGCCCTACACCATATTTAATGGAAAGGGAGGTCCTTTAAACTCCTGTATGCTTTATGTGATTTACTTATACCAGAACGCCTTTAAGTATTTCAATGTGGGATATGCTTCTTCCTTATCCTGGGCTCTGTTGATCATGATAGCGGGAACGGCGCTGATTCTCCATCTTTTGGAGAAAAAATTCTTAAATTTCGACGATTAAGGAGGAAGGAACGTGAAAGGGAAAAAAAACATAAGCACCATTGTCATCTATCTCTTAATCAGCCTTCTGGGGCTTGTGATGCTGTATCCTCTGATCTGGATGATATTTGCGGCATTGAAGCCATCGAAAGAAGTGCTGTCAAACCCCAGCCTGCTTCCCAGCGAGTTTCGGTTTGATAACTTCCCGGCGGGCTGGAAGCTGGTCAGGCCCTATACCTTTGATAAGTTCTTTTTAAATACCTTTGCCCTGGTCGTCACCTGCGTGGTCTGCAGTCTGGCCATCAGCCTGTTTGTGGGGTATGCGTTTGCAAGGGTGAATTTTCGTTTCAAGGCGGTCTGGTACAGTGTGCTGTTCTTGACCATTATGCTTCCGGCTACGGCCACTCTGGTATCCAGATATGTTATTTTCAGCAAAATCGGCTGGCTGAATACTTATTTGCCATTTATCATTCCGGCTGCCCTGGGCGTTGGGAACGGAGGCGGATTTTTCATCTATCTGGTCGCCCAGTTCATACGGGGAATTCCAAGGGAGCTTGATGAGGCGGCGAAGATCGATGGCTGCTCTGCCCTGGGTATTATCTTAAGAATCATATTTCCCCTTTGCAAGCCGTCCCTGTTTTCCGTTGCCATCTTTTCGTTTATGTGGAATTGGGATGATTTCCAGAACCAGCTGATTTATATTACCAAGGTTGATTTATATACGGTTGCGCTGGCCATGCGAACTACCATCGATGCCACCGGTGCGGATAACTGGGGCGCGGTAATGGCTATGGCCTTATGTTCAGTATTACCTGCCATCGTGATGTTCTTCTGTCTGCAGAGATATTTTGTGGATGGGGTCAGCACGTCAGGTCTGAAAGGATAAAAGAAGGGGGATTTTATGTTAAAGATTGAGAAAAAGATTCAGTCGGAATTAAACCGTCTGGAGGGGCTTTTGTATCATCACAGGACGCCGGTGGGAGGCTGGCTGGCAAAGCGGGGATTTTACAAGGGGCCGGGCCGGTATGAAATGCTTGACGAGGAGTGGTTTTCTCTTCCGGAAGGAGAGCATATCGGGGGGAAGGATTATACCGTGTTCTTAAAGAACCGGGTGGCCCTGGATCAAAGCTACGAAGGGCAGACGGCGGTGCTGCTGCTGAAAGTGGGAGGCGAGGGCTGTATTTCTGTCAACGGAAAGCACTATAACGGCCTGGACTTCAACCGGAATATGGTCATGTTAAGCCCCTGCGCCAAAGGGGGCGAGGAGTATGAACTGGAAATCGAAAGCTACTGCAAGGACTTAATTTTAGACAGTGCCAATGTGTTTAAAAGCGATGTGGTCATCACCCAGTCCGAAATAGCAGCCGTCAACCGGCCTGTGTGGGAGTATTATTTTGAGATAAAAACCGGTTTTGACTTTATTCTGGGATGCGGGGAGGAGTATATAAGGCAGCGGACCTTTCATGTGCTGTATGATTCCCTGCTGAAGCTGGATTACTCGGATGAGGAAGCGCTTTCGGCCAGCCTTTCAAAGGCCATGGACGCCTATCTGAAAGGAATTGCGGAATATAAAGATTTAAAAGTGCCTGTGAACATGCTTTTTGCGGGACATTCCCACATCGATGTGGCGTGGCACTGGCCGTTAAAGGAAACGGTCAGAAAGGTAAGCCGGACATTTTCCAGCATGCTGCGGCTGATGGAACAGTATGAGGATTTCAAGTTCTGCCAGAGCATGCCCGTCCTTTATGAAATGGCTAAGGAATATTATCCGGAATTGTTTGACCAGGTGAAAAAAAGGGTGGAGGAAGGCAGATGGGAAACTCTGGGAAGCATGTATCTGGAGCCTGACTGCAACTTAATAAACGGGGAATCCTTTGTCAGACAGATCATGTACGGGAAAAAGTTCTATAAGGAGGAGCTGGGTTCTGATTCCAATATCTGTTTCCTCCCCGATGTATTCGGATATTCCTCCGCCATGCCTCAGATCTTAAAGAAGGCGGGCACCGATTATTTCTTTACCACGAAGCTGACCTGGAATGAAACCAATGAGTTCCCCTACAGCGTGTTTAAGTGGAGGGGGCTGGATGGAACAGAAATCTTATCCGGCATGATGTCCATGTGCACGGTCAAGGGTCTGGGCCTTTACAACGGAGATTTGTCCGCCTCCGGCGTCCGGTTGTCCATGGACCATTTCAAGAATAAAGGAAACGGGGACCCGCTCCTTTACCTTTACGGACATGGAGACGGAGGCGGCGGCGTCACAAAAGAGATGTTGGAAGCGGTCACGAGGCTTCAGAAAGTTCCCATGACGCCCAAGGTGGAAATCGGAACCGTGAAGCAGTATTTTGAGGAGCTGGATAAAGAAAAGGATTATCCCGTATGGGCCGGAGAACTGTATTTTGAAAAACACAGAGGCACCTATACAACTGCGGCCAGGAATAAAAAGAACAACAGGAAGAGTGAATTTTTATTCCGGGATGCGGAAATCATTTCCGTATTCCAGTACTTAGAAAACGGAAGCTTCCAGGGAACGGATTTAGAGAAGGGCTGGAAGCTGATTCTGCTGAACCAGTTCCATGACATCCTTCCAGGCACCTGCATCGGCGAGGTCTACGAGGAATGTGACCGGGATTATGAGAAGATCAGCCGGATCGGACAGGAGAGCATCCGTCAGAATCTGGATTCCATGGCGTCTTTTCCGGAAGATATGGTGAC
>JASGGP010000241.1:0-7633 GCA_047604985.1 Lacrimispora sp.
ATTAAGTTTTCAACGTACAGTTTTTTATTTAAATTCTATTCTAACAGCGGAAACATTGGCGGCATAGCGCCCTGCCATCGGCTCCGACAGGCCTGTTCTCAGGCTGCGTATGCTGCATCTTTTGTGCGGCGGTGTCCTCAGCCAGGAGTATACCAATATTCCCGGCTCCGCTTATCTGGTAAAAGCAGGATTAACTTTATCTGCCGCCCAGCCACCGTAAAGCCAATTACCGCTATATTATCCCAAAAATCATTCACAAATTGATCTGCCTCATATCGCTGAACCAATTCTTCTATGCCCGCCTTTTTGCTACAGTCACAGACGTTTTTTCTGCATAAGCTATAAATATCCTCCTTTCACACACTCTTCACAGATCCATCAAATTCCCGTCACATTTTCCCGGTATATTAATTACAAACAGGCGGAATGCCTTTATACATAAATCTTTTTTTCATACTACTGCCGGCAGGATCCTCTGATCTTACCGGCTCCTCCCTTTTACGACAAATACTCTGAAAAATCATAAATGACATCTGCACTGCCAGATAATCCTCCCAAGCTATTCCGATGTAATCAAGGACTAGTACCAGTACCCAGCCATTGTGAGAGACATTCCCAGTAGAATGCCATAGGATATTCCCCATCCTTTATAGATCCCTCTGCCGCCCATATTAACAATGCTGATTTTTATTCTTACTTCCACTTTCCTATATAATTATTGAAAGAAACCATCTTCCACACTCGTTCCCGGCGCTTCCACCGATTTCTGAACCGGCATTTTCTCCGGGGAAGCTTCTACCTCCTGCTCTGCCACCACATCATCTTTGCGGGTCTTTTACATCTCCACATAGTCGGCGTTACCATCTTCCCTAATCACGCCATGTCGGCGTCAATAGCCTGAACCAGATCAATGCTCATGATTCCCTACTTGCTGATCAGCTACCGGATCATGGTTTTATAGATTATTCCATCAAAGTCTTTCGCCCAGAAAGTCCACTGAGTCCCTTTTTCTAAGTCCTTTTTTATATCCCAAGCTGTATTTTTTTGCATGAGCCTCCATTTTCACCCTGCTCCAATACAATGCTTTCCGGAAGTTATTGGTATACTCAAACATGGCACAGGAACAGTATTGATCCAGGCCTGCCTTTCCTCTGGAAACAAACCCATTTCTTTTTCTCCTCTCTCACTTTTAAAACACCTAAAAAGCCTGTCCACCAATCCCGGCCTTAGCCGGTCTCCTCTTTTCGTAAATAAGCGGCCCTTAATGCAGAATAAACCATTTGCCCAAGCAGTTTTTTACTGGCTTCCACCTCTTCGGGCGTCGTATCCTTACAGCAATCGTCGCAGAAGATAAAAGTTGTTGGTCCTTTTTTTACTACCTTTACTACGCCCATATCACCACCCCTTTCTGCTTGATTTTATGTCGGATGGTTTGTACACCTTTCCATATTCTTTAATTTTCCAACTCTACTATAATGTAACTATACCGCGTACCAGACGGAATACATGGGAAAGGAGTAATTAAATGAGTAAAGCACTTGAATATACCAGGAACAATGTTGCTTCTAAAATGACTGAAACTGATTTGCACGCATGCGCAGAATCCGGAGAACTTGCAGCTGGGTTCTTTGAAGGGATCTATAAGAAAATCTCTGAACTGGAAGCTAAAGAAAATCAGCAATTAATCTTCCATAATTTAATTAAGGCAAATGCTGCCCCAGGAATAGCTTCCACTTCTTTTTCAGAGGCAGTATTTTCGAAGCGTTTCCAATAAAATTCAATAGTACATTTTCCAATCTTTTCTGTTCTTCCGGCATCCCTCTCACCACTGTCTGTTTTTTATATCACCATTCAATTGTTTAATACATTGAACATATAACTTAAAAAAATATCACTTATTTTTCTCTTTAAGGCTTCAGCAAGTTTTCAAAAAGTTTCCGTGGTTATAACAGTGTTCGCTCTGCTCTCAAGTCCTGATATAGTGGTCCCCGAAACATTGTCTTTTCGATCCAGCTCAACTTGAGACATCTTCAGTTTCTCTCGTCTTTTTTTAATTTTATAGCCCACAAATATTGTTTTTTCTGTACTTTACATTTTTTCATCATGTTGAACCATCTTTATAATAACACTTCCCTTTAAGTATGTCAATTATGTTGAACATTTTATTGACATGCTTTTTAAACCGATGTACAATATGTTAAACAATATATTGGAGGTCTGTCTAAATGACATTAGGCGATATAGTAAGGCAGTATAGAAAAGAGAATAAAGTCAGCATGGATACCTTTGCTCAAAGAAGCGGTTTAAGCAAAGGTTATATTTCTATGCTCGAAAATAATATAAATCCGAGAAACAATAAGCCTATTGCTCCAACATTACCTACAATCAAAAAAATAGCCGTCGGAATGAATACAGATATGGACTCACTCTTCAAGATTTTAGATGGCAGGCAGAAAATTAGCCTTGAAGATGAGAAATCATACTTAGACATCGGGCAAAGAATACGGGAAGTAAAGCCCCCAGCACAAACCCAGATTACCCAAGCGGAACAAACCATCCTATATAAATACCGTTCAATTGATGATAAAGGGAAGCATACGGTAAATACAGTCCTGGAAATGGAATATAATCGCTGCAAAGGTGCCGATATGTCAAAGGTGACGATGATAAGTCCAAAAGAGGATAAGTCACATCTAATTCTTGATGCCGCTCACCAGCGCACTGATCTCTCAAAGAATGAATTAAGTGATAAAGCAAGAAATAAACATGATGACGATATCATGAACGATCCAAATTTCTAGGAGGGATGATGATTGAGTTATGAGGAATTATTGGAAGAAGCAGACGCGGCAGAGCTCGTCGTAAAAGAGAAGCCTCTGCTGAATAATGGCGGAGACATAAAAGGAAGAAAAATAGCAATAAGGCAGGATATTTCTACTACCTCCAAAAAAGCCGACAACCTGACGGAAGAAATGGGCCATTATTATACCTCTGCAAGCCGAATCGTTGAACAGGATTCAACTGAAAGTATGAAACAGGAACGATCAGCACGATTATGGGGTTATAATAAAAGAATTGGATTGACTGGACTTATAGAAGCTTTCAAGGCACATCGCGAAAACCTGTACGATATAGCCGAATATTTAGATGTATCCGAGGATTCGATAGCCGAAGCTCTTGAATACTACCGCCAAATTTACGGAACTGAAGTTATGGTAAACAATTACTTTTTACAGTTTGAACCTTATCTCCAGATACATACGATGATAGTTATAGAGTAAAATAGATTAACTAGGAATTAAAAGCCATTTTTGGCTTTTTAGTTAATAAAAGAAATGAGGGAATGAGTATGAAAAGAACAAAATTATTAGTAGTATCAATTATTTTCTCCACATCAATTTTCTTAACAAGTTGCGGTAAAAGCGTGGATACCACTGTAGCCACAACTGAAACCGCTGCTATTCAAAATTCCACGGACGAAACCAGTACAAGCGAGGAAACCAAAAGTGATTTGGACGCCCTTGGAGACGTGGATGTTGAAAAAGGAGTGTTTAATGTTGAATTAAATATTCCTGCTGATTTTGTTGGAAAACAAACGCAAGAAGATTTAAATGAACTATGTAAAGAAAAAGGCTATAAATCCATCACGTTAAATGATGATGGAAGTGCTACATACGTAATAACAAAGCAGCAGCATAAAGAGATGATGGAAGAAATAAAAAACAGTATTGATTCATCAATCTCAGAAATGATTGGCTCCGAAGATTATCCAAATTACACAGATATAACAACTAACGACAATTTTACTGATTTTACGATAACTACTAAATCTACCGAACTAGATATGGCAGAATCTTTTTCTGTATTGGGCTTTTATATGTATGGAGGTATGTACAATATATTCAATGGCACAGCTGTTGACAATGTTTCGGTAACATTTATTAATGCAGATAGTGGAGAAGTAATCTCAACCTCAAATTCCAAAGACATGAGCGAATGATTCTGACGATAAAGTCTGCTAGATAAAGACACGACTAAAATAGTCGTTCGTCGCTTTTTAATAAAATATAATTATGGAGGCAATGAGATGAAGAAACAAAATTATTAATCGCAACTGCCATTCTGTCCGCAGCCATGAGCACAGCTGTCCTTGCTGGAGAATGGAAACAAGATTCTACGGGCTGGTGGTACCAGAATGATGACGGAAGTTATCCGGTGAATGCCTGGTTCCAAGACATTGACTGGAAATGGTATTATTTTAATAACTCTGGATACATGCAGACAGAGCCTCTTCCTTCTGCACTCGGGGTGACTTATACTTTCAATCCTGATGGAAGTTGCATTAATCCATGGGCCGGAGCCGCAACCCAAACCTATTATGATTATAGCGAGGGAACCGAGAAAAACGTGGGGGAAGTACTCGCTGATAGAGATTATATAAACAGGATAAGCGGAGTAGAAAATACAAACGAAACGCAAAGTTATACTCATGCGCCAACCCCAAATCCCAACATTGATTTTGATGATGACATAGATGAGGATGACGAGGATTATTAATTAATAAATGGAAAACTGCCCAGCTGCTGCAATGCTGAATGACGTTATTAAGGAGATGTTCTAAAATTACAAAGAACACCTGAAAGAGCTAATTAAATTACGATTAAAATAGCCTATGGCTTTTTATTAAAGCTAAAGAAAAGAGGAAATGAGTATGATTGATTTTAAAAATGGTTCTTTTGTAAAACTAAGAAAGACAGATAATTCCATTGCCGACGGAATTTCCAAACTTCTTATCCCCGGAGAAGAGACCATTGGATGCTACAAAGGAATACGCGATAACGTTATTTTTACAAATAAGCGTATTATTTCAGTAAATATTCAAGGGATGACTGGAATGAAGAAAGATTTTACATTAATGCCATACTCTAAAATACAATTATTCTCCGTCGAAACCGCCGGAGCATTCGACTTTGATAGTGCGTTAGAAGTATATTTTAACGGCGTTGGCCAAATAAGGTTTGAATTCACAGGTGCTTGTGATATAGAGCGCATTGGTCAACTTATAGCTTCATACACTTTATAAGATCTATAAATGGTAAAAACCGCCCAGCACTCGCAATGCTAAATGACTTTATTAAAGAATTGTTCTAAAATTACATTGAACAGCTGGAAAATCTAATTGAATTGCGATTAAAATAGCCTATGGCTTTTTAATAATACTAAAGAAAAGAGGGAATGAGTATGGGAAAAGAGAAACCAACCACAAAAATCTGTAAGCATTGCAAGACAGAAATTCCATTTGACGCAAAGGTCTGTCCTAATTGCCGAAAGAGCCAAAAAGGGAAAGGCTGCCTAATTACCGTTGCAGCGTTCGTTGTAATTGGCATAATTGGCGCAGCGGCAGGAAACGGTTCTGGCAATAAGACCAGCCTCCAGACGGAAGCCTCAATAAAGACTGTAGCAACAGAAGCTGCAAATGGTAATACAGAAACCACTGTGGCAGAGGCCAGCACAGAGAATACTTCCGTACCTACGGAGTACAAATCAGCATTGAAAAAAGCCAAAACATACGGCGATATGATGCACATGTCTAAGGCAGGGATTTATAATCAATTGACATCAGAATATGGGGAAAAGTTTTCTCCTGAGGCTGCTCAATATGCAATTGATAATGTTGAAGTGGATTGGAATACAAACGCGCTGAATAAAGCTAAAACTTACAGTGACACAATGTATATGTCGAAAGCGGGGATATATGATCAGCTTGTATCAGAAAATGGAGAAATGTTCACGCCAGAAGAGGCGCAATACGCCATCGATCATATCGAAGCTGATTGGAACACAAATGCATTAGAAAAGGCCAAGACCTACCAGGGATCTATGAGCATGTCGCCCGCAGCCATTCATGATCAGCTCACTTCTGAATATGGGGAGAAATTCACGCAGGAAGAAGCGGACTATGCTATCGCAAATCTTAATTAAATTAGTATAAATAAAATAATATAGCAAAACCGTCCGGTGCCACCAACACCGAGCGGTTTCACATAGACTTTCTCTCACCAGGCAACACCTGGAAAGATATATCACCTTAGACAAATGAGTTATATTATCTCCGAAACGTCCTGACAAGGGGCGTTATTTTTATACTCAAAAACAGAATTAAGTCTCTACAGCATCCATAAAATAGAACAAGAAGGGAGCCCGCCTATGTCATATCTCATGTACCTGCGCAAGAGCCGCGCAGACAAAGAAGCAGAAGCCCGCGGCGAGGGCGAAACCCTGGCCCGTCATGAACAGTTATTAACCGAACTGGCAATAAAAATGGATCTTGAAGTCGGTGCCATATACAAAGAAATTGTTTCAGGAGAAACCATATCCGCCAGGCCTAAGATGCAGCAGGTGCTATTAGAAGTCATGCAAGGCATGTGGGAGGGCGTCCTTGTCATGGAGGTGGAACGCCTGGCCAGAGGCGATACCAAGGATCAGGGAACCGTAGCTGAAGCTTTCAAATTCGGAAACACCAAGATCATCACCCCCCTAAAAACCTACGATCCATCTGACGAATACGACGAAGAATATTTTGAATTCAACCTCTTCATGTCCCGTCGGGAATATAAAACTATCAACCGCAGAATCCAAAGAGGCCGCATCGCAGCATTCCGCGATGGCTGGTACATCGCCGGAACATCTCCCTATGGGTACGAGAGGGTTAAGCATAAAGGTGATAAGGGCTATACCCTGGATATTGTCCCAGAGGAAGCAAAAATCGTCGAATACATCTACGAACTTTATACTGCCGGTGCGCTGCAGGAAGATGGCAGCTATGCTCCTTTCGGCTCCTACCAGATCCGGGACCGGTTAAATGACTTAAACGTACCCTCCCGAACCGGAAAGTCCTGGTCCGCATCCTCCGTCATTGATATCTTAAGCAATCCAACCTACTGCGGATACCAACGCTGGCAATGGCGTAAGGTCCATAAACAAATGGTAAACGGAAGAATTATTGAAACCAGGCCCAAGGATGCAGACTGTGAAAAGGTTCGAGGGCGTTTCCCGGCAATCATCCCAGAAGAAAAATACAACCTGGTGCAAAAGATCAGGGCCGGCAAGCCGCTCCCGGCTAACATAAATATAACCTTGCAGAATCCCCTTTCCGGGCTTGTATACTGTTCCAAGTGCGGCGCCCTGATGGTCCGGCAGACCAGTAACACAAAAGAACGCTACCCCGTCCTGCGCTGTCCTAACAGCAAGTGCAGCAATATCTCCTCTCCCCTCGCGCTGATTGAAGAGAAAGTCATTGAGGGCATAAGAGAATGGATTCCGGAATACGAACTGGACTGGCCGGAAGATCCCGAAAAAGGAAGCGAAACCACGCTGGCTGTGTTGGAAAATTCCATTCACAACCTTGAAGAAAAATATAACCAGACAGTAAAGCAGCTCAATGCAGCTTTCGATCTGCTAGAACAGGGCATATACTCCCTTGACATTTTTCAGGAACGCCGCAGAACCCTTGATATCCAGAAAGCAGAGCTCTCCACAGAGTTGGAGCAGATTAGGCAAGAACGGGACCGCACCGCCGCCATGGAACAGGCAAAAAGGGATTTTCTTCCAGCCATCAAACACCTGGTTGATG
>JASGGP010000242.1:0-7596 GCA_047604985.1 Lacrimispora sp.
CGCTTTCCGGCAATATTAACAAATTCCAGGATGGATTCGATCCCCCAAAACCCGATTTCCACCTTTTTCATTCTCTCTGTTCCTCCTAATACCATTACGCTTTCAGCAGCTCGTACACCTGGTATTCTTTTTCAAAAACGTATCCCAGCTTTTCCGCCAGCCCGGCAGAAAAGACACTATCCGCATCCCAGCTTGGATAGATTCCCTGTTCCAGGCAGGATAAAATAAACTTGGCACTGCAGGCCAGAGCAAGCCCCTGACGCTTATACTCTTTCCTTGTAGCCACTTCCATCTGGGTCATTCCCTGGCTGATTCCGTAAGCAGAACAGCCGGAAACCATGTGCTGTCCATCAAAAGCGACAAAGCCCATCCCATCCTGCTCAAAGGCTTCCGGGGTCTCAAAATTAGAGCAGAAATTTCTGCTCCAATCCTCTTTCAGAGCCAGATGATAGATTCGTTTGTTCATTTTAAGGAGCCGGATTCCTGAAGGAAGATTTTTCACATATGATTTAAGCGCATCCTCTGAAAAATCATTCCGGTCCTTTCTCATGGCATATCGGGACGATATCCTGAATTCACCCACAAAGTTTTCTTCCAGCCACTCCGCCCAACGCACGTCGCCGGGTATGATGAAGCCATGGCTGCACTGTTTGAAAAGCAGCTCCTTCAATTCCATGGCCTGTTCCCCTTTCGGGCATATGCCGAACAAGTATGCAAAATCCCCAAGAAGAATCAGACAAAACCCGGGATTTTCAAGCTCCGGAATCCAAACCCTGCCCATGCGGCCCTCTACGGCCCCGCGAGGTACGACTCCATCCGCACCACTGCACATCTGTCTGATAACCTGTCTTTTTTCCTTACCCAGTTCAATCATAAGAATCCTCCTTCCGACCGTGTCAAGCGAGCCACTGAACATAGAGTCTGCAAAGCAGACTCTTGCGCCGGAGCGCGGTTGCTTCAGCAACCTTAATTCCTTAGCGCAGAGTGCGCATCCTTAGCGGAGCGTTTTTTAATTATTAGAGGATTTCAGAAAAGTTTTCTAATAATTAAAAAGGACTGTCCCTGTTAGAGACCTAGTATATCACACTATACCAAATTCTGCAAATCAAAAATCGTTTCCGCCAGAACATCCGCACCGGCCGCCGTAAGCTCTTCTCTGCTCCCATATCCATACATTACCCCGATTGAGTCAATTCCAACCTCTTTTGCCCCGAGAACATCGTGCTTTCTGTCTCCGATCATGACTACCTGATCCAAATCAGTGATATGGTTCTCATTCAGCACATAGCGGATCACGTCCGCTTTCTTCACCCGTATTTCCGCCAGATCAGAGCCGCCCATAAAGACAAAGAACGAATCCAGGTCAAAATGCTTTAAAATTTTCTTGACAAACACCTCCGGCTTTGAGGACGCCACATAAAGCTTTTTGCCCCTCTGGTGCAAAGACTTCAATACCTCTTTCGTCCCGTCAAAGACAACATTTTCATACAGCCCTGTGGTGGAAAAGTATTCCCGGTAAATCAAAATCGCCTTCTTCGCATCCTCCTCGCTGAATCCATAATATTCAATAAAGCTGTCCTTTAAAGGCGGCCCGATAAAGCAGCAAAGCTCATCTAAATCCCTTACTTCGATTCCAAAAGCATTCAAGGCATATTGGACCGATTTTGTAATACCCTCCTTAGGGTCCGTAAGGGTTCCATCCAAATCAAACAATAAATATTCTTTCTTCATTTTTCTTTCCTGTTCATTCTTTCCGGGCAAGGCCCATCCTGTCTTGTATATCCAAAAAACAGAGACGAAAAAGGCTGTTCCTTTTTCGTCTCTATGGAATTTTTATTGAAGTTCATCAACGACTTTCTGGATGGCCTCTAAAGCATCATCCGGAAGCTTGTCGTAGCCTTCCTTTGCGGTAGCAATCTTTGCAACGAAGTTGACTCTGTCCTGCATGCGGGCTTTCAGCTGTTCCGCATAGGAAGCATCCTCAAGGTTCGGAACAAAGCCTTCCCACTCAAAGATTTCAATGTCAGAGAAAGGCCCCCAGGGTTTGAAGTCCGCCTGTTTCTCTATAATGGCTTCCAAGATGCCCAGGGTATCCTTCGGCTGAACTTTCTTGCCCATGAAATCCCCGGTGTTGATGATGTAGCAGTCCACATTCTTCTCTTCCACCAGCTTTTTGAACTTCTCATAATCGTTGGCCAGAGGATAGGTACGGAAAGGATTTGCATAAGGTACGACTACAAGGGCATTGGGATCAACGCCTGCCGCAAGCCTCTCCGCAGAGGATCTCTTTGTTGCAAGGGTGGCACCCATAACCGAAGCCAGAGAAGCACCTTTCAGCTTTACTATCGGCGGAATGGTAGGATCTTTCATAATCCAGAAGATGGAGTTTACAGGCTCACTGATCTTATCCACCCTGTTGGGAGACCACAGCTTTGACTTGATGGCCCGTCCATTGCCGTTTCTGATATCTTCCGTCACCAGCTGAATCTTTCCGTTCTCGTCCAAGGTACAGGAGCAGTTCTGGGCACTTAAAAGGTATTTGTTGTCGTCACAGCCTGTGGGGTAATCCTGTGTCTTGTCAAAGTATGTTGGCTCGATTGCCACAGAGGCGCAGGTGTCTGTATTGATAATAAAGGCGTCATCATGAAGAACCGTAACGTCATATTTTCCGCCATGCTTAGCATGGGTAATGGTAGATTTTCCTGATCCTGATAATCCAAATACGGATGCAACATATTTGGAGCCGTCAGACAAGGTGTATTCTTTCTGCCCGCCGTGACAGGAAGCGTATCCGTTGCGGTTTGCAAGAGCCCACACCATAGTAAGTGTTCCTTTTTTGTGCTCTCCAAAGTATCTCATACCTAAAATAGCTGCACAGTTCTGATCCGTGTTAAAATAGCACAGACATTTTGGATCGCTTAAGCAGGATAAGTCCACGCCTGGACGGTCGGAGCCGTTCCACTGCGGGTCGGAGAAAATATAGATGTCAGGTTCTTTTCCATCGCCTACCGGCTTGGATTCCCTGTACATCTTAACGTATTCATCAGACATATACTGGAAGTTCAGCATCCAGTTATAAAGAATATTTTCCTCGCCTTCCGGAATGAGGAGATGTGCCTTTACTATGAATTCAGGATCAAGCCCTGCATAAACCTCTGCATGGTACATGGTTTTCCAGCGCGTTTCATAAACGGCATCCATAACCACCTTATCAAGAGCACCGCAGTTTACGCCCGGCTCCCCTGCAATCCTTCTTGCGGCTGCATAACGTCCGGTGATGGCGCCATCGTTGAATAAAAGCACTTTGGCATCCTTTTCCAGACCGAATTCTTCGCCTCTATATACCGGCATGTCCGTAACAACGGTTCCCGGAGAGTTCTTGGCTAATTCATATGCCTCTCTAAGTGTATTAACTTTGATGACATTGTTTCCATAAAACGGCGCCTCAATGATGGATCTTGTCGTTGCAAAACCAGGTTTGTCTTTTCCAATTTCATAAATCGGAAAATAAGCTTTCGTTGACATATAAAATCCTCCTTATTGAAATCCAAATTTGTAGCTATTATCTCATTTCGCAGAAGAAAAGTCAATAATTTTTGCCGATTTTTTCCAATGTAATGCATATATTTGGTATACATAATTTATTATACGCATAATTTGTAGAAAAATAACGAATTTCGTCCTGCATTCATTACATAATTACCTATCTGTCCGGTAACTGTTTTTTATTATTAAAAATCCGGCTTGAATTTATATCTGATATAGATTCACGCCGGATTTTCGGATCCTGACAAAGATATTTTTTATATAATCAGCAGCTTCTTTTAGAATTCCCTGATTATACAGCATTTTTTATTTCAATCAGGAAAGCTCTGCTTTTTTATCAGAACGCCTCTGAAAAAATTTCACGGTTTCCACAATGGGGATCACCACTATTCCAAGGCCCATGGCTACCAGGTACTCCGTCAGAGAAATGCTTTCGAACTGGAATGCTTCCGCTAATGGCGGGATAAAGATAACCGCGGTGGTCAGCAGGAAAGAAGCAGCGATGGCACCGTATAAATATTTATTGTGATGCTTGATCTGGAAAATGGAATAGCGCCTGCTCCTCATATTGAGGGAGTGGAACATTTCCGCCATGGAAAGAGTCAGAAACGCCATGGTCATGCCGTCAGGACTTTCCGCAATCTCAAATACTCCTGATTCCATATAGTGTCCGATAAAGTATGCCAGAACCGTAACAACCGTAACCATAATTCCCTGCCAGATAACATCGGCTCCAAGGCCCCTGGCAAAGATTCCTTCCCTGGAATCTCTCGGAGGACGGCTCATAGTATCAGATTCTTCTTTTTCCATGCCCAGGGCAACAGCCGGGAAGGTGTCCGTAATTAAGTTAATCCACAGCAGATGGACCGGCTTTAAAATCGTAAAGCCCAGCAAGGTGGATATGAAGATGGAAAGTACCTCGGAAAGATTGGAAGACAGCAGGAACTGAATGGCCTTCCGTATATTGTCATAAATTCTCCGCCCCTCTTCCACCGCATGGACGATGGTGGCAAAGTTATCATCTGCCAGGACCATATCCGCTACATTCTTTGTTACATCGGTTCCTGTAATTCCCATGCCGATGCCGATATTTGCTGTCTTTATGGATGGCGCGTCATTGACGCCGTCGCCGGTCATGGCAACGATCATGCCCTTATTCTGCCATGCCTTTACAATACGGACCTTATGCTCCGGCTGTACCCGGGCATAGACAGAGTATTTTCCGATTTCTTCATTGAGCTGCTCATCGCTTAATTCATTGAGCTCCGCTCCTGTCAGGGCCTCGGAAGAATCCTTGATGATTCCCAGCTGCTTTGCAATAGCCACGGCCGTATCCTTATGGTCTCCGGTAATCATGACGGTGCGGATACCTGCCGCCTTACACTCTTCGATGGCAGGCGTAACCTCCGGCCGGATAGGATCGATCATTCCTGTGAGCCCGGCAAAGCAAAGCTCTTTTTCCAGAGCTTCCGGAGACACATCTTCCGGCATCTGCTCCAGGCGCTTAAATGCACCTGCCAGAACGCGGAGAGCCTGATCTGCAAGGGCCTTGTTGGCCTTTGTGATTTCCTCCCTTATGCGCTCTGTCATTGGCTGCCGGGACTGGCCGTCCCAATAGAAAGTACAGCGGGAAAGGAGCACATCGGGAGCCCCTTTCGTATACTGTTCAAAGCTTCCGTTTTCCATTTGGTGAATGGTGCTCATAAGCTTTCTGCCCGAATCAAAAGGCGCTTCTCCCATACGGGGAGTTGCTTTTTCAGCTTCACCCTTTGTAATCCCCAGCTTATAGGCGTAATTAACCAGGGCAGCTTCCGTAGGTTCTCCCTCTGCCACATTGGAATCGTTTAAATTGGCGTCATTGCAAAGAGTCATGACCCGGCCTAAAAGCTGCTCATCTTCGCAGAAGCTGTCAACCACGGTCATTTTATTCTGTGTCAGGGTTCCGGTTTTATCAGAACAGATCACATTGGTGCAGCCTAAGGTTTCCACTGCCGTCAGCTTCCGGATAACGGCATTTCTCCTGGACATGTTGGTCACGCCTATGGAAAGTACGATGGTCACAACAGCGGCCAGTCCTTCCGGGATGGCGGCTACGGCCAGGGATACGGCTACCATAAAGGTCTCGAACCCCTTCCCCTGTAATCTCCGGGTAAAGGCGGAATATATCAAATAAAAAGATGACGACACAGATTCCGAGGACCAGCACGCTTAAGGTTTTGCTTAACTGGTTCAGCTTCATCTGAAGAGGTGTGGCATTTTCCTGAGCCTGGGTAATGGCATCAGCGATTTTTCCCATTTCCGTATCCATGCCGGTTGCGGTGACTACCGCGCTTCCCCTGCCATAGACAACGGTACTTCCCATGTACACCATGTTCCTGCGGTCTCCTAAGGAAATGTCTTTCTGATCGCCCAGATTTAAAGCATTGATGATCTTATCCACGGGAACGCTCTCTCCCGTAAGGGCTGCTTCCTCCACTTTCATGCTGGCGTTTTCCAGTATTCTGGCATCTGCCGGAATGGAATCACCGGCTTCCAGCAGGATGACATCTCCAACCACCAGGTCCTCGCTTTTCACCACCTGAACCTTTCCATCCCGTTTCACCCTTGATGTAGCTGCAGAGATAGCCTGCAGAGCCTCGATGGCCTTTTCCGCCTTGCTCTCCTGATACACACCCAGCAGGGAATTAATGATGACCACCGCCAGAATAATGATAACATCGGCAAATGATTCATGGGAATAGACAGCAGTCACACCGGAAATAATGGCGGCTGCTATAAGGATCAGGACCATAGGGTCCTTTAACTGGTTTAAAAAGCGGACAAGCAGGGAGTCCTTTTCAGCCTCTTTCAACTTGTTTTTGCCGTTTTTCTCCAGCCTTTCCGCAGCTTCCCGTTCTGAAAGCCCTTCCGCATCCGTCTTCAGACCTTTTAGGATCTCTTCCGACGTTTGTAAATATTCTTTCATAAATACCCTCCTTAAAAATAAAAAAGTCAAGCATGTACTTGACCTTTTTGGTATAAAAAAAGACTCAAGTACAGTATCACTGTACATGAGTCTCATATTTTAAGATAAGCCAGACGGAAAGAACCGCCAGGGTTGTTGACTTACCACGCGTTTTGACCGCGCTAATTACTCCCTCATATAGCTTAATGAATATAACATGATATGGGGGAAATGTCAATAAAAAGTTTGGTCTGACGTGGTGTTCAGATATGGCAGACAGACATGGCAGGCGGACATGGCATTCATAATTTGGCGGATAAAGACCCGCCAAATTATTCATGTCGGGCGTTCCGCCCTATAGAAATATTTGTGTGGGCTGCGCCTGATGAGCAAGCTCCTCAGGCACAGTCCACACAAATATTTCTGCATGTCTGAATAGTAACCCGCATATTTCCCTTGCAAGTTTTCCGTAAAATGTTTATATTAATAAGTGTCTTGGATTATGTATACAAAATGATAGAAAGAAGGCTGACAATGATTCATATTTCACAGGACGGCACCGGAGATTTTTGCACAATTACGGAGGCCCTGGCTTCCCTGAAGCCGGACAACGCCTCTCCCCAAGTTCTTTACATCCACAAAGGCTTTTATGAAGAGCAGATTGCCGTAAGAGTTCCTTACGTCACCTTTATGGGAGAATCTGCCGAGGATACCGTCCTCTCCTACGGCCTCTATGCCCGTATGGTCATGGAAGACGGCAGCAATCGGGGGACTTTCCGCACCTATTCCTGCCTGGTGGATACTCATGATTTTACCGCAAAAAACATCACCTTTCAAAACAGCTCCGGAAAAGGGACCGAGGTCGGACAGGCACTGGCCCTTTATGCGGACGGAGACCGGCTGCTGTTTGAGAACTGCCGTTTCCTGGGCGGTCAGGATACCCTGTTCACCGGGCCTCTGCCTCCAAAGGAAATCGAAAAAAACGGATTTCTGGGGCCAAAGCAGTTCGCTCCCCGAATCAACGGACGGCAGCTCTATAAGAACTGTTACCTGGAAGGGGATATTGATTTTATATTCGGCAGCGCTACTGCTTATTTTGAGAGCTG
>JASGGP010000243.1:0-7517 GCA_047604985.1 Lacrimispora sp.
GTACCTCCCATCAGAAACTTCCCGTCAAAGCGGAAGTCCCGTTTTGCTTCCGCCAGCTTGGTCTGGAATGAATTGTCAATTAAAATATGCCTGGAAGGAATGACAGCCCTGGTCCCGCCCTGAAAGGAGTATTCGCTGACCCGGATATCGGCGCTGTTTTGAAAGGACAGGCCGTTGATCTTTTCCTCATCGGCAGGATCGATGTAAATGGTGATAAACTCCCTGCCTGCCAGCTCCTTGGCCGCCAGTATCTGTTTTTCCAGAAGCTTTGTATATTCAGGGGTTTCCATAAAGGCCGCCAGCTTATTGCGAAGCTCTGCAAACAGCTTCTCCTTAAGCTCATCCTGTTTCTTTCCAAATTCCCGTTTCATATTGATCTGTTCCAGGGAAAGCTGTTTGTTGATTTCCCGCTCAATCCGTTCACTTTCCAGGGCAACCTGCTGCTCAGCCCGGCGCTTTGCATCGGCCTGGTGCTCCGAAAAGGTCTGTTCCAGGGCGGCCGTATATTCATCAAGCATCTTTGCGCTGCGGGTTCTGGCATCTTCCATACAAAATTCCAGGAAATGCTGCAATTTTTCCTCAGTTGTCAAGATGACCACCTCTTTCCTATAGTTTTAATCCGATGGCTTCATTTACGTAATCCGTGATAAAGTTGGGCTTGCGGCCGGTTCCATGACGGTCCGGGATTTCCACAATCAGCGGAAGCTTTCGGTTGAGCTTCACATCGTCGATGATGTCGGGAAACTCTCTTCC
Organism: Lacrimispora sp.; assembly: GCA_047604985.1. Taxonomy (GTDB): domain Bacteria; phylum Bacillota; class Clostridia; order Lachnospirales; family Lachnospiraceae; genus Lacrimispora. Next base: position 754 of record JASGGP010000243.1, read on the forward strand.
GAATTTTTCCGTCAATAGGATGATTCCTATTTCCTTGTCGGCCAGGGCTTTATCCAGTTCGTTCTTCAGCTCATTTTTTTCATGAACAACAGCGCCTTCCACTCCGGCCAGCCTCATGCCGGTCCAGGTGTCCACGTTGTCGCTGATCAAATACATTTTCATAGGTCACAGCTTTCCCAGGATCATGAAAGAAATGATCAGACCATACAGACAGACGCCTTCGGCAAGCCCTACGAAGATCAGTGATTTACCAAGTATGGAGCCATCCTCGCTGATGGCGCCTAAGGCTGCGCTGGCAGCCGCGGAAACGGCAATGCCTCCGCCGATGCAGGAAAGTCCTGTGGAAAGGGCGGCGGCTAAATATCCCATGCCTGCAACGCCGCTTGCTGCAGTCTGGACAGCCCCAGCTTCCCCGGCAGCAGCCGAGGCCTGGCCGTTGAACAGGAATATGGCGGATACCATCAAGGTTCCGAAGAAGAGCAATGTATTGATGCCCAGGGCTGTTTTATAACGTCCCTTCGTCTTTTCACCCCTGGCGAATACGCCGAAGGGCACGGCAATGCTTAGAATTAATGCTGCTGCTAATGTGATTTTAACTAAGGTTGACATAACAATTACCTCCTGAAATGGTTTTTAATTTTTCTTTCCATATGGTTTAAAGGCGCGGCCGGTTCCCCGGTAGAAGCGGCTGAACAATTCGTAGTATTCAAGACGAAGCACCTGGATACCGACGATAAGTCCTTCCATGCCGCAGACAAATAGGTTTCCCAAAACCACCACGACCCAGTTGGGATTTCCGGCTTCCACCCCTGACAGCATGAGCACCACCTCCATCATGGCTGCATGGCTGACTGCAAAAGCGCCTACACGGACAAAGGAAAGGGTATTGGAGAAGTAGCTTAAAAGCACTTCAAACAGTTCAAAAAATCCCTGAACCACAAACATGCCCTTGCCCTCCGGCATAACCCGGGCTTTCTTTGTCACCAGATTGGTCAGCGGTTCCTTAAAGAACATGAGCAGCAGCGGAATGACGAATAAAATGATGAGAACCGCCGCCGCAGGAACCGGATGCTCTGTCATATAAAGGACAATGGTGAGCACAAAACCGGCGTAAAACACCAGGCCGGCCATGCCGTTGGTATCAAAAAAGATTCTTTCCGGGTCATGGGACCGGATGCTGTTGATGATATTTAACACCATGGTCAGCAGGATAATGCCCATGCCAATGGAAATCGCCACAATAAACACGGTATTCAGCTTTCCGATAAAGGGCAGGCTGGTCATGTGCTCCAGCGGGCGGAGCCAGACAGCCTTTATCACATCCTCAAATCCGAAAATGCTGCCGAACAGGAAGCCGAATATAGTGGAAAAGATGCCGCAGCAGGAAATAATCGCCGCCAGATTAGCTTTCTTAAGCCGGTAAAGGAGAAATCCCCCCAGCAGCAGGCATAAGCCCTGCCCCACATCTCCGAACATAAATCCAAAAAGAAAAGAATAGGTGACGCCGATCAAAACCGTAGGATCAATTTCATTATAGGCCGGAAGCCCGTACATCTTTATAAACATTTCAAAAGGCTTAAACAGCCTGGGGTTGCGCAGCTTTGTGGGCGGACTGCTCGTAATGTTGCTGCGGTCATCCTCCACAATGCAGAAAGTTTTCTCATCGTCGGCGATCTCTTTCTGAAACGCCGTCGCCTCCTTGTCGCTCATCCAGCCGCATAAAATATAGAAGGTATTGATATTCTGCTTGGTACATGCGGCCAGCTTCCTGACATTAAAGTTGGTGGAGAAGGTTTCCAGCCTGTCGACGGAGGCCAGAAGCTCCTCCTGCCTGGATTCCAGCACAAGGGACATCTGCTTCCGGACCTGGTTTAAATCTATCTGTACGGCCCTGAGCTGATCTTCCAGAGTGCGGGCTGCATCTGACGGCGTTCCATGATATTCATCCGGCAGGAAAAAACGTTCAAAGTGCATGGAAGAATATATGGCGTCGATCCGGTTGGAAATGGTCTCCGGCACAAAATACACCAGCCAGACATACTGGTCATCCTCCTTGCATTTATAGAGGACCGTATCAATGGTATCATAAACATAGCTTTCAAACTTCTTATACTGCTCCTGGGAAATTCGTCCAAAGCGGAAGCGGATGTACTTAAAATTCAGGATTGAGCTTAAATCGTAATTAAGCCCGGTAAAGGGAAGAATCCGGTCCAGGGATTCCCGAAGCGCTTTCCGCTTTTCTAAAATAGCTTTCTCCTTTTCCGTAAGAGCTTCCACTTCTTTTCCGATCTCCGTTACGGTTTTGGCCGCCTGTTCAATGGTGACCCTTTCCTTAGAGCCGGCCCTGTTTCCCGAGGGAAGCAGCTCCTCCAGCTCCAGAGCCCGCTGGTACGTATCCCTGTATGGATTCGTTTCAATATATGGTCTTAAGTCTTTCACCGTTTTTAATTCCGACAGCGCATTTTCCAAATGAATCTCATACTTGGATAAATAGGTGTCGATGACCCGGTCGATGTCCTCTTTGGGTCCGGTGATGCTTAAGAATTTCATCTTTTCTATCACGGAATGGCAACCCCCTTTACTGTTTTACCACATAGGAGATAATTTCCTCCGGACTTACCCGGTACCGGATGCTCTCTATGAGGGTGATAATCTTGTGAATTTCCTCTTCCTTAAAATAGAGATAGGAATTCAGGGTGGCGATGGAGTAAGGATTCTGCTGGCTGGTGGAACGGTAAATTTTATCCAGCACCTCCTGGGTTAAATGCTCTAAGTCTACCCTGTCTGTGGATTCAAAATATTTTTCCCGTCCGTAGAAAGTGGTTTTTAAAACCCCGTAAAATTCCTCCAGCGTGGCTGCCTCCGCCAGCTTTGTGATCTGTTCCTTATTCAGATGGTAATTTATGGGAATCAATAGGGCGTAAATATCCGCCGTCTGTAAGTTGTAATATTTTTTGGAACGGTAAATCCACTGGAGATTCAGCAGATCCAGCCGGCTGCCAAAGCACCGGGCAAGAAGCTCCTGCTCTTTCCGGTCAAGGTATTTGCCCATGACTTTCCAGATAGTCTTAAAATATAAAAGGTCCAGATGGACCTCATAATCAAACAGGGTAGGCTGGTCCATATCATCCAGATGGGCCAGAAGGTCATAGTAGACCGAGCCCTCAAGGTCGGCGATAAACTCGTGAAGGTCTGTGGCCGCCGACAGCTTCATCAGGTCCAGCCGGGAATGCTTTTCAAAAAATTCCCGGAAAACAGAGAGGTCAATATCCAGCCGGTTGCGCCCCATGGCGTTTCGGAAGCACTTCTTTAAAATATCAATTTCAAAATGCATGAAATATAGGTTGAGGAATTTGCGCTGGGCTAAGTCTGCAAAGCGGTAGAGCTTTGCAAAGTCCTCATACAGGGAAAGAATCAGCCGCTGCTCAATGGCGCCCCGGTGAAGCTCCACCCCTTCCATATTTGCGAACAGCCCCCCATAGGCGGGCAGACGCCGCAGATATTCCACTGCATCGGAAACAGTCTCAAGGGCCGCCATTTCCCGAAACTGGCTGTCTGTGATCAGATGGCTTTCCATGGCCCTGACCTTGGTCGTAATGCCGCTGTAGGACAGTAAGTCTCCCATGGGATCACTCCTTTATCATAGTATTAAATAAATCCTCTGCAAACTGGGCATGATGTTCTTCATAATGCTTTTCCATGGCCGCCAGCGCTTTGTCCGAATCACTTCGCTGCTTTTCCAGGCGGTCCTTCATGTTTATTTCCATGGCTGCGCGAAGCTCTTCGATCTTTTTTCCGGTCTCCGCTTCCAGCTGCCGGTCAAATGCGGCGGTCCGTTCTTCCATTTCTTTCGCAAATGCCTTTTTGCGCTCGTTGGCGTTGTCCATGATGGAAGTTGCAGACGATTCAATTTCAGATATTTTTTCTATCACAGTATCCATATGATGCCCTCCTTTCCTTTTTTTTCGCCCATGATTTCGGGCGACTGGAACGTTGAGTGAATAATACATTTGATACCAATAATCATACTACAAATTAAAAAAAATTCCATAGTATTCTGGGAAATTTGCATAATATTAATAAGTTTTACCATAAATATAAGTTACACAGTTAGGGCTCCGGTTATGCATGGATAAAATAAAAAGCGAAGAACAAGAGAGGGTTCTCTCTCAATTCTTCGCTTTTTGTATGTATGAGTCTATTGTGCAGCCGTGGTCTGGCTTTCCGTGGTCTGACTGTCCCCGGAGGAAGCCGCTGTTTCTCCGTCCGTTATGGTCAGAAATTCGGTAGCAACATAGGCCTGTTTTCCTTCAAAGGTAATAATTGTCCATTTATCGTCATAGGTATCCACATATTCCACCACTGTGCCGGCAGCCAGGCTGCCCAGCTTAGTGCCGTCTGTGGACGGCTCTGAACGGACATTCAGCTTGCTTTTGGTGGTATAAACCTTAGGAGCCTCTGTTTCCGGCTCTGTCTCGGCGGTCATGGCTTCAGTAGTTTCCATGGCCTCAGAGGTCACCTGGGTGGAAGGTTCAACGCCGTGGTTTCTTTCTATCATTCTTCCCAGGTATGAGCTTTACCGCAATTAAGACGACAACAAGAAGAACCAGGAAAATAAGCCCCGGTTTTACCAGATCATAAATGTCAAAGCCTCTTTTCTTCGGCCGCCGTCTGCTTTTGCTCTGGCGGAGAAACCCTCTGACCGCTTCTGGACAGCTCTCTGGGTAGGCCTCTGGCCTGTCCTTGTCCCGCCGGAGCGCTGCCCGTTCTTTCTGCGCCGGAGCGTTCCCCGGGCCTTGCTCCGCCGGAGCGCTGTCCTGTTCTTTCTGCGCCTGGGCGTTCCCCGGGCCTTGCCGCACCCGGAGTGTTCCCCGCTTCTTGCTGCGCCGGAACGTTCGCCTGGCCTGTGCCCGGAATGTTCGCCGCCTCTTGCAGCGCCGGAGTGTTCACCGGTCCTGTATGTGCCGGAATGTTCACCGGCTCTGTATGGGGTGGAATATTCTCCGCTTCTTTGTGTGCCTGCTTTCTGTGCTTCGTTTCCCGGAGCTCCGCTGCGGGCAGAGGAATTCCTGGTGGCGATGGGCACAGCTCTCACGTCGGTGGGGCGCTGCTTCCTTTCGCCAAAAGCATTTGCAAAGGTCTGGACTTCCTGAGACAGAAGACGAAAGGCTTCCTCTGCATCATAGGGGCTGTCGTTTCCGTCATGGACCGCTTTGTTTCCCAGCACACGGATTCTGTGATAGTGGTCTTTTGAAGTCTGGGAAATAAAGCGCCTTTCGAATAACTGGTCGATGCTGTCGGCCAGATCGCCTTCTACGATCAATGCCTTTTCTCCCAGACAATTCACCATATTTTCCAGGGTCTGACGAGCTTTAATCATGGCCATGTTATACTGTTTCTGGTTCATGAGCATTTCGGCCTCTCTTAAGCCCTGCTGGATTCTGATCCAGAAACTGTTATCTGTAGCTCCCATATATTTCCTCCTTTGCAAAGCGGTTGTATTCTAATATACAGATATTATACTAGATTATTATAAATTGCGCACCTGTTATTTTGTAGATTTTTGTTTTGTAAGAGAAAATTAAAAAATATACAGAAATCCTTTGATATAGAAAGATGTTTCACTGCTTTCAAATAATCGGCCTTCCAAACTTGCGCATACACCCCTGTTTATGCTACAATCTACCTGCAATATGAGGAAATGATCATCTGGAGGAATATAAATATGAGGTTACGTCACATACCAGGCTCAGAAGAAGAAATTGCAGGAAGCCCTTATGTGGTCCAGGAGCCTTTCGAAAAGAAAGGAAAATGGAAAGATGTGTTTGGCAATGAGAATCCCATAGAAATAGAAGTAGGCATGGGAAAAGGCCGTTTTATTATGGAGCTGGCATCACTTCATCCGGAAATAAATTATGTGGGCATCGAAAGATATCCCAGCGTACTGCTGCGTGGATTGCAGAAACGGGAGAAGCTGGAGCTTGATAATATATTTTTTATGTGCGTGGATGCGAAAAATCTGTCGGAAATCTTTGGGCCGGACGAGGTTCAGACCGTATACTTAAACTTTTCCGATCCATGGCCCAAGGACCGCCATGAAAAGCGCAGGCTCACATCCGGAGAGTTTATGGCGGTTTATGACCAGATTTTAAAGCCCGGCGGCGCGGTGGAATTTAAAACCGACAATAAAGGACTTTTCGATTATTCTCTGAATGCCATACCCGAGGCGGGCTGGCGCATAAGGGAGTATACCTATGACCTTCACCACAGCGATATGGGGCAGGGAAATGTGATGACAGAGTATGAAGAGAAGTTTTCCTCCAAGGGGAATCCCATTTATAAGCTGGCCGCAGTGAGAAAATAAATGCAAAACCGGCGTTAAGGCCTCACAACCTTAACGCCTTTCTGCATATAATGATAATAAAATCAGACGCCAGGGCGGTACTTATGGGAGTGAAAGGCAAGGTTACCAGCAAACTTCTCCAGGCCACCAGCGATAAAACAGAACTTAACAGGAAGTTACTTTCCTGGAACAAATCTTTTGTAGAAGTGAACAAAACATTAGGGGAAAATATACAGAAAAATAAGAAAAATAAATAAATTCGAAATTGTTGTAAATTATTTGTAAAAAAGGTGTTGACTTTTGCGGTGGAGGGATATATAATTACACACGTGCTCAAGACAAGCACACAATAAATACAAAAGACATGCGCCTTTAGCTCAGTTGGTAGAGCAGTAGACTCTTAATCTATTTGTCCAGGGTT
>JASGGP010000244.1:0-7483 GCA_047604985.1 Lacrimispora sp.
TTCCTTTGATATTTTTCTTGCCCTCCTTATACAATATCATTTTCTTTCAAAACCAGAAGCTCATACTGGTATGCTTTCAGCTCCTGCTCTAATTGTTTCCATTGATCCTCTTCCCCCTGTCTCATAATCTCAACAACCCGATTTACATCTTGATCAAGCTGTGAATTATCAACAGATTCAATATCCTTTGTCAAGGCATCCTCAAACACGATCGCTACAATGCCTACCACTAACATCAGGGAAACCAATGCAGAAAGTAAAATCATCATATTGGACCGGAACATTCTCTTTTTTAATGACATGTTTTTTCTCCGTCTTCCGTCATACAATTTATCCTGTCCGCTCCATTCATTTGAACACCTTTCAGTTCCAAGTGCGTGAAAAAGTTTTTCTAAATCAGAGCCCGACCGGACCAGTCTTTTCTTTACTTATAAAGCAGCCTTACAGGTATGTCAAGTGCCTTAGAGAAAATCTGCGGGGCTCCGGCATTTTTTACATTTCTTCCATTCCGCCCTCATACAAAAAGCTGCCGGACTTTATTTTACATTCCGACAGCTTTAATTATAAAATATTACCATATCATTCGGTGTGCACAAGCTTTATTACTCCGTTCTTTCATCATCTGATATTTCCCTGATAACCCTCCAAGGAACCACGGACCCAATAAGTCAAACGCCCCATCCAAAACGCATTGTATTTTTAAAGATACCTTACAACTTAATATTGCAAAACTTATTTTGTTGTAGAATACTAAGGCATAAGAAAAACCTGTCAAATATACATAATACATTACACATATAAAGCTACATAAATCACTTCCTATCGGTTTAGACCCTGGCTTTGCTTAACATGCTGATGATGATATTCAGCCGGACTAATTCGATACTATAAGAAATCCTTGCAGGAAACAAGCAAGTCAATCTTTTTCCATTGGGTCTCCTCATCAATACAGTTGCCTTCCTCAACAGAAGCAAACCCGCACTGTGGAGATAAGGCGATATTATCACCAACAATGGCCCTTGCCTCCAGATATCTTCTCTTAATGTCATCATGGCTTTCCAAAACTGGATTCTTGGTGGAGATCAGACCTGCCACAAAGGTAGCGTCTGTTCCTTTCAATGCCGCCCAGGGTGCAAAGGATCCGGAACGCTCATCGTCATACTCAACGAAAAAGCCATCATAAGGAATCTGGCTGATAATCGGGGCCACAGAATCATAAAAGCCGTCGAAAAGCGGATGCCCTTTGAAGTTACCCTTACAGAAATGAGTGGCAATCCTCATGTCCTCTGGCTTGTTCTCAAGAGCCTTTGTTGACACACGCTTGAACCATTCCAGAATCTCTGCCTTTTCATACCCCAGAGAAGCCACTTTCGCCATAAATTTATCATCAATCATATAGGTCCAGGATGTATCATCTATTTGAAGATATCTGCATCCATGTGCATATAGATCCTTAATAGCACACTGATATGCAAGGGAAATATCCTCAATCAGCGCATCCACATCACTTCCATAATATGGTACTTCCTTGATGCCCATCTGAAGGTAGTTATCCACGAGAATCATGTTAGGGCCGGAAATGCATTTTTTCGCCGTAATGCCAGGGTACTTCCCGGCCTCCTGATAAAGGAAATCGTATGCTTCAATCTCTGGGTGGGCACGTTCCGTATCATAAAAAATTTTGCCGGTGATATAGCCCAATTCAATATGATTGACGACGCCATTGCGCTCCTTTTCAAGATGCTGGGTAGTAAAACCGTTAAACTCCCTAAGCCAGTCCAGATGCCACCATCTGCGCCTGTATTCGCCGTCAGTTACAAATTTCAGGCCGTGAGCAACCTCTTTGGCGACCAGCTCCGCGATAGCCTGATCCTCAACCTTTCGCAAGTCTGCCAGGGATATTTCATTATTTGCAAATTGAGCCCTTGCTGTTTTAATCTGAGCGGGCCTTAAAAAAGAACCTACAATATCATATTTTATGTCTAACATATAGTACCTCCATGTCTTTACTTTTTTGACTTTTGGTAAGGAGAATATGCATTCGTTTGTCAGGCGCAGCAATTTTTCTGTGGCTTGAAGCATAAATACACATTCTTAACCTGATTTTGTCACGATCAATTATATCATAATCGAAAAATCTGTCGGTAATATAAATAAAATATTGATAGGTATAGTTATTATCTATGGCGCTTCTTTAATCGTTGCTCTGTTTCAGGTTAAAAATAACAGTAAATTCCGGTATTTTGACTTTGACCGGAATTTACTGTTACATAAACATTTTTCTGATATGATAGTTATACTTTCAATTGTCTATCAGGCATGTATATAAAAATTTCAAATTATAAAGACAGCATTGACCATAGGATAAGATCTAGTACAATCCCTGACCCTAATCAGAGGTTCCCTTCCCATTCAGGATGAACTCCTCTTTCATTTACAAAATCACTTTCACCGGGCACCTTTCCGCACATTTTCCGCAATTGGTACATTTCCCATAATCAATCACTGCAACATTATTATCCATGTGAATGGCATCAAATTCACACTGCTTTGTACACAGCATACAGGCGATACAGCCAACCTCGCATTTGGCTTTCACTTCTTTTCCCTTATCATGAGAATTACACTGAACCAGGTAATTCGCCTTGCAAGGAACCAGCTCAATCAGATTGTTAGGACAGGCAGAAACGCATTTACCGCAGGCCACACACTTCTCCTTATTTACCGCTGCTATCCCGTCAGCCACATGGATGGCGTCAAACTCACAGGCTTTCACGCAGGAGCCGTATCCCATACATCCATAAACACAGGCCTTTTCCCCTGAGCCGGGAACCACGGAAAGCATCCGGCAGTCATCAATTCCGTAATAATTGTACTGGACTTTCGTCTTATCACAGGTTCCCTTACATTTTACAAAGGCGGCCTTCTTATCCAAAGAACCGGCCTCAACTCCCATAATTTTTCCGATTCTCTCTGCCACTGCCGCGCCGCCCACGGGACAGGCGGAAACATCTGCCTGACCTGATGCAATGGCCTTTGCCAGGGCATCACAGCCTGCGTATCCGCAGCCGCCGCAGTTATTCCCCGGGAGCTGTTCGAACGAGAATCTCCCTTTCATCTGCTTCCACCTTAAACTTTTCACTGGCAATCCCCAGGAACACACCGATCAAAATTCCGATAATACCCACAACTGCTGCCGCTAATAGAATACCTGTTACCATGCTTTCGTCTCCCCCTTATTTGATTAATCCGGAAAATCCGAAAAATGCGATTGCCATCAGGCCGGAGGTAATCAAGACAATGGGGGATCCCTTAAAAGAAAGGGGAACGTCATTGTATTCGATTCTCTCACGGATACCTGCCAGCATAATGATGGCAATAGTAAAGCCTACGGAAATACCAACGCCGTTAACAACGCTTTCCAGAATGCTATACCCTTTCTGCACGTTGGTCAGGGCCACTCCCAGAACCGCGCAGTTGGTTGTGATCAAAGGAAGATATACCCCCAACGCCTCATAAAGAGCAGGCATGGATTTCTTTAAAAACATTTCTACAAACTGCACCAGGGCCGCAATGACCAGGATGAATACGATAGTCTGCAAAAATTCCAGATGAAGCCCCACCAGTATCCCCTTATAAATCACGCTGGTAACAAAGGCCGCAATGGTAATGACGAAAATGACGGCCACCCCCATGCCGGCGGAGGTCTTCACATTCCTGGAAACCCCAAGGAACGGACAAAGGCCTAGAAACTGGCTGAGCACTACGTTGTTGACCAAGGCGGAGCCAATAGCAATCAGTAACAATTCTTTCATCGATACATCCTCCTATTCATCATTCCCGGGAGCCGCAGAATTTGCTTCCTCCTGCCCCTTTGCTACTTCCGTCTCATTATCTGCATCCGCGTTCTTTGCCGCTTCTCTCTTCCTGGCTGCTTCCTCTTTCCCGGCTGCCAGAGCCTCCTCTTCCCTCAGTCTCTTCCTGACCTGAAGAACCCCATGATTGGACATGCAGGAGGAACCGGTGCAGGAGGCACAGTTTCCGCCGCAGGCCAGTTCAGATTTCGAAACCGAACCATTGGTAGCGGAAGGCGCTTTAAACTTATTCTGAAGGGCGGTCAAAATAGCCAATACGAAGAACGCACCGGGAGCCAGAACGAAAATGGAAACATGGAAATCCTCCGGAATGATGGTATATCCAAATACAGCTCCCGACCCCAGCAGCTCTCGTACAAGGCCGATGCAGGTAAGGGCAATGGTGAAGCCAAGCCCCATTCCGATTCCGTCAAAGGTGGATTCCAAAACTCCGTTTTTAGACGCATAGGACTCTGCCCTGCCTAAGATAATACAGTTTACCACGATCAGAGGAATGTAAATGCCCAGAGCAGAATAGAGACTGGGTACATAAGCCTGCAAAAAAAGCTGCACGATGGTAACCAGAGTGGCAACCACAACAATATAAGCCGGAATTCTCACCCTGTCGGGAATGATATTACGGAGAGCCGAAATCAGCATATTGGAAAACAGCAGTACCACAGTTGTAGAAAGCCCCATGCCCGCACCATTGACCGCCGATGTGGTAACAGCCAGAGTCGGGCACATGCCAAGCATCAGGATGAAAGTGGGATTTTCCTTTACAATCCCATTGAATAAACGTTCCATACATTTGTTGCTCATCTTTTCCGCCTCCTATCGGTTTATGCTGTGATGCACGTAATACAATGCGGCATTGACTGCATTGGTTACCGCACTTGATGTAATGGTTGCACCGCTGATTGCATCAATTTCCCTGTCACCGGCATTTCCGGATTTTGTAACCGTAAGGGTTTCCCCATTTTTCCTGCATACTGGTTCTTGAACGCCGGTTCTCTGGCTTTTAATCCAAGTCCCGGAGTATCGCTGATCGCCAGAAATTCAATGCCATTTACAGTTGCATCCGCTTTAATGCCTACGGAAATCTGTAAGCGGCCTGCATAACTGTCGTCAGAATGAGAAATGATGACATACCCCAGGACAGCTCCGCTTCCATCCACGGCCAAAAGTGCGTCCTCCACCGCCACTTTTCCCTGCTGGGAAAGCAGCTCCTCATTACAGGCCACCACAGCCGCTTTCAACTCATCATCTGACGTAAAATCCACCGCTTCCGGAAATACTTTCTGATATGCCGCTAAGTTCGCCGCTTCCGTTGCCCGTTCAATTGGCTCCTTAGTAATCTCATAAGCACCGCCCAGCAAAAAGCCGGAAATCAGGGTGATCAAACATAAAACCACTGCATCCCTCATATATCCAACCTTTTTCATCCTGCTTTCCCCTCCTTTCCAAATGCTGCCGGAAGAGAAATCTTCTCAATTAGCGGCACCAGAATATTGCCGATGATGATGGCATAGGAAACGCCTTCCGCAGAACCGCCGAAAAGACGGAACAAGCCGGTCAGCACGCCTAAAAGAATGCCGAAAAGAACCTGTCCTCTTGGAGTGATGGGGCTGGTCACATAATCCGTAGCCATGAAAAATGCACCGAAGATAAGACCGCCGCCGCATAAATGCGTCAGCACATACATGATATCCTGGCGGCCGAACACAAATACGAATATCGCAACTGTAAGGAGATAGGCCGCCGGAATCCGGATAGAAATCACTTTTCTAAATAGAAGGTAAGCCCCACCCATGAGCAAGGCAATTACAGACACCTCGCCTATGGTTCCCGAAATTTTCCCAATAAACATGGACGCAATGTCAACGTCCTGCCCCGCCTTTAGTGCGGCAAGAGGAGTCGCCCCTGCCACTGCATCACTATATGTAAAGTCCGTCATCTTGCCTGCGAAGGAAATGAGCAGAAAGCATCTTGCTGCCAGAGCCGGGTTCATGAAATTCTGGCCAAGGCCGCCGTAGAGCTGCTTTACCACGATGATGGCGAATACGCCTCCTAAAAAGGGTATCCATAAAGGAATGGACGGAGGCATGTTAAGACCCAAAATCATTCCTGTCACCAGGGCGCTTCCATCACTTACGGTGACGGGCTTTTTCATAAGGGTTTCAAATACATATTCACTGAGAACACAGGCTAACACGCTGACCAGCAAGATGAAGGCCGCCTTTATTCCAAACTGGTACACGCCGTACACAGAAGCGGGAATCATGGCAATGGCAACATCGAACATAAGGTTTTGGGTTGTGACCCGGTTCCTGACATGAGGCGATGACGATACATTCAGCAATTTATTCATGGTTTCCCCCTTTCCTGCCCTTTGGACGCCATGGTATTTTGCAGAGCATCCTTTTCCGCTTTTTTCCTGCTTGCCGCTACTTCTCTGCGCATCTCTTTAAATGCCTGGGTAAGAGGGATTCTGGCAGGGCAGATATAGCCGCAGCAGCCGCATTCACAGCATTCCATGCCATTTAATTTTACAAACCGTTCCAGGTCAGACCGTTTCGCAGCCTCCATAAGCATCTGAGGCACAATGTTACCAGGGCATACCTTGACACATCTTCCGCAGCGGATGCAGGCAGTAGGCGCCAGCTCTGCCACCTCGTCCTTTGTCAGGCAGGTAAGGGATGAGGAAGTCTTGGTGACTGGAATATTTAAATCGAACAGGGCCTGTCCCATCATAGGTCCTCCGGAAATCACCTTTTCCGGTTCTGTCTGAAAGCCGCCGGAGGCTTGTAAAAGCTCCATGTAGCTGGTCCCGGTCCTCACATGGTAGTTTCCGGGATTTGCCACGGCATCTCCCGTCACCGTAATGATACGGCGGATTAATGGGATTCCCTTTGCAACCGCATTGTAAATGGAAATCACCGTATCCACATTGTCCACCATACAGCCTGCGTCCGCAGGAAGCATAGTGGAATTGATTTTTCTTCCCGTGACCGCATAGATCAAGGTGCGCTCGCCTCCCTGGGGATATTTAGTCTGTAAGGGACAGACGGTAATTCTTGGTTCATCCTTTACAAGCTCTGTCAGCCGCTTGATTGCTTCCGGCTTATTGCTTTCAATGGCGATGACTCCCCTTGCCCTGACAAACAGCTGAAGAAGGATATTAAGCCCTTTGATAATGCTTTCCGGCTCTTCTAACATCAGCCGGTAATCGGAAGTTAAATACGGCTCGCACTCCGCACCATTGACAATGACTGTATCTATTTTTGATCCATCCTTTGGAGTCAGCTTCACATGGCTGGGAAAGCCTGCACCGCCAAGACCTACAACTCCTGCATCCTTAATAATTCTCCTGATTTCTTCCTTTGATAAGGTTTTATAATCTCTTTCCTTGCCAAAGCCTTCTGCCGCCTGATACTTCCCGTCGTTTTCGATGATGACAGACAAAACCATCCCGCCGTTAGCCACCCTTCTCGGTTCAATGGCTTTCACCTTTCCCGAAACGGAGCTGATCACACAGGCAGAAATAAAGCCCTCCGCCTCTCCGATTTTCTGCCCGACCAACACCTGATCTCCTGCTGCCACCAACAGTTTTGCCGGTGCGCCGATAT
>JASGGP010000245.1:0-7474 GCA_047604985.1 Lacrimispora sp.
CTTCAGACCAATCTGGAGTTAAAGTACCTGGAGATTAACAGAACCCAATTAAACGCCTTTCAGGATTTAATCAGTCCGGTCTTTTATCCCGCGGACATTTACCGCGGGCCAGATGAAAATATAAGGCGGAACTTTATGAACCAGGGCTTCTTGTGGAAATTCGGCATATCCGGGGATAATCCCATTCTGCTTTTAATGGTCCGGTCCATGAAATCGGAAAGAATCGTGAAGGATGTATTAAAGGCTTACGAATATTTAAGAATCAACCGTGTTATGGTGGATCTGGTTATTCTGATTGATTCTAAACACGGCTATCTACAGGAAGTGGATGAATTAATCCGGGATATGACAAGCTCTCTCCGGATTTATGATTTCGGAAGCGAAAAGCCCAGCTTTTTTACCCTGCACACCTATGAGATGAAGCCGGCAGAGCTTGATCTGCTGTACACGGTGGCGCGGGTTGTATTTTCAGAGAAAACAGGGATTTATTTTACTAATGGGAAAGAATATTAGGCTTTAAGGAGGATGGGGCTTTGGAACAGGAGAGAGAAACAGAAAGTTGTGAATTTTTTAACGGCTTCGGGGCGTTTGTCTGTGAGGGCAGGGAGTATGAAATCCTGCTGGAGGGCAATAACCGGCCTCCGGCGCCCTGGATTAATGTTGTCTCAAACAAGAGCTTTGGATTCCAGATATCGGAATCTGGGGCGGGCTTTACCTGGAGTGTCAACAGCCGGGAGAATAAGCTTACGCCCTGGTCCAACGACCCTGTAAGTGACAGCGCCTCCGAGGCAATCTATGTTCTGGATGAAATAACCGGTGAGGTAATGACTCCCATGTCCTTAGGAAGTCTGATAAGGGCACTTACCGGGTAAGACACGGCTTCGGGTACAGCAGGTTCCTTCACGAGGAAGCCATGGTCAGTCAGGAGCTGACTGTCTTTACCCCCCTGGATGAGTCCCTGAAGCTATGGAGCCTTAAACTGACCAATCATTCCGATAAAGTAAAATATTTAAGCCTGACCTATTATGTGGAATGGGTTATGGGCACCCAGAGGGAGCAGACCAATCCTTATATCCTCACCGCCTATGACAATGAACATGAATGCTTATATGCAAAGAACATCTATACCATGGATTTTCAAAACACCTATTCCTACCTGTTTTCCAGTGAAACCATCGTGGGCTATACCGGCGACAGACAGGAGTTTCTGGGGAAGAAAGGCAGCATCAGGGAGCCCCGGGGAGCGGAGACCAAGCTGTCCTGCAATACGGGGGTATGCTTTGATTCCTGCGGAGCAATTCAGGTATCCGCGGCAATACAGCCCCAGGAGAGCAGGACAGTGCTGTTCGGGCTGGGGCAGAGCAGCAGCCTTGAGGAGATATATAAAATCAGATACAAGTACAGGGAGGTCCAGGCCGCGGAAAAGGAGCTTGACCGGGTAAAGGCCTATTGGGATGAATTATTAGGGACGGTTCAGGTAAAGACCAGGGACAGGGCGGTGGATATTCTGCTTAACGGCTGGCTGCTCTATCAGACAGTGTCCTGCCGCATTCAGGCAAGGGCAGGCTTCTATCAGTGCGGAGGGGCTTACGGATACCGGGACCAGCTTCAGGATACCCTTTCCCTTCTTCTTGCAGATCCGGGCATTCTGCGCAGGCAGATTCTAATCGCATGCAGCAGGCAGTTTGAGGAGGGGGATGTGCAGCACTGGTGGCATCCTCCCATGGGAATCGGGGTAAGAACCAGAATAACCGATGATCTGCTGTGGCTGCCCTATTGCACTGCCGCCTATATCCGAAGCACCGGAGATGCCGGGATTTTAAAGGAGCAGGTACCTTATATCAAGGGCCCGGTTCTTAAAGAGGATCAGCAGGATGTGATGTTTACCCCGGAAATATCAGGGCTTTCTGAAAGTGTTTATGACCATTGCAAAAAAGCCATTGACCGGACAGGCTTCGGGGAGCACGGTCTTCCTCTCATGGGGGGAGGGGACTGGAACGACGGGATGAATGAGGTGGGAATGCTGGGGAAAGGGGAGAGCGTCTGGCTGGCCTGGTTTTTGTATACTGTATTAGGAGATTTCATCCCTTTGTGCGGTCAGGAAAGCGATGAGGCCTATGGCCGGGAGCTGGAGCAGAAACGGGAAGCCATTCTTCAAAGCATTGAAGAACACGCCTGGGATGGGGAGTGGTATCTCCGGGCCTTTTACGACGACGGTTCAAAGCTCGGTTCAAAGGAAAATGACGAGTGCAGAATTGATTCCATCAGCCAGTCCTGGAGCGTGATTTCAAAGGGCGGGAAGGAGGAGAGGTCAAAAACGGCTATGCAGTCGGCATACCGTTATCTGGTAAGGGAGGAGGAAGCCCTTTCCCTGCTTTTAGCGCCCCCCTTTAATAAGACAAGCAAAAATCCGGGTTATATCAAAAATTACATTCCGGGCATACGGGAAAACGGAGGCCAGTACACCCACGCGGCAGTCTGGCTGGCAATTGCCGCCTCCATGCTCCGTGACTATCACATGGCACAGACCCTGTTTACCATACTTAATCCGATCCACATTACACAAAACAGGAAGGATGTGCTCCGGTATGAGAAAGAGCCCTATGTAATGACCGCAGATATATCTCTCAGCCCGCCCTATACCGGAAGAGGCGGCTGGAGCTGGTATACGGGTTCCGCAGGCTGGATGTATCAGGGGCTGTTAAGCTGGTTTCTGGGCATCCGGAAAGAGGGGGACCAGCTGGTCATTGATCCGGCCACACCCGCAAGCTTCGGGGATTTTTCCATTGAATATAAGTATGGGAAGTCCCTCTATGAGATCAGGGTGGAAAGCAGAAGCAAGGGAACGCTGACAACGGAAGCAATTACTGTGGACGACAAGCTTATTCAGGGGAACAGGGTATTGCTGGAGGACGACGGTAAAACGCACCGGGTCCTTGTGTAGCTATGCCGGGCTCACAATGGTTTCGCCGTGAGATCATCTGTAACGATATCCCACCAGTGATGTGGGCCGTAGATAAAGCTGGTGCCGGATTTTCTCTGCACCGGCTTTATTGGCTTTTATATCATTTTTAATTTTTAAATACCTGCCGGCAAAGTTCGCAAAGTGATTGTTATGTGGAAAAATTTGTATTATTATATATTATAAAACATATGATTGCAGGAAGAAAAAAGATGAAGGCTTGTGGCGGAAAGGAGAGCAATGAAAAGTTTTTTAATTAAGGATACGACAAGAGAAGAACGGGAGGCAATCATCCGGGAGTCGCTGGACTGCGGCGGAGGATGCGAGAATTGTTCTTCCTGTTGGCTTGGGGGAGGCAGTCCCTTTGAGATGTACCAGGATTATATGGATGGGAAAAGGGAAATCGCAGAGATAAACGCGGCCTACAATGCCAGATATTTGCGGGGATAAGGGGAATGCTGAATTTATGATAAAAAGGATAAAATAATTCAAAGCTATATAATCGGTCATAAACGGAGGATAAAATCGTGAATTTACTAACAATCATCTTATTATTAATGCTTGCTCTTTTGATATCCAATGTCGTCGGTCATTATATTCCGTTTATTCCTACGGCTTTGACCCAAATTGTATTTGGGATAATCATAGCTCTTATTATTGGGAATTATACTTTTGAAATTGGCGCAGAATGGTTTCTATTATTGTTTGTAGCACCGCTTTTGTATAACGACGGCCGGCATTTCTCCCGCGAAGAATTATGGGGAATGAGGTTCCAGATATTTGGAAATGCCTTTATTCTTGTCATACTGACCACCGTACTTTGCGGCTATGTAATTGACCGGCTCATACCCAGCGTTCCAATCGCTGCGGCTCTGGCACTGGCAGCGATTCTGGCGCCCACGGACCCTGTGGCTGTCAATGGCATTGCCAAAAGGATAAAGGTGCCTGAAAAGGTGATGGCTCTTGTCAGAGGAGAATCGCTGATCAATGATGCCTCCGGTCTGGTGGCCTTTAAATATGCCATAGCAGCCGCTGTCACCGGATATTTTTCCCTCCGGGATGCGGTGCTGAATTTTTCTTATACATTCCTGGTCGGAGCTGTCTCCGGTATATTCCTTGCCTTGTTTATCACCTTTGTCCGTTTCATACTGCGCAAAAACGGAATAAATGATACGGTGTTTCATTCCCTGTTACAGATTCTGACTCCCTTTGGCATTTATATTGTTACTGAGGATATTCTCCATGCTTCGGGGGTCATTGCCGTCGTAGCCGCCGGAATCATTCACTCCATTATCAGGGAACACACAGAGACATACATGGCTGAAGAACAGCTGCTCACAGAAAACACATGGTCCATCCTTTTGTTTGTCTTAAACGGATTCGTGTTCCTGTTATTAGGGATGAATATTCCATCGGCAATGTTCGATACGATTTCCAGCCATGATATGTCGAACTGGCTGGCGTTTGGATATGTAGCGCTGATCGCACTTGTAATTCTTGCTATTCGTTTTGTCTGGTCCTTTTGAGCAGCGCTCATAATTATTTTGGGAAAAAGGGCGATGCTGAAAAACCTGAAATAAGGACATCCTTAATTACAACCCTGGCAGGTGTGCACGGTGCAGTGACCATGGCCGGCGTCCTTACTGTGCCGGCTTTTGTGGGAAACGGAGAAATATTTCCGGCCCGTTCCCTGATTATTTTTATTGCAGCGGGAGTGATCCTGATGTTATTGATTCTTGCAACAGTATTTTTGCCCTTGCTCTGTAAAAAGGAAGCATCTGCCGGAGATGCTGAGAAGAGTGTGGATTTGACCTGGGCCAAAAATAAGCTTCTGATGTCTGCAGTTAAAAAAATCAAGGCAGAAACAAATGAGGAAAATGAGTTTGCCGCCTCAGAACTGATTGACGAATACACCGTCAGCTTCCGGAGGAATCTTTCGGAACAGAAATCCAATGAAGAGTATGCAAAAAATTATAACCGGAAAATAAATGAGGCACGGGTACTGGCTTTAAATCTGCAGAGAAAATACATCACCAATCTTCTTGCCAACGGCGAAATAGACGTAACGGTTTTGACACCCTGACCCAATTTCTTGATTACCGGGAAGGCGCCCTGGACTATAATTTTCGTTTAGGCGCCATGTTTTTCTTAAAACGTGCCATACGCGATTTCGGCCGCTTGGGGAAAGCATCGTCGGAATGACGGCGCCGGCTTGGATCATCTGCATCTTGTGAGAGAGGTCCAGATGAAGGCGATGGGAGCGGCTGTCACCGGCTTGGAGGAATACGCCAGGACCCAGGAACATCCCGAATACATTTATGCTGTGATCTTGGACTATGAAAAAATGCTGCAGAGATTCAAGCACACGGGCGACCGGTATAATGAACGATTTGAAGAGCAAAAAGAAGAACTGCGGTTTAAGGTGCTGGATGCGGAACGTTCTGAAATACGCAGAATGTATGAAGCCGGTGAAATAAACACAGGCCAGGAAAAGGAACTGCGGAGATTTACAAACTATATTGAGAGCATCATTTTGTACGAACATAATGAGGGATGAGCCTTTAACGGCAGAGAGGAAACCGATATGAGCGATGTGATTGAAATTAAAAACCTTTGTAAAAACTATCCAGATTTCTCGCTCAGCAATATCTCTTTTCTTTACCCATGGGTTCTATAATGGGGCTCGTGGGTCAAAACGGCGCAGGCAAGACTACCATAATTCGCTTAATCCTCAATATGGCGAACCGGGATGACGGAGAAGTCAGGATATTTGGACTCGACAATTTAAATGATGAGCAGAAAATCAAACAGGATATCGCTGCCGTATTTGACGAGATTTTTTGTTGATATCTGGAAAGTCCGCGAGGTCGAAAAGGCTATTAATGGATTTTACAGCAAATGGGACAGCAAACTGTACAGTCAATATTTGAAAAAGTTTCGACTGCCCGCGGATAAAAAAGTGAAGGATTTATCGCGCGGCATGAGAATGAAATTGATGCTGGCAGTGAACCCTATCTCATGGGCCAAGCTTTTGATCCTCGATGAGCCGACAAGCGGACTTGATCCCGTTGCCCGCGACGAGCTGTTGGAAATATTAAAGGACTATATCGCCGATGGGCGGAAAAGTATTCTTTTTTCAACCCATATCACTTCGGACCTGGAGAGAATTGCCGATTACATTACCTTGATTGATAATGGGAATATGATTTATACCGGGACGAAAATGAATTGCTGAAACGATTTTCAGGGCTGCTGCCGTCTTCTGAAGCCCCAACCATCCATGAGATTCTGGTATTTATCAGTAAAGGAGGCAGGAGCCATGGGTAATATACAAAATGTTGTCAGGCTGGAGTTTTATACTGTAAAGTCAATCTATCGGATGGCAGTTTTAACCTATCTTATTTCTATTTTGTTTGGTATTATAGCGCAGCCAGTAATACCGATTTTTCTCATAATGGTTTTCGGTGTATTTTTCAGCGGGACTGTTTTTTCCATATACGAGAAAAACCACCTCGATAAGCTGTATGGGATTTTGCCGCTCGAAAATCTGATGTTGTTATCGGAAGATATTTATATGCCTTTCTTTTCGGTATTGTTCAAGCAATTTTTGCAGGGATCATATCATATGTAATTTCTCGGGTAACGGAAATGGTCTCGGATAATTTTGTGCTCACAATCACGTTAGCTCTGTCCTTTATCTATTTTTGTTTTGCGGTTGGTACTGAATTTCCCATTTACTTTAGATTTGGTTTTTCAAAAGCGTATGTATTTACGATGGTGCCGATATACCTTATCTTTATAGGCGCGGTTTTTCTCAGCAGGAAAACAAACGCTCTCGATAATTTGAAGGATATTCTCCTATATTTTTCCGGACATCAGGCGATGCTATTATTATCTGGAATCGGTATCGGTCTGATTTTGCTCGTGATTTCGGGCGCGATATCCTATTCCGTCTATAAAAAGTCTGAACTGTAAAGGAAGTAGTGAACTGATGTTGAACAAATTACCACCGATTGAGAAGATATATGAAGCGTACAGCGCGATCGCGGATGATCGGATTATTCTGCATGCAGACCGTGCGGCAGTCCTTTCTTCGGACAAAAGCAAGGAATATACTATTACTTGGGACGGGAACATCTATGCTTCAGACGACAATGCGACATACTGGCAAGGATATCCCGGATATCCGGTCATAGCAGTATTGATGAAGCAAGAAAAATTACCCTTGGATATGAGAATCGCCTCACACTTTGCAGGTGTCAACTGGACTGAATTAAACGCAAAATACAAGCGGGATTATATGAAAGCCGCAGCAGCAGTATTGGACAGTCTCGAATGCAGCAACGGTGAAAAAGAACAAATACGAGCCGAACTTCATTGCGTTTATGAAGCAATAAAATTACTGGATATAAAGGTAAAACGGGGCGTACCTCGCGGGTCAAAGAAGGCGTAACAAATATGAACTCGTACTATAACACAATCTTAATTTTTCGCGAAAGAACCAGGTTGAGG
>JASGGP010000246.1:0-7450 GCA_047604985.1 Lacrimispora sp.
GTAAATCTGCAGATCGTGATCCTTTGTATATCTGGAGTTTAAGAGCGAATCCACGATTCCGTTTAAGTCCACCTGAATGATTAAATAGCCTAAGGGCATGAGAGACAGATTTTTGGATTCCCTTATCTTTCTGGCGCAGAGAACGCCGGAGCCGCTGCCGGATGGGGCCCATACCGGCCGTCCGTTCTCCTCATCGCAGCGTTCTAAAAGCGCCTTCATGTAAGTGTCTGTTTCATCCAGCTTTTTCGCACCCCACCAGAGGGAAAAGTTATTTTCTGCCAGGATGGTAATGCTGGTAATGGTTGAAGTATAATAATGGGTGAAAATTCCGGTAATAGCTGTTTGGGCTTTCTGTGTTGCAAGAGAGGAGGGCTTGCCGGAACAGATGATTGCCAGGTTGTTCTGAAAGCTCTGGTCTAAGGCAATGTAAGCGGAGGCGTTGGAAATATCTTTCAGCCGGTAAGTGATCTCATCTGAGAAAAAGGACAGAGAGTTGGCGGTCTGCCGGTAGAGAAGCTCATTATACTGGTGGATGGCAAAGGTAAAGGCGGCGGCCAGAAAGATTGTGATGGTGGAAGCGACTGTTACAACAATCAGCAGAAGCTTATATTTCAGCTTTAAGCGGTGTAAGTTCATGGCTGTGCTCCTTTGTGAGGAATGTTCAAAAGCAGTAGAAAAATCTTATTTATACAAGATGTATTTTATCGTCAATGCGGAAAAAGAACAACAGGTTTATTATAAAAGTAACATTTTTACACGCGGGTAGTAAGATTTTTGCATTAAAATGCTAAAAGATCTCTGGTATACTGGGAACATCAGACGGGGACGGCCGCCCTGAAAAAATAGGAGGGTTTACAAAGATATGAAAAAAAGATCTCTGGCAAAGAAAATTATGGTTTCTCTTGCAGCAGCAGGCCTGTGCCTGACTTCGCTTGCAGGCTGCAGCAGCAGTGGAAAAAGCGTTTCGGGACAAGGGGCTGCCCCTCAGGACATATCGTCATCTTCAGCACAAGATGGATCTACGGCAGCTTCCGGTGAGCCTGTCACCATCCGCGTGTGCTGGTGGGGAAATCAGACCAGAAACGACGGAACCGTAAAGGCTCTGGATATGTACAAGGCGGAGCATCCCAATGTAAAGTTTGAAGTGGAATTTTCCGATTGGACCGGTTACTGGGATAAGCTTTCCACTCAGGCAGCCGGAGGAAATATGCCGGACATCATCCAGATGGACTATGCATACATACGCCAATACGCAGAAAAGAACCAGCTGGCAGGCTTAAATGAATATATTTCAAGCGGCGTCATTGATACTTCCAATATTGCGGATACCATTATGGGAAGCGGAAAAATTGACGGAGAGATCTATGGAATCTGCTCCGGCATCCAGTCCAAGGCGCTGCTGGTGAATAAGGGTGTGATGGAGGAATGCGGTGTAACTCTTCCGGAACAGCCTACCTGGGAAGAAGTATTTGATGCTGCAAAGACCATTTACGAAAAGACAGGAATGCAGCTTGAGATTCCATCAAACGATGAGCAGACCATGCTGTTTCTTGCCAGAGCCGTAGGGCAGACCATGTATAACGAAGCTGGCGATTCCCTGGGAATGCCTGATGATAAGGTGGCTCTTCGCTATTTCTCCATGCTGAAGGATAGCTTGGATGAAGGCTTTCACGTGTCACCGGAAGCCATGGCAGAGGCCTCTACCAATCAGCAGAGCCTGTTTGCAGCGGGAAAAGAGTGGTGCGCTTTCATGAATTCCAATCAGATTACCGATACCATCAGCAAATGTGAGGATGGCTTAAAGTATGATATCATAATGTATCCTACGGAAAAGGATGCCGCCCAGCAGCCTCTGTTTTTAAAGCCGTCTATGTTTTACAGCATTGCAAAGGATTCAAAGAATCCAGAAACAGCGGCAGATGTGATTAATTATTTAACCAATTCAGAGGAAGCAAACAAGGAAGCCTTAAAGGGAGAACGGGGCGTGCCGATTTCCAGTGTTGTATCAGAAGCAATTGCTCCTGTTGTGGATGAGTCCACCGCAAGGATTAATGAATACGTGACAAAGGTATCTTCAGTGGCAACGGCTATTGATCCCCCATTCCCTCCTGCCTCTGCAGAAATAGGAAAAGACATAAGCGACCTGGCAGATATGGTGCGCTATAAAGAAATCAGTCCGGAGGATGCAGCTGCAAAATTCTATGAGACGGCCACAGAGCTTTTGAAAAAAGGAGCCCAGTCCTAAAGGATTACATGAACAGAATTAGAATTTAACCGAATCAAGTAGCGAAGCGGATTGCGGATATCCGCGTGACTGTTGCCTGAAAATTTTCAAGGCGCTTTGCCGGCAGAAAATTTTCAGGCATATTTTAAGGAGGAAAAATTGGTGAAAAAGAAAAAAAGCACAACATTTTCTATTTACAAGGAAAGTGTTGCGGGATATGTGTTCATTCTTCCTTTTATCATAGGATTTCTGGCCTTTTCAGCCATTCCCATTATCATTTCCTTTGGGCTTTCATTTACTGAATACGATGTGCTGGGCACTCCCAAATTTATCGGAATCGGCAATTATGTACGGATGTTCACCGACGATGTCAAGGTCTGGAAGACCTTTGGAGTCACCTTTTTTTATGCAGTGGTATCGGTGCCCTTAAAGCTTGCCATGGCCCTTTTCGTGGCCCTGCTTTTTACGAGGACCACAAGGTTTTCCGGGTTCATGCGGGGAGTTTATTACCTGCCCTCCATTATGGGCGGCAGCATAGCGGTGGCAGTGCTCTGGAGACGGCTTTTTGCCAGTGACGGCGTAATCAATGCAATCTTAAGCTTTCTGGGGATGCCGGGAGATATTGCCTGGCTGGGAAGAAAGGATACCGCCATCTGGACCCTGATTCTTTTATCCGTCTGGCAGTTCGGCTCCTCCATGCTGATCTTTCTTGCCGGGTTAAAGCAGATTCCTGCCAGCCTTTATGAAGCGGCCATGGTGGACGGCTGCTCCAGGGTCAGGCAGTTTTTTAAAATCACCCTGCCCATGCTGACTCCTGTGCTGTTCTTTAATTTAGTGCAGCAGATGATCAATGCCTTTATGGCCTTTACCCAAAGCTATATCATAACAAACGGCGGCCCCAGGGATTCTACCCGGTTTTACTGTGTATACCAGTATCAGAGGGCCTTTGAGTTTCACGAAATGGGCTATGCCAGCGCTATGGCCTGGTTTATGCTGGCTGTCATTGGAATTTTGACCGCTTTGATTTTCCGGTCTTCCACCAAATGGGTCTATAATGAATCGAAGGAGGGATAAGCTATGCAGAGACGGAAAATGAGAAAACATAGGCCATATAATTGCCGCAGCGGTTATCATTCTCGGAGGGCTGACCATGATTTATCCCTTACTTTGGATGGTGATGAGCTCCTTTAAGGAAAACAATGAGATATTTTCCAGCGCCAGCAGCTTAATCCCAAAGGTATTCCATGCAGAAAATTATGCAAATGGCTGGAAAGGCTTTGCTGGAATCAGCTTTGCCGTATTCTTTGGAAATTCCTTTTTCCTTTCTGTTGTGGGAACCATTGGCTCCGTTTTTTCTTCGGCATTTATTGCCTTTGGATTCGCACGGCTTAAGTTTAAAGGACGGGGCTTCTGGTTTATCTGCATGCTGGTGACCATGATGCTGCCGTTTCAGATCATCATGATTCCTCAGTATATTATTTTCAATAAGCTGGGCTGGGTGGGAACCTTCCTGCCGCTGACTGTGCCCAATTACTTCGGAGGAGCTTTCTTTATTTTTCTGATCATCCAGTTTATTTACGGAATTCCAAGAGATCTGGATGAGGCAGCCAAGATTGACGGATGCAGCTATTACGGAATCTTTTTCCAGATCATTCTGCCTCTGATTCTGCCGGCCCTGGTGACCTGCGCCATTTTCTCCTTTATGTGGAAATGGGACGATTTTATGGGTTCTTTGCTGTACTTAAATAAGCCCAGCACCTACCCCGTGTCCCTGGCACTGAAAATGTTTGCAGATCCCACCTCCATTACGGACTGGGGCGCCATGTTTGCCATGGCAACACTTTCTGTTGTGCCAATTTTCCTGATTTTCGTGTTTTTCCAGAAATATCTGGTAGAGGGAATCAGCACAGAAGGCTTAAAAGGATAAGTGAAAAACTGCCGGAAGGCATTTAAAAGGAGACAGTTATGGAGCAGATGATTCCAAGGCCTGAATTTCCAAGGCCCGATTTTGTAAGAGAAACGTGGGAGACTTTAAATGGAAGATGAGAATTTTCCTTTGATCAACCTGTGTTTGACCGGGAAATCCTGGTTCCTTTCTGCTATCAGTCAGAGATGAGCGGAATCGGTCAGACGGAAGACCACTCTGTGGTCTGGTACCGAAGGTCCTTTCACGTGGATGAAAAGAAGCTGGGAGATGGAAGACTTCTCTTAAAATTCGGCGCAGTGGATTATGAGGCCAGAATCTGGGTGAACGGGCAGCTGCTGGGCAGCCATATTGGCGGATACACACCTTTTGAACTGGATATCACCAAAGCGGTGAAGGAGGGGGCCAATACTCTGGTAGCAGAAGTAAGGGATGACAACCGGCCGGATAAGCCCAGGGGAAAGCAGACCTGGACCGGAGAAAAATTCGGCTGCTGGTATACGCCGTCTACAGGAATCTGGCAAAGCGTAAGGCTGGAATATACAGGGAATGTATACGTGAAACGGGTAAAGCTTACCCCAAGGGTCAGTGAGCTTTCTGCCCTGTGTGAGGTGTTTCTCTCCTGTGATGAGGAAACAGAGGTGGAGGTCAGGGCTTTTGCCGAAGGCGGGAAGACGCCCCTGGGGCGGCAGTATCTCATTTGCCGCCATGGCTACGGAAAAACCGTGCTGGCCTTTCCTGATTATGACACCCGGAGAAATCTCCTTTTGTGGACGCCGGAGGAGCCTAATCTTGTGGAAGTGACAGTGAGAGTTTTAAAGGGGACGGGAGATGGCTGCCAGGACCGGGTAAATACTTACTTTGGCATGCGCAGTATTGAAGCGGCCAATGGATGTATTTCTCTAAACGGGACTCCCTATTACCAGCGCCTGGTGCTGGATCAGGGCTACTGGCCGGAATCTCTTTTAACGCCGCCCAGCGATGAGGCTATCAGAAAAGACATTTTGCTGACAAAGGAAATGGGCTTTAACGGAGCCAGAAAGCATCAGAAAGTCGAAGATCCCAGGTATTATTACTGGGCGGATAAGCTGGGGCTTCTGGTGTGGGGCGAGCTTCCAAGCGCCTATGAATTCAATGACCGCGCCATCGAGGCATCCTCGTCAGAGCTGTTACACTTTGTGGAGAGGGACTATAATCATCCCTCCATCGTCACCTGGGTTCCTGTCAATGAAAGCTGGGGTGTCCGCAATGTGCGTACAGACCTTGCCCAGCAGAATTACTGCCGGATGCTCACCTTTTTACTTCGCGCCATGGACCCCTTACGTCTGGTAAGCTCCAATGACGGTTGGGAGCAGGTGGAGGAGACGGATATCTGTGCGGTGCATGATTATGCGCTGTTTCCGGACACCGTGAAAAAGTACAATGAAGGGAATATGGACCGGATCTGTGAGACCTTTGCGGAAAGCCGCTATCTGTTTGCAGAGGGAAATAAATATCAGGGGCAGCCGGTGATCCTTACGGAATACGGCGGAATCGCATTTGAAAAAGAGGAAGAGGAGGGCTGGGGCTATTATGAAAAGGTGAAAGATGAGAAAGACTTTTTAGACCGCCTGGGCCCTGTTACGGAATTTTTGATCCGCAGCGGAAGATTTAACGGCTTTTGCTATACCCAGCTGACAGATGTCATGCAGGAGGTGAACGGGCTTTTAACAGAAGAGCGGGAGCCCAAGGTGTCCATGGAAGAGCTTAAGCGGATTTTTGCTTTGCAATTGTAAGTATTCATAAAAACGATGGTGGGAGCTGAGACAACTTGGCTCCCACCATTGCTTTTGCACCGTCCGAATTCTTGCTGTTTCCGGCATGCCCGGATACCCGCGGAAGAAATCAATCCGTATCATAGGAAAAAGAACATATATTGACAATATAAAACGTAAATGTAATAATTAACTATTATGTTTTGAAAGAAATTGCTGATAAATGTAAACAAAGATGATTTGTTTGGGTTGCCATTAAATGCAACCGTGATTCCAGAATATGGACTGGTATAGACCGACAGATAAAAACTTATTCTGCAAAGGAGATGAAGCAGTATGAACCCAATAATCGAAGTTAAAAATTTTACGAAAAGATACGGTAATTTCACCGCTGTAAATGATATATCTTTTAGCGTGGAGGAAGGAACTATTTTTGCCTTTCTTGGACCGAATGGTGCCGGAAAGAGTACAACCATAAATACGTTATGTACAATTTTTGAAAAGACCTCAGGGACACTTACCATTGATGGAAAAGATGTTATGGATCAAAAAGGTGAAGTCAGATCGGCTATAGGAGTTGTGTTTCAGGATTCCACACTGGATACAAAAATGACTGTCGAAGAAAATCTAAAGATGCATTGTGTTTTTTACAACATACCTAAAAAAGAAGTGGAAGAACGGATACAGTTCGTTTTGAAATTAGTAGATTTGTTGGGAGAAAGAAAGAAACTGGTGGGCGCTTTATCTGGTGGAATGAAACGGCGTGTAGAAATCGCCCGCGGGTTAATTCATTATCCTAAAGTCTTATTTCTTGATGAGCCTACAACCGGACTTGACCCTCAAACAAGAGCCCATATATGGGAGTATATCATAAAGCTTCAGAAAGAGAGAAATATTACAATCTTCCTCACCACACATTACATGGAAGAAGCAGAAATATGCAATAAAATAGCAATTATCGATGGCGGCGTTATCGTGGCTCATGATACGCCCTATGCTTTGAAAAAAATGTACACAAAGGATAAGGCATATATCAATACAAAAAATGAAACAGAGCTGGAACGGCTGTTGGTACAATATGAGCTTGAGCATGTAAAAAAGGATGGTTATTATAAGGTGGAAGCTGAAAATCTGGACCGTCTATTACAGGTTCTTAGTATTCACAAAGAGGATATTACAAATATTGAGATTAAAAAAGGTACATTTAATGATGTCTTTTTGGAGATCACAGGTAGAAAGATCAGGGAGGAGGATTAATATGAATACTGTATTTGCATTGTGGAAAAGAGGACTGAAAGCTTTTATCAGAAATAAAACAGGATTAATTTTTTCTTTAATATTTCCATTTTTCTTTGTTTATGTGTTTGGCGCTATTTTTAAAAATGACTTTATTGAAAATCCGATTGCCTATATGCTGTCCGGTGTCATTATAACTACGGTGTTTGAAAGCTCCCTTAATTTAGCTTCTTCAACGGTTGACGATATGGTAAGCGGATTTATGAAAGAGGTTTTGGTATCACCGGCCAAGAGAATAGCAGTTGCACTGGG
>JASGGP010000247.1:0-7440 GCA_047604985.1 Lacrimispora sp.
AGCCCATTTGGGCTATCGGTACCGGAAAGGTAGCGACAACAGAACAGGCGCAGGAGGTTTGCGCTGCAATCCGCGCATGTATCGCTGAAATCTATGATGAAGCTACAGCAGAAGCAATCCGCATCCAGTACGGCGGTTCCGTATCCGCAAAGAGCGCACCGGAGCTGTTTGCACAGCAGGATATTGACGGAGGCCTGGTAGGCGGAGCTTCCTTAAAGCCAGAATTCGGGGATATTGTGAACTACAATAAATAAACAAGTGGAAGCTGCTGCATTCTGCCTGAAAATGGCGGGAGCAGCAGTTTTTTTCCGAAAGCATAGTTGCAAGAAATTCGCAAATCATGTAGAATATAGTATTATAAGAGAAGCGGTTCCGTGTTGCTGCCCGCCCATTACGGGCATAGAAGCATACCGGCAGGGCACTTCCATTATATAGAATGAGCATAAAGAAAAGGAGATCTAAGCTATGAGTAAAAAACCGGTTGTATTAATGATACTTGATGGTTACGGATTAAATGATAACTGCGACCATAACGCTGTCTGTGAAGGAAAGACTCCTGTCATGGACCAGCTTATGAGCCAGTGTCCCTTTGTAAAGGGAAATGCCAGCGGTCTGGCAGTTGGTCTTCCGGAGGGCCAGATGGGAAACTCCGAGGTAGGTCATATGAACATGGGCGCAGGGCGCATCATATATCAGGAGCTTACGAAAATCACAAAATCCATTGAGGACGGAGACTTTTTTGAAGTGCCGGAATTTTTACAGGCAATAGAAAACTGCAAGAAAAACGGTTCTGTCCTTCATATGTGGGGCCTTGTATCAGACGGCGGCGTTCACAGCCACAACACCCACATTTACGGTCTGCTTGAGCTGGCCAAGAGAAACGGTCTGGACAGGGTTTTCGTTCATTGCTTCCTGGATGGACGTGATACTCCGCCGGCATCTGGCAAGGGCTTTGTAGAAGAGCTGGAAGCCAAGATGAAAGAAATCGGCGTAGGCAAGGTTGCCTCTGTGATGGGCCGTTACTATGTCATGGACCGTGACAACCGCTGGGACAGGGTAGAGCGGGCCTACAATGCTCTTACAAAGGGAGAAGGCAACCAGGCGGCGTCCGCTTCTGCAGGAATCCAGGCATCTTATGATGCGGAAGTATATGATGAGTTCGTACAGCCCCTTGTTGTAATGGAAGACGGAAAGCCGGTAGCTACTGTTTCTGACGGCGATTCCGTGATCTTCTTTAACTTCCGTCCTGACCGGGCGAGAGAAATCACAAGAGCGTTCTGTGACGATGAATTCAAGGGCTTTGCCCGGGAAAAGCGCCTGAATCTGACTTATGTGTGCTTTACGAATTACGATGAGACAATTAAACATAAACTGGTAGCTTTTAAGAAAGAAAGCATTTCCAACACTCTCGGGCAGTTCCTGGCGGATAACGGCATGACTCAGGCAAGGATTGCAGAGACAGAGAAATACGCTCACGTGACATTTTTCTTTAACGGCGGCGTAGAAGAGCCCAATAAGGGTGAGGACCGGATTCTGGTTCCCTCTCCAAAGGTGGCGACCTATGATCTGCAGCCGGAGATGAGCGCCCCCATTGTCTGCGACAAGCTGGTTGAGGCGATCAAATCAGGAAAATACGATGTGGTTATCGTCAATTTCGCCAACCCGGATATGGTAGGCCATACGGGAATTGAGGCTGCAGCCATCAAGGCCATTGAAACCGTGGATGCCTGTGTGGGAAGAACCGTAGATGCCATTAAGGAAACAGGCGGCGTTCTGTTTATCTGTGCAGACCACGGAAATGCGGAGCAGCTTCTGGATTATGAGACAGGAGAACCATTTACCGCTCATACCACCAACCCCGTTCCCTTTGTTCTGGTAAATGCAGACCCGGCCTATAAGCTGAGGGAAGGCGGCTGTCTGGCAGACATCGCTCCGACCCTGATTGAGCTTCTGGGACTGAAGCAGCCGAAAGAGATGACAGGAAAATCTTTGCTTGTGAGATAAATTTCTATAAAAAAGAGGGCTTTCCGGTGGAATTGCTGGGAAGCCCTCTTTTTGTTTCTACTCAGCCATGCAGAAATATTTGCGGGGCCCCATCCGCCAAATTATGAATGGCATGGATGAATAATAACCTTTTTTAATCTGTACTCGTTTTATACTTCCCTTTCCAGTGAAAATACGATAGAATATAGAAAGATATGTTAGGAAGGGTTAAACATGAGTATAAGGGTCAGGTTTTCATTGGAACCAAGGAAAAAAATATTTTCCGGAGTGAAATGGAACAGCCAGTCAGCGGAATTTATGGCGAGAAGTCTGGCAAAGGAGATGGGATACGGCTGCTTCCGGGCGGAAGGGTTTCTGGTGGTGCAGCTGTGCCCGTAAGGGTATATATGGCTGAAATGGAACAAGAGGAGATACCAGGGGGAAAGCCAGACTAATATTGCGGGACCTGGATTCCATTCTGCAGTTATTGATTTTCTGGAAAGCCTTGCAAAAAGGGAAAAGCTGGCCCTCAGCGTGGAGGACCGGACCGGATATTTCTTTAAAAGGGATTTCCTCGCCATGAGGCAGGAATATTTTTATCAGTGGTTCTCCAATTTAATGGAGCTGGTATCTCACTGGGATGAGAATGGAGAGCCTGTTTTTTGCTGGCCAGCGGCTTATTATGTCCCGGAGCGCCAGAAAGGCAGGCTCATCACTCATAACCGGTCTTTTTCATTTCAGGAGATAAAGGGGATGACCCATTCCGGAATGAGCGCGGCCTTTGCAAAGGATTTTTTCGTATGGAATGAGATCGAAAAGGATGCCCGGTTTTACAGAAACAGTGCTCTTGTGCTGCTGCACCAGTCCTGCTATTTCATGCCCTCCAGGCGGAGCAACGAAGACCGGCAGGTGAACCAGTCCATTATCCGCCATCTGGAAAAGGCCCTTTCCATGGATCGGAAGCTGCCGTTTCCGAAAAAGGAATATTTAGAAATCTGTAATCTTGACGAGCACATTCCAGTGAGCCTGGCAGATACGGTTTCCATGGGGGAGGAACTTTCCGTAGGCTGCAGAAAAGCTCTGGTTTACCGTAAAATAGGCAATATGAGCTTTGCCATGCCGGGAAATTTCCTCTTTGATGAGGCGGAAAAAGGCATCATGGACCGGTACTACGACGGGACCGGGTACGGCGGACACGAGTACTATGTCTATGTGGCGTCTTTTGAGGGTGTCCGGCAGAATTTAAAAAACAGTGGTTTGAACAGGGCAGACGGAGAGAGCTTTTGGACTTTGATATAGGCAAGGCCAGGGCGCGGGTCGCTTTTTATGAACCTGAGGAGCAGAACGGGGAAACCTTATATAAGATGTCGGCTCAGGTGCTTTATGAGGAACAGCGGATGAATATCAATGTCATATGCAGAAAGCCGGGGGAAAGAGACTGGGCTCTTGATCTGATAAAAACCATTAAAATTACAGGATAGAGGATAATATGAATCAAAAAGAGATGAAAACCGGTACATTGCTGAAACGCTTTGTGCCCTATTATAAAAAGTACACAAAAGTCATGGTCATGGACTTATTCTGTGCGTCGCTGACCACAATCTGCGAGATGGTGCTGCCGCTGATTCTGCGCTATATCACCAATCAAGGCTTAAAGGATCTGACCTCCTTAACGGTGCAGACCATTGTGACCATCGGCGCAATGTATTTCGGCCTCAGAATCATCGACGGAATGGCCAGCTTTTACATGGCTTACACCGGTCATGTTATGGGAGCCGCCATTGAGACCGACATGAGAGAGGACGCTTTCGGGCACTTACAGAAGCTGTCGGATAATTTCTTTAACAATACAAAGGTGGGGCAGATCATGTCAGGATTACCAGCGACTTGTTTGATGTGACGGAATTTGCCCATCACTGTCCCGAGGAATCTTATCGCTTTTTTAAAGACAGTGGTATCCTTTATTATATTGGCAGGCATCAATCTTCCGCTGACCTTAATCATTTTCCTGCTGATCCCCATCATGGCAATTTCCTGCACCTATTTTAACCTTCAGGTGAGAAGAGCCTTTAAGCATCAGAGAAACCATATCGGTGAGCTCAATGCCAGGATTGAGGACAGTCTTTTAGGAAACCGTGTGGTCAGGGCTTTTGCCAATGAAAAGATTGAAATTGAAAAATTTAACCGGGATAACCTGGAGTTTTTGAACATCAAGAGAAAGACCTATAAATATATGGCTGCGTTCCAGAACACCATCCGGATGTTTGACGGACTGATGTATGTGGTAGTCATTGTCGCAGGCGGCATTTTTATGGT
Source organism: Lacrimispora sp. (assembly GCA_047604985.1). Classification (GTDB taxonomy): domain Bacteria; phylum Bacillota; class Clostridia; order Lachnospirales; family Lachnospiraceae; genus Lacrimispora. Next base: position 4,300 of record JASGGP010000247.1, read on the forward strand.
AAGGGGAGTTATTGAGCCAGGCGATCTGGTGGCCTTTACCCTATATGTGACAACACTTCTGTCAACCATCCGAAGGATCATCGAATTTGCGGAGCAGTTCCAGCGGGGGATGACAGGAATTGAGCGATTTATGGAGCTTATGGATGCCAGCGTGGACATTTTTGACGAAGAGGGAGCAGAACCTCTTCACGAGATAAAGGGCAGAATCACCTTTGACCAGGTTTCCTTTGAATACCCCGATGATCACAATCCGGTGCTTTCTGACATTAATCTGGTGATCAGACCGGGAGAGAAGGTGGCTTTGGTTGGCCCCTCCGGCGGCGGAAAAACCACCATGTGCAACTTAATTCCCCGCTTCTATGATCCGACGAAGGGGAAGATCCTGATTGACGGGCAGGATATCCGCAATGTGACTCTGGAAAGTCTCAGAGGTACCGTTGGCGTGGTTCAGCAGGATGTTTATTTATTTTCCGGCACCGTCTTTGAAAACATTGAATACGGGCATCCGGGGGCTTCCAAGGAGGAAGTGGTCCGGGCGGCGAAGCTTGCCGGAGCCCATGAATTTATTACAGGATTAAAGGACGGGTATGAGACCTATGTGGGAGAACGGGGCGTAAAGCTTTCCGGAGGACAGAAGCAGAGGATCAGCATTGCCCGGGTATTCCTTAAAAATCCGCCGGTTCTCATTCTGGATGAGGCCACCTCTGCTCTTGACAATGAGAGCGAGCATCTGGTATCCCAGTCCCTGGACCGGCTGGCGGAAGGCAGGACTACCTTAACCATTGCCCACCGCCTCACCACCATTCAGGGAGCGGACCGGATTCTGGTGCTGTCAGACAGCAGCATAATAGAAGAAGGAAATCATGAGGAATTGCTTGAAAAGAAAGGGATGTACTACCAGCTTTATACTTCTGCCCATGAGGCGGAGTTGGATGCCCAGACCGAGAATTAAAGGAGAACAGAGATGAAAGCAGCCATAGTAACAGACAGTAACAGCGGGATCACGCAAAAACAGGCGGAAGAGGCCGGGATTTATGTGGTGCCCATGCCATTTATGGTGGATGGGGAAACCTTTTACGAGGATTTGAGCCTGACCCGTGAAATGTTTTATGAAAAACAGAGGACAGGAGCAGATATTTCCACTTCCCAGCCCTCTCCGGCAGATATTATGGACTTGTGGAGCAAGCTTCTTACGGAGTATGACCAAGTGGTTTACATCCCTATGTCCAGCAGCTTAAGCAGCTCTTGCCAGACAGCCCTTGTGCTGGCGGAGGATTTTGAGGGAAAGGTTTTCGTCGTCAATAACCAGCGGATTTCAGTGACTCAGAGGCAGTCCGTTCTGGAGGCAAAAGGCCTGGCGGATAAGGGAATGGACGGCAAAGAGATAAAGGAAAGGCTGGAGGCAGCCAAGCAGGACTCTTCCATTTACATCACAGTGGATACCCTGGAATATTTGAAAAAGGGTGGGCGCATTACCCCGGCAGCAGCCTTGCTTGGTTCGTTCCTGAGGATCAAGCCGGTCCTTACCATTCAGGGAGGAAAGCTGGACGCCTTTGCCAAGGCAAGAACCATGAAACAGGCCAAATCCATGATGATAACGGCAATTAAAAAGGACATGGAAGAGCGCTTCGGAGATCCGGAGGGACTTTACTCTACCATCAATGTTGTCCATACTGATAATGAAGAGGCGGCCATGGAATTTAAGCAGGAGCTTAAGGAACTGTTTCCCAGGACAGGAGAGATTTACGTGGATGACCTTTCTTTAAGCATATGCTGCCATGTGGGTCCAGGGACGCTGGCTGTCACCTGCACGAAAAATTTGGAAATATGAAGAAGATAATATCAAACTTTTGGGCCCGTTTTCCCCGGACCATTAGTCTGCGGACCATGAGCCTGCGGACCACTCTGATCCTGACATTTCTGGTAGTAGGGGCTCTGCCTGTGCTGATCCAGAACGGGGTCATGATGAGCGCCTACCGCCAAAACCTTATAGATTCCAGGATGCAGGAGATCCAGAATCAGTGCCTGATTTTAAGCAACAAGATGACCAGGATCGGGTATCTTACCATGGAACCAAGAGATCCTCTTCTGGAAATGAAATGTCCGTGAAAGCGGACATGTTCAACGGTCGCATCATCATTGTGAACCGGAATTTCAAGATAATCAGCGACACATTTTCCCTTTCCGTGGGAAAGATCAACGTGTCTGAGGAAGTGATCCGGTGCTTTGACGGGGAAAACAGCAGCAAATATAATTCAGATAAGCATTATTCGGCGCTGACCATACCTATTTATTCCAACAGCCAGGAAAAGGAAATTTCCGGAGTCATGATCGTCACCTCTTCTACAGAGGATCTGCTGAACAGGATGATCTCGGTATCGGAAAAAGGAACATTTCTGCGCCTCATGATCTTTTTCGTTCTGGCAATTCTGGTGTTTCTCCTTGTAAAGCTTTTGATGAAGCCCTTTAAGGAGCTGCAGCGGGTGCTGAATCTGGCGGCGGAAGGAAACATGCTGGAGGGCATCAGCTCACGGGGCTATACGGAAACCATGAGGATTACGGAAACCATTAACATGACCTTAAAGAAGCTGAAAGCGGTGGATCAGTCCAGAGAGGAATTTGTGTCAAACGTTTCCCATGAGCTGAAGACGCCCATCACCTCCATCCGCGTGCTGGCAGATTCCCTTGTGGGAATGGAGGACGTTCCCATGGAGCTGTACAGGGAATTTATGAGTGATATTTCCGATGAAATTGACCGGGAAAGCAAGATCATCGACGATCTGCTGGCCCTGGTCCGCATGGACAAGGTTGCGGGAGGTAATTTAAATATCGCCCAGGTGAACATCAACGGGCTTATGGAGCTGATCTTAAAGAGACTCCGTCCCATTGCAGGAAAGCGCAACGTGGAGCTGACCTTTGAAAGCATCCGTGAGGTTACGGCCGACGTGGATGAGATGAAGCTGTCCCTGGCTCTCAGCAATCTGGTTGAAAATGCCATCAAGTATAACGTGGACGGAGGCTGGGTCCGGGTGACCCTGGACGCGGATCACAAGTTCTTCTATGTAAAGGTGGCGGATTCCGGGATCGGAATTCCTGAAGAATTCCAGGAGCACGTGTTTGAACGGTTCTACCGCGTGGATA
>JASGGP010000248.1:0-7427 GCA_047604985.1 Lacrimispora sp.
AACTTACTCCAGGCCCAGATCAATCCTCATTTCCTGTACAACACCCTTGACGCAGTATCTGCCCTTGCCCTTATGCAGGATTATGATAACTGCTTTAAAATGACCCAGGCTCTGGGCAGCTTTTACAGAAACAGCTTAAACAGCGGAATGGATTTTATTACGGTAAAGGATGAGATCAGCTGTATACAAAGCTATCTGACCATCCTAAATATCCGTTATGACAATGAAATAAAATTAGAGGTGGACGTGGAAGAAGAGGTGAAAGACTGCAGAATCCTAAAGCTGCTTTTACAGCCTTTGGTAGAAAACGCCGTCCACCATGGAATCAAGCCAAGGGAAGGAAAGGGCGTCATTTCCATCAAGGTCTTTTCCGATGAAGATGAAATCATATTTCTGGTGTCCGATGACGGGGTGGGCATGAGCGAGGAAAAGATCGAAGAAATCATGGAAGGCCGGACAGTGACAGGAAAATCGGGATTCGGCCTTTATAACCTGATGCAGAGAATTACCCTTTACCATGGAATCAAGCAGCCGGTACTCATTCACAGTGAGATCGGAAATGGAACGGAAATAGCAGTAAGAGTGAAACGTATGGAAACGAAAGGGTTGGAACATGCAGATCAAAGTGCTGATTGTGGATGATGAAAAACTGGAACGGGTGCTGATCAACAGAGGATTTCCATGGGAAGAGCATGGATTTTCAGTAATCGGGGAGGCCTCCTCCGGCGCGGAAGCATTGGAATTTATCAAGCACAGAAAGCCGGAGCTGGTTTTAACCGATATCAGCATGCCTCATATGGACGGACTGGAGCTTGCGGAAAATATTTCAGCTTTAGATGAGAACGTCCACGTAATTATGATCACGGGTTACCGGGAATTCGAATACGCAAGACGGGCGGTGAAGCTGGGAGTGGAGGATTTCCTTTTAAAGCCCATTGACATGAATGAGCTGAAAGAAATCACCTTGAGAATCAAAGAAAAAATCACAAAGGAAAAGGCCCACCAGCAGGAGGTGGAGCTGTTAAAGCAGAGTGTTTCTGCGGACCAGGACATCTTGATGGAAAGCTTTTTTCAAAGGCTGGTGGAAAAGCGGACCAGTGAGGAGGAAGCGGAGAAAAAGCTTCTTGCCTACGGCTGTGAAGCCCTGATGGAAGCATGCTGCTGCATCAACATCCACTTAAAGGAAGAGGTTCACAAAAGGGCAATGGACCTTCTCGGAAAAAGCCCCATTGCCGGTACCATATCTTTCCTTCATTACATGAAAAATATCGTGGTGTTTTGTACTGCAGAAATCGTAGATAACAGTGGAGAAATTGCCAGGCAGATTCATCAAAGGCTGGCGGAGGACCAAATTTATTCCACCATTGGCATCAGCCGGAGCCGCAAGGGCTATGCCGGAATCGCAGAGGCCTTTGCCGAGTCGGAAAACGCCCTCAGCGCATCGGTGCTGCTAGGGGGCAACCGGATCATCACCTATGAGGAATATCTTCGCGTCATGGAAAAGAATCCGGATAAGCTGGCCTTTGACTGGGAGGATTTCCTCTTTTCCCTGACCAATGGGATTTCCGACAGGGTATCTGCCGCATTGGAAGACTATGTGAACGGGATTAAGAATTCAAGGGTAACGGAAGTGGAATATTTAAGGCTCATGGCCATGGATTTAATGTCCAAGGCGGGGAGCACCCTCAATAAGTACGGGGACAGCTTAGAACAGCTCATAGGGGAAGAAAAGCTGTATGAATCCATACGGTCCATCCAGACGGTGGAGGAATGCCGTCTGTTTTTAGAGGAATCCATCCGCCTGATTTTAAGCTATCACAACGGCAAAAAGGCAAAGCAGGGAAATAAGGTGGTAAACGAGGCCCTGGAATATATCGATAAAAACTTTTGTGATCCCGGCCTGTCTCTTAAAACCGTAGCCTCGGCAGTCTTTTCCAATGAAAGCTACTTAAGCAGGGTATTTAAAAAAGAGGTAGGACAGAGCCTGATTGAATACGTCTTAAAAAAGAGGATCGAAGAGAGCATCCGTCTTCTCAATACAACGGATTTAAAGGTATATGAAATAGCGGAAAGGGTGGGTTTTAGAGATTCCCATTACTTCAGCATCTGCTTTAAAAAGCATGTGGGCGTAACTGTTAAGGAGTTTAAGCATAGGTAGTAAAATTTCTAACCTTTTGGGTCAAAATATTAAATTGAGTAAAAGAGGGAGTTTCAGTATACTGATATCAGCATGAAACAAAGAAAACCCAGGAGGAGTTTAAAATGAAAAAAAGAACGTTAAAAAGAGTTTCAGCCGTGATACTGACGGCAGCCCTGGCAGCGGGAATGACCGGGTGCGCGGGCAAAGGCAGCTCCGCCCCCGCAGGAGGTTCCGGGGGTGAAAAAGTGGTATTGAATGTCTGGCACCAGTGGTCCAATGATACCAATGAACTGAAGAAGAAATATGACGAAGCGGTTGCCGCTTACATAACGGAAAATCCCAATGTGGAAATCAACACCCAGACCCTGGATACAGAGGCCTATAAGACTAAGATCTCCGCGGAGTTTGCAGGAGATGCAAAGGGCATCGACGTATTCTATTACTGGGGAGCCGGAACCGCAAGAAAGATGATCAATGCGGATAAGCTGCTTCCTCTGGATTCCTATATTACCGATGAGGTTAAGGGGAAATTGCTGGAGGGATCTACGGCAGCCTTTGAATACAATGAAAAGACATATTCTCTTCCCTCTTTTTCCTGGTACATGACCTTATACTGCAACAAGGCTTTATTTGACCAGGCAGGTGCAGAGCTTCCGGATACCTACGACAAGCTGGTTGCCGCAGTGGAAAAGCTGTCAAAGCTTGACGGGGTGACTCCTCTGGCTTCCGGTGCAAAGGACGGCTGGAATGCGGCATTTATCTATCAGGCCCTGGCTCTCAGAACCGTAGGAGCCGAAGAAATCAACAAGATGCTGACCGGCAAAACTCCCTTTGGCGGAGAAGGATATGAAGATGCTGCAAATAAGGTCCAGGAGTTATACAAAATGGGCGCATTTGGAGCAAATCCTCTGGAACAGAGCAATGATGACGCCAATGCTGCTTTCGGAACCGGAAAGGCTGCTATGAGGCTTATGGGAAGCTGGTTTGCAAACAGCATATATTCCGATAAAACCGTCACCATCAAGCCGGAAGACGTAGTGGCAATGAAAATCCCCATGATCACCGGCAAGGGAAATGAAACCGATTACTGCGGCGGATTCGTAGAATCCTTCTGGGTAAATAAAAGCACCAAGAACCCGGATGAGGCAGCTAAATTTGCAATTTACATAAATGAAAAAATGGGTGAAGCTGCTTACGAGACAGGTACAGGCTTCAGCGGCTGGAAAACAGATGTGGATGAAAAAGGCTTGAATCCTCTCTTCGTACAGATCAAGGATCTTCTTTCCCAGGGAAAGACCTCAGTTCTTGCCTGGGATACCTCTCTGGATGCAGAGCCAGCCACCATTCACAATGAGCAGGTGCAGACGCTGTTCGCCCCCAATGCCGACGTCAGTGAGTTTATAAAAGAACATGAGGCGGCTATCAATAAGTAAGTAAGAGCAAAGGGGTATCGCTTACGGAAACAGGCGATACTCCCTTTTTTGTACAAGGAGATTTGATCATGAATAAAATGTTGGGGAAAAAGAGCCATGTGGCCTGCTTTGTGCTGCCTGCACTCATCCTGTTTATCAGCTTTACGATTATACCGCTCTTTATTTCGGGAGCCTACAGCCTTTTCCAGTACGACGGCATCGGGAAAATGGACTTTATCGGACTTGGGAATTATATAAGGATGTTTGGCGAGGACCGCCACTTTGTAAAGGCCATTTTAAATTCCCTTCTTTTAGTGGGAGCTTCCTTACTCTTTCAGCTTCCCATTTCCCTGCTTCTGGCCATGGTTCTGGCAAGAGGGGTAAAAGGAGAGAAGTTTTTCCGGACTGTTTACTTTTTGCCGGTGGTAATATCCAGTATGGTAATCGGCCAGCTGTGGATGAAGATGTTTCACAGCGAATATGGACTTTTAAACCACGTGATCCGGGCTCTGGGGGCTTCTGATTTCAGCTATTCCTGGCTTTCAAATCCCAGGACCGCATTTCTCTCCACCTTAATCCCTGCGGTGTGGCAGTACATCGGCTATCATATGCTGATTTTTTACGCGGGAATTAAGTCCATTTCCCAGGATTATTACGAGGCGGCTCAGATTGACGGCGCCAGTAAATGGCAGGTGAATACGAAAATAACCCTGCCCCTTCTTGCCCCTGTGATCAAGACCTGCGTTATATTTTCCATTACCGGTTCCTTAAGGGCCTTTGACCTCATTTACGTCATGACAGGCGGCGGGCCAAACCATGCCAGTGAGGTGCCCGCAACCCTGATGTACAATAATCTGTTCCGCAGGGGGCTGTATGGGTATGGAAGCGCACAGGCATTTTTCATTGTGGTGGAATGTCTGCTTTTCACCTTTATTGTGAGCAGGCTGTTTAAAAAAGCGGAAGAAAACGCATCTGCAATATAAGAGAGGAGGCGGTCATATGAAAATGAAAAAAAATATAAAGTTTTTGCTGCTGTGCCTGATCGCGCTGACTCAGCTTTTTCCCTTATACTGGCTGTTCACGTTCTCCTTAAAGGGAAACGGAGAGATTTTCGGAGAAAATGTCATAGGTCTTCCCCATGTCTGGAGATGGGAAAATTATGGAAATGCATTTACCCAGACCAGCCTGGTCCGGTACTTTCTAAACTCCGTATTCTATTCCATGGTAACTGTGGCTGTTGCAGGACTGCTGTCCGCCATGGCTGCCTATGCCATAGCCAGAATGAGATGGAAGCTCAAATCCCTGGTATTCGGGGCCTTTGCACTTGGAATCATGATTCCGGCCCAGGCCGCCTTGCTGCCACTGTTTCAGGTCCTTGATAAAACCGGATTAAAGGGCGGGTACTTGGGACTTCTCATTCCTTATATTGCAGGGGCCCTTCCCATGAGCATCATGATATTAACAGGATTTTATAAAAGCATCCCCATGGAAATTGAAGAAGCCGCCTGTATTGACGGCTGCGGGATTTTCCGGTGCTTTGCCTTCATCATACTTCCCATCATTAAGCCGGCTCTTGCAACTGCATCCATTTTCACTTTTTTGGGAACGTGGAATGAGCTGATGTTAGCCAATACCTTTGTGGACAGCGACCAGTACCGGACCCTGCCCGTAGGCATTATGTCCTTTGCTGGCCAGTACTCCACGGATTGGGGGCTGATCGGAGCTGGCATGGTAATTGCCACATTGCCGACCATTGTTATTTACTTTATGCTGAGCAATCAGATCCAGGACAGTCTTGTTGCAGGCGCGGTGAAAGGATAACAGGATTATGTTTGATGCAAGAGGAAGATTTATTATAGAAGATTATAACCGGAAGCCCCCCTTTTCCAGCTTTCTTCCGGGAATCAGCGGGATTTACGGCATTCCTCTCTGGTGCTTTTATACCAACCGGGGCCAGGGGGTTGCAAGCTTTGGGGTGGAAAACAAGAATCATTCCATTATGGAATTTTACCCGGCCCATCAGGCATACCAGCTTGTGCGGAATATGGGCTTTCGCACCTTTATAAAGATTGAAGGTGAAGTGTACGAACCTTTCCGCCATGACCGGGTGAAGACCCGGATGTATGTGGGCATGAATGAGTTGGAGCTGGAAGAGCTCAATTACGAAAAAGGCTTAAAGACCAATGTTCTCTATTACACCCTTCCCGATGAAACAGTTGCCGGCCTGGTGAGAAGCGTTACCGTCCAAAATATCTCCCGGGAGCAGATAGATCTTCAGGTTCTGGATGGAATGCCCGGGATCATCCCCTATGGGATCGGATTAAAAGAAATGAAGGAAATGGCCCAGACCATGAAAGCCTGGATGCAGGTGGAGGATGTGGAGAAAGGAAGGCCTTATTACCGGGTGCGGTACAGCACCGGGGATTCGGCAGTTGTTTCAAAGGTGGAAAAAGGAAATTTCATGCTTTCTTTCTCAGCGTCCGGCCGGCTGCTTCCGGTGATTGCAGATCCGGAGCTCGTATTTGAACACGATACGTCATTAGAGCATCCTGTGGGCATGATCCGTCACAGCCTGGAAGAGCTTCTGCAAAAAAAGCAGATCACCCAGAACCTTGTGCCATCCGGCTTTTCCTGCCTTACCGGGACGCTCTCCGCCGGGGAGGTCATAGGCTGGAACAGCGTGACAGGTCAGGCCTCAGCCAAGGAGATCCTGGCAGACTACGGGGCAGGAACCCTGGACAGAAGCTATTTTGAGGATAAATACAACCGGGCGGCAGAAAAGACAGAGGAGCTTGGAAGCTTCATAGAAACGAAAACCTCTGATCCTGTTTTTGACGCCTACTGTAAGCAGACCTACGTGGACAATGTGCTGCGGGGCGGCTTCCCCATAAAGACAGGGAAGGATTCGGTCTTTTACGTGTATTCCAGGAAGCACGGGGATATGGAGCGGGATTACAATGACTTTTCCATGGTTCCCGAGTATTACTCTCAGGGAAACGGAAATTTCAGGGATGTGAACCAGAACCGGAGAAGTGACGTTTTGTTTACGCCCTATGTGAAGGACCATAACATTAAGCTGTTTTTCAATCTGCTGCAGCTGGATGGGTATAATCCCCTGGTTGTAAAGCAGGTTACCTATGAAGCGGTCAATAAGGATAAGATATTAGAGCATGTGGAAGAGGCAGGACAGAGCCTTGTGAAGGCGTTTTTAGAAAAGGAATTTTCTCCGGGAAGCCTGTTTGCCTTTCTGGAACAGCACTCCATTTCCCTGGACTGCGGCAGGGAGGAATTTTTAAGTGAAGCAGTGGACCACAGCACGGCAAAATTCCACGGGGACTTTGGGGAAGGCTACTGGACCGACCACTGGACCTACCATCTTGATCTCATAGAATCCTATCTTTCCGTTTATCCTGAAATGGAAGAGCATCTGCTGTTTTCCGATAAAACCTATACTTATTATGAGTCAAGGGCAGCGGTGAAGCCGCGGCGTGAGCGCTATGTGCAGACAGAACAGGGAATCAGGCAGTACCATGCCCTTTATGAGGTAAGGGAGGAGGAAGCCTTAAATAAGGCTTTAAGGGAAAATGCGCGCACGGATTACGGAAAGGGAACCGTTTATGTCACAAACCTGATGACAAAGCTGGCGGTGCTGGCCGCCAACAAAGCCGCTTCTTTAGATATGTCCGGCTTGGGCATAGAAATGGAGGCGGGAAAACCGGGCTGGTATGACGCCTTAAATGGCCTGCCCGGCCTGCTGGGCTCCTCCATGCCGGAAACTTTTGAACTGTACCGGCTGCTGAAATTTATGGAAAGCGCTTTGGAACGGTTTGAGGAAGGGGTTACGGTGCCTGCCGAGTTGTACGATTTTATCAAAG
>JASGGP010000249.1:0-7361 GCA_047604985.1 Lacrimispora sp.
AACCGCAGGATGAAGAAGTCCACGGTGAGAACATTAAACAAAGTTGAATTTGAGCAGCAGGGAAGCAGACTTTTCATACGTTTTACAGGAAATGGTTTTTTGTACCATATGGTCAGAATTCTTACGGGAACGCTGATCGAGGTGGGATCAGGGCAGCGCAGGCCTGAGGAAATTCCGGAAATTCTGGAAGCCAGGAACCGGGAGGCGGCAGGCTATACGGCGCCGCCGGAAGGCCTTTTTCTGGAGAAAGTCCGTTATAAGGCTTAGAGGGAGAAAGGAGTGCTATGACTGATTTTTTAGTGAGGACATTTGTCAAAGATTATAAAAATACGGATGATGCGCAGGTACGGACAAGGTATGGGCTCATGGCCAGCACGGTGGGAATCTGCTGCAATGTGGTTCTGTTCGGAGCAAAGCTTTTTATTGGGCTTTTGGTTGGTAGTATTTCCGTAATGGCAGATGCCTTTAACAATCTTTCTGATGCAGCTTCTTCCATCGTTGGATTTGTGGGTGTGAAAATGGCCGGGAAACCGGAGGATGAGGATCACCCCTTTGGTCATGGCAGGCTGGAATACATTGCCGCATTTATTGTGGCCTGTTTAGTCATACAGGTGGGCTTTTCCCTTTTTAAAACTTCGCTGGGGAAAGTCCTGCACCCGGAGGAAATGACATTCCGGGCCGTATCCGTTGTGGTTCTGCTTCTTTCCATCTGCGTAAAGCTGTGGATGGGGCGGTTTAACAAAACCCTGGGAAAGAGAGTGCATTCTGCGGTCATGAAAGCCACAGCGGCAGATTCCATGGGAGATGTGATCACAACCTCCTCCACTATGTTTTCAGTCATAGTTTACGGCATTTGGGGGCTTAACATTGATGGGATCGTGGGACTTATCGTTTCCCTTATTGTCATGTGGGCTGGGGTGAGCATTGCAAAGGACACTCTTTCGCCCCTGATCGGAGAACCGATTGACGCCAAATTATATGATGAGATTACGGAGTTTGTGGAAAGCTATGATGGAATCGTGGGAAGCCACGATCTGATCGTCCATAATTACGGCCCCTCCAAGCGCATGGCATCCATTCATGCGGAGGTGCCCAATGATGTAAATGTAGAGGTGTCCCATGAGGTCATCGACAGGATCGAAAGGGAAGCTTTAAGAAAATTTGGAATATTTCTGGTGATCCACATGGACCCGGTGGAAACCAAGAATTCCAGGGTAATGGAATTTGGATGTATGGTTGAAAATGTTTTAAGGGAAATAGATCCCAGGATTTCCTTTCACGATTTTCGTATGATAGAGGGGGCCAATCAGATCAACCTGATTTTTGATCTGGTGGTGCCAAGGGAGTATGACAGGAAGAAACGGGAATTGTTAAAGGAAGAAATTACTGGGAAGGTAGCTGAGAAGGATAAACGATGCTGTCTGGTCATTACGGCGGAAAGCGGTTTTGGGGTGGAAAAATAAGGAAATAAAAATTTTCCATATTATGCAATAAGATGACAGTATTCCGCATTAACCTAATAGAAAGGAAATCTGATCCATGTTATTTATGGGATTGATGAGCCTTGACGGGCCGAAAGAAAATTATGGCCGTTTAAGCGACGAAGCGCTTCTTAAAAAGGTTGCCAATGGGGACCAGGAGGCCTTTCGGCAGTTATATCAGAATACGGACCGGACAATGTACAGCTTTATTCTGTCCATTGTCAAGCATCCCCAGGATGCGGAGGAGATCATGCAGGAAGTATATTTGAAGATATGGACTTCTGCATCGGGCTACAAATCCCAGGGGAAGCCCTTGGCATGGATGTTTACCATTGCGCGGAATTTGTGCTATATGAAATTCCGGGAGCAAAAGCATGATTCGGATGTGACTTTAGATGATTTGACGGGGATGGAGACGGGAGAAGTCTGCCCGGAGATCGAGATGGCTGCAGATAAGATGGTGCTTCTTGCCGCCCTTGAAATTCTTAAGGAAGAGGAACGGGAAATCGTACTGCTTCATACCTCTGCTGGCATGAAGCACAGGGAAATTGCCGCAAGCCTTAATATCCCTTTGGCTACAGCCCTTTCCAGATATAACCGGGCTATGAAAAAACTGGAAAATTATTTAAGAGAGGAGTAAGCTTTCTATGGCAAATTTAAAACGCAGACAATTGAATAGAAAAGAAATTAAAGCCTGCTTAAAGTCTGCGGTCATGGACTTAACTCCTGATGTTCTGGATCGGATCGATTTGAACACTCCGCAGATAAAGGAAGAAACTCCCCGGACCATTTTAAACATACGGAGGCAGGTGATCGGCACGTTGGTTGCTGCCTGTCTGTGCATGGTGTTTTTGGCAGGAGGAGCCTATACGTACCGGAACGGAAAAGTGGACTCGGTCATCGGGATCGACGTAAATCCCAGCGTGGAGCTGTCTGTAAATAAGAAGAACAAGGTTCTGGCGGCAGAGGCCCTCAATGATGATGCGGAAAAGATCATGGCGGATATGGATTTAAAAGGCGTGGATTTAAAGGTTGCCGTAAATGCGGTTATCGGTTCCATGGTGACCAACGGTTATTTAAATGAATTAGACAACGCCATTCTTGTCACGGTGTCCAATGACAGCATCAGCAAGGCTTCCAGCCTGCGCACAGCAGTGGTAAGTGACATAAAGAATACCCTGGAGGAAAAAAGGCTGAAAGCCGTGGTATATGACCAGCAGGTCATTGAGGAGGACCAGGTAAAGCAGCTGGCGAAGGAGTATGGCATTTCCTATGGAAAGGCGTATTTCCTGAAAGAACTGATCGCCCAGAATTCCTCTCTTACCATGGAGGATATGAAAGAACTGGCTCCTCTTACCATGGAAGAGATTGCAAAGGTCATTACGGAGCGCTCTTATGCGGTAGGCGGAAAAACCGGAGTGACGGAGGAAACCGTTGAGGAGACCAGAACCCAGCCTGCAACTACTTCCAGGCCTGAGACCACAGAGCAGACAACTGCTGCAGGGGAATCTTCTTCGGAGGAGGTTTCGTCCGGGGCGGAAAGCCAGACCCCGTCTCAGACCGCACCCTCCCAGACCCAGCCCACTGCGGCCACTCCGGGAGTTACGGAAGAAACCTCTACGGAGCAGGTTGTGGTGTCAACGGAGAATATTAAAATTGATTATGTGGACTACGACGACGGAGTCGTCACGGTTCATTTTAAGACCAAGGTGAAATGGAAGAATCCCACGGTTTCTGTAAAGGATGGGGATGGAAACACCTATTCCGCCAAGGTGGGGGATACGGCTTCTGATTCCTGTGAAATTGAGGTGGGAGGGCTTTCCGGGGATACGGAATATACCTTTGTTTTAGGAGGAATTTCCCCGAAGATCGGCAGGCAGACCACGGTTACCGGAGTTTTTGAAACACCGGTGATCGGAGAGGGAAATGCGGACCCCGTAGCTGATGAGGATGAAAGTGAAGAAACAAAGGAAACAGAACAGACGGCGCCCTCCAGTACGGCACCGTCTGAAAGCACAACGGGAAGTCAGAAGACAGACAAAACGGGTGCAGGGGAAGAATCCCATACAACAGAAGGACAGACGGCAGCAGGAAGCTCTTCCTGATGCCGTTGTCTTTCTTAAAAAGTAAAAAAGTGCTTGACCCCATAGGAAAGCTATAGTATAATACATTCGTTGCGTTGATGGGCTATCGCCAAATGGTAAGGCAACGGACTCTGACTCCGTCATTTCAAGGTTCGAATCCTTGTAGCCCAGTTTCAGTTTTAAAGTTTTAATTTTCTTGATTAACAGGAAAGTTGAAGCTTTTTTTATTGTTTAGATATTATGAAAATAAGAAATTAAATTCCTGTTTTTGCTAAATTGTATAGAAATCAACTGGAATTTAAAGGGGAAGAAATATTTGGAAAAAGTGCTTGACAGTTTTTAGAACATCGGATATAATAAATCTCGTTGTAGTGATGGGCTATCGCCAAATGGTAAGGCAACGGACTCTGACTCCGTCATTTTCAAGGTTCGAATCCTTGTAGCCCAGTCTGAAACGGAACCATTTAGGTTCCGTTTTTTTCGTACAGAAAATTTTCGGACGTTTTTCGCCAATGAAAGCACCAGGTTCTTGAGTTTATCTGGACAAGAGCATGAAAATGCTTTATAATGTTATATAATTTTGATGAGAGGTGAAGAATGTATACTTTTGGCAGCAGGGTCCGCTACAGTGAGACGGATGAAGATGGGAAACTGACATTGACGGGCATTATGAATTATCTTCAGGACAGCTCTACGTTCCAGTCTGAGGACAATGGCCTGGGGATTTCCTATTTGGCGGACCGGAAAAAGGCCTGGTGGCTTTCCTCCTGGCAGATTGTCATAGACCGCTATCCGGTGTTGGGCGAGAAAATCGTAATCGGTACCTGGCCTTATGATTTCAAGGGCTTTTATGGATACCGGAACTTCACCATTTGTGACGAGGCAGGAGAATATCTGGTGAGGGCCAACTCGGTGTGGTTTTTATTTGACACGGAAAAGGGGAGACCGGTGAAGATTGTACCGGATGACATCAAGGGCTATATAGCTGCCTTAGAGGAACCGCTTTCCATGGATTATGCGCCCCGCAGGATTTTAATACCGGAGAAGTTTACGGAAGAGGAGCCTGTGACGGTGGGAAAGCATCACATTGACACCAACCATCATGTCAACAATGCAAAATATGTGGAGATTGCCAGGGAAGCGCTTCCGGATCTGGAGGAAGTTACGGAACTGCGAGTGGAATACAAGAAAGCGGCAGTCTTCGGAGATTCAGTTTATCCCCGGGTGACCAGAATGGAAGAAGGATATACCGTTTCCTTATGTGATGAACAGGGAACGGCCTATGCCGTCATCTGGCTGCAGGGAAGGGCGGAGAGGAAGTAAAATGATAGAATTAGGAAAGATGCAGACCCTTGTGGTCCAGAGGGTCAAGGAGTTTGGCGTGTATGTAGGGGAGGAAGCCGGGAGCGAGGTATCGGTTCTGCTTCCTAAAAAGCAGGTTCCTGAGGGCACGGGGCCGGGAGATAAGGTAACTGTATTTATTTATAAGGATTCCGAGGACCGTCTTATCGCCACCACTGCCGTTCCCAAGGTACAGGTGGGGGAAACGGCTGTACTTAACGTAAAAGAGGCAGGAAAAATCGGCGCATTTCTGGATATGGGGCTTGAAAAGGATCTGCTGCTTCCTTTTAAGGAGCAGACTCACAAGGTCCGTCCGGGAGAAAAGGTGCTGGTTGCCTTGTACATTGATAAGAGCAAGCGTCTGGCGGCTACCATGCGGGTATATGCCCACATGAACAATCAGTCGCCCTATAAAAAGGATGACCAGGTGACCGGAATCATTTATGAAATCAATGATAACCTGGGAGCCTTTGTGGCGGTAGACAATAAGTTTTACGGTCTGATCCCTAAGAAAGAGGTTTTTGAAAATTACAGGGAAGGCGACGAAATAACGGCCCGGGTCACAAAAGTAAGGGAGGATGGAAAGCTGGATTTAAGCCCCAGGCAGAAAGCTTATATTCAGATGGATACGGATTCCGCTCTGGTTTTTGAAATCATTGAAACACAGTTTGGAGGCAGCCTGCCCTTTACGGATAAGGCAGAGCCGGAGATCATCAAGCGGGAGTTTTCCATGAGCAAAAACGCCTTTAAGAGGGCAGTAGGACATCTTTTAAAAGAAGGAAAAATCAAGATAACGGAAAACAAAATTGAAGCAATCAAATAGCGGGTAAGCGGATAACAGGAGGATTATTTTGGACTCGATAGACTATTATAATAAGTATGCAGCAAAGGAATTTGAAGAAACGGTGAATCAGGATATGTCAGGGATCATGAAAGAATTTCTTGATCTTCTGGAGGAAGGCGATACCATCCTGGATTAGGCTGCGGATCAGGCAGAGACAGCCTGACTTTCTATGACCTGGGTTATGATGTGACGCCCCTTGACGCATCGGAGATGTGCCAGCTGGCGGAAATTCACACAGGCCTTGAAGTGCTTCGGATGACATATGAAGAAATGGATTTTGACAATGTTTTCGATGGAATCTGGGCCTGCGCATCACTGCTTCACACTCCGAAAAAGGAACTGTCTGACATTCTTACAAAGATAGCAAGGGCCTTAAATGATAAAGGGATTCTTTATATGTCTTTTAAACTTGGAGATTTTGAAGGATTCCGGGGAGAACGGTATTTCTGCGATTTTACGGCAGATTCCATGACGGAGCTGTTAAAAGATAACGACCGTTTTGATATTATAAAGCTTTGGGAAACAGAAGATGTGCGTTCCGGTCATTCTGACATAAGGTGGCTGAACGTGCTGGTGAGAAAGCAGTAAAGTGATAGGAAAAACCACAAGGCGCCGTTGGAATCTCCAGCGGCGCCTTGTGGTTTTTGACCAAAAAGAAAGCGTTTTGGCCCACGCCTATCGAATATAGACAGAAATGTCAAAGGCTGTCTTACGATATTTTGACGTTTCAATCACTTTTTCTAAGCCATATACAAATTAGCCAAAAGGCCCAAAAGGATTTTGGTAAATAGCAATATGGTCAAAGAAAAACAATTCATGTATGATTGTTCCATAAAGAGGGAGCCGCTGCTGCTAAGCGACCAGTTCAGATTACAGAACACACATTTATTTTTAGGAGGATTAGTAAGATGGCCAGTTTATCACTGAAAAACATTGTCAAAAGATACCCCAACGGATTTGAAGCGGTTAAAGATTTTAACTTGGAAATTGCTGATAGAGAGTTTGTTATTTTTGTAGGACCCTCCGGCTGTGGTAAATCAACGACCCTTCGTATGATTGCAGGTTTGGAAGACATCTCTGCTGGTGAACTTTATATTGACGGAAAATTAATGAATGATGTTGAGCCAAAGGACAGAGATATTGCGATGGTATTCCAGAACTATGCTCTGTATCCTCACATGACCGTATTTGACAATATGGCGTTTGGTTTAAAGCTTAGAAAAACCCCGAAAGATGAAATCGATAAACTGGTTCATGAAGCTGCAAGAATTCTTGACCTTGAGCATCTTTTAGACCGTAAGCCAAAGGCTTTATCCGGTGGTCAGAGACAGCGTGTTGCTATGGGACGTGCTATTGTTCGTAATCCTAAAGTCTTCTTAATGGATGAGCCTTTATCCAACCTTGATGCAAAGCTGAGAGGCCAGATGCGTATCGAAATTTCCAAGCTGCATCAGAGACTTCAGGCTACTATGGTTTACGTAACACATGATCAGACAGAGGCTATGACTCTGGGTACCAGAATCGTTGTTATGAAGGACGGCGTTATCCAGCAGGTTGATTCTCCTCAGAACTTATATGATAAGCCAGGCAACAAGTTCGTTGCAGGATTTA
>JASGGP010000250.1:0-7360 GCA_047604985.1 Lacrimispora sp.
CCGGACTTACCTCAGTGGTTATATCCATACTGTTTGGTTTATCCCTGTTCTTATCCCCGCTTTTCTTAGCTATCCCGTCATTTGCTACGGCTCCGGCTCTGATCGTGGTAGGCTTCCTGATGATGACCTCCATTACAAAAGTGGATTTTTCAGATTTCACAGAGGCAATTCCGGCCTATATCACAATCATTGCAATGCCTTTCATGTACAGCATTTCCGAAGGCATTTCCATGGGAACCATTGCTTATGTTGTGATTAATGTAATCGCAGGCAAGGCAAAAGATAAAAAAATCAGCACTCTTATGTATGTTCTAGCGGTACTATTTGTGCTAAAATATGTATTAATTTAAATTGATATAATTATAGAAGAAACATTTTTGAACAACCGGTCAACAGACACACGGACTGGCGGCGACATCACTTTGACAGACGTATCTGCGTTTCGAAAAAGTCTCGTCTCCGTCAGTTCTTTTTATAAGAAAGCTGTTTACACACCAGAATTAGAAAGAGGAGGCGTATATATGATAATCGGAAAAAGTGTTACCCGCGTTGACGCGTTTGACAAGGTCACGGGAAGAGCAAAATACACCGATGATCTCTGTGAAAAAAATGCTCTGATTGCTAAGATTTACCACTCTTCCATAGCCAACGGAGTTGTAAAATCCATTGATACCTCAGAGGCTGAAAAAATACCGGGGGTGGTCAGGGTGGTGACCTGCTTTGACGTGCCCAAATACTATTTTCCAACGGCAGGCCATCCCTGGTCAACAGATCCCCACCATCAGGATGTTATGGACCGACTTCTTTTGACGGACCGGGTCCGTTTTCACGGAGATGAGGTGGCTGCGGTAGTGGCTGAAAACGAAATAGCCGCGAAGCAGGCAATCAGGGCCTTAAAGGTGGAATACGAGGAGTACCCCTTTGTTCTTGATCCCCAGGAGGCCATGAAGGACGGTGCGCCTTTGCTCCATGAGGAGTATCCCAATAATATCCTGGGCCATTCCAGCATCAGAAAGGGGAATCTGGAAGAGGTTATTAAGGAGCCGGGACTGGTCAAAGTAGAACAGTGGTATGATACACCAATCGTTCAGCACTGCCACATTGAAAACCATATTTGCTATGCCAGCATGGAGAGCGGAAAGATAACCGTGGTTTCCTCCACCCAGATTCCTCATATTGTCAGAAGAGTGGTAGGCCAGGCCCTTGGAATCCCGTGGGGGAATGTCCGCATCATCAAGCCCTATATCGGAGGCGGCTTCGGAAATAAGCAGGATGCCCTCTATGAGCCTCTCTGCGCCTACCTTTCCCAGGTGGTGGGAGGACGTCTTGTAAAGCTCGATGTGACCCGTGAGGAAACTTTTGTAAGTAACCGTACAAGACACGCCATCCGCAGCCATATTACCAGCTGGGTCCGCCCTGACGGCACCTTTGCAGCCCGCAAGCTGGAGTGCTTTTCCAATCAGGGAGCCTATGCCTCCCATGGACACGGAATTGCAGCAAAGGGCATGAATGCTTTCCCACAGCTTTATCCCTGTGAAAATGTGGAATGCGATGCTTATACCGTATTCACCAATATGCCTGTAGCAGGCGCCATGCGCGGCTACGGAATCCCTCAGGCAATGTTCCCGGTGGAAAGCCAGAGCGATGATATTGCCATGGCAATCGGAATGGACCCGGTGGAATTCCGCCGTAAAAACCTGATGCCCGTAGGCTACGTGGACGGTTTTTCTAAAAATGAAAATTATTCTGATACCTTTAACCAGTGTTTGGATAAGGGAAAAGCTTATATAGATTATGACCGGAAGAGAAAGGAATACGCCAACCAGACCGGTCCCATCCGCAAAGGCATCGGCTGTGCAGTATTCTGGTATAACACGGCGGTATGGCCCATCAGCCTGGAGGTTTCTTCCTGCCGGATGGTGATGAACCAGGACGGCTCCATACAGGTTCAGTTAGGAGAAACGGAGATCGGACAGGGCGCTGATACGGCTTTTGGCCAGATGGCGGCAGATACCCTGGGAATTCCCTTTGAAATGGTCCATGTAATTTCCTGCCAGGACACGGATGTGACTCCTTTCGGAACAGGCTCCTATGCCTCAAGACAGACCTATGTAGGAGGCTTTGCTATTAAGCAGACGGCCCTCTTATTAAAGGAAAGAATTTTAAATTATGCCCATGAGCTGACCCGCATGCCTTCCTTTAACCTGGATATCAGAGACGGAAAGATTGTGCGGACCACAGACGGAAGAGAGCTTATGACCTTGGGTGATTTAGCCACAGAGGCTATTTACAGCCTGACCAACAGCCAGCATCTGACCTCTGAAAGCACCTACCAGATAAAGTCCAACGCTTATTCCTTTGGCTGCTGTTTCGCCGAGGTAGAGGTGGATATCCCCATGTGCAAGGTAAAGCTGGTTGACATTATCAATGTCCATGACTGCGGCCAGCTAATCAACCTGGCCCTTGGAAGGCCCAGGTTCACGGAGGAATGAGCATGGGAATCGGCTACGCCCTTTCCGAACAGCTTTTGATTGACGAAAAAACTGGCAGGACTTTAAATGACAACCTGCTGGATTATAAATTGTCCACCACCATGGACCATCCCCATCTGGAAGCCCAGTTTGTGGAAAATTATGAGCCTACCAGTGCATATGGAACAAAGTCCCTGGGTGAGCCTCCACCTTCCTGTGGCCCCGGCCATCCGCAATGCCATTTTAACTGCCACAGGCGTTTCTATGTACCAGATACCGATGACATCTCAGGCTTTGTTTAAACGGTTTAAAGAAGAGGGACTCATCTGATAAAAGGAGGAAAGCTTTATGTATGATATGAAAGCATTATATGAAGCAAATACCGTGGAAGAGGCGGTAAAGCTTCGTTTAGAGCATCCCGAGGCCCAGATTATAGCGGGCGGAAGCGATGTTTTGATACAGATGCGTGAAGGAAAGCGCGCCGGAAAAGAACTGATCAGCATTTATATGATCAATGAGATGAGAGGAGTAAGCCTGGATGAGGAAGAGGCCATCCGCATCGGATCTCTCACCAGCTTTTCCCACATCACCAAGGATCCCATCATTCAGAAGTACATCAATGTGCTTGGGGAAGCGGTGGATATGGTGGGCGGCCCCCAGATAAGAAACATTGCCACCATCGGAGGAAACACCTGCAACGGCGTTACCTCGGCAGATTCCGCCTCCACCCTTTTTGCCTGGGATGCGGTCATTGAGCTGACAGGTCCTGAAGGCGTCCGCCGGATTCCCATCAGTGACTTCTATATAAAAGCGGGAACCGTGGACATCCGGGAAGGAGAGCTTCAGACCGCGGTGATTATTCCAAAGAAAAGCTATGAAGGCTACAAGGGCCATTATATTAAATATGCCAACAGAAACGCCATGGATATCGCCACCACTGGCTGCTCCGTAAACGTAAAGCTGTCGGAGGATAAAAAGACCGTGGAAGACGTCCGGATCGCCTACGGAGTGGCAGGCCCCATTCCAATGCGCACCAAGAGCGCAGAAGTTCTGGCAAAGGGCCAGCCGGTATCAAAAGAACTGGCGGCAGCCTTTGGAGCGGAAGTCCTTGCAGATATCAATCCCCGGGACAGCTGGAGAGCCTCAAAGGATTTCCGTAAGCACATTGCCGTGGAAATGGCATCCCGCGGCTTCATAGAATCAGTGAAACTTTCAGGAGGTGAGATCTAATGTCGGTACAATATAAACTGGTAAGATGCACCATCAACGGAAAATATACGGAAACAATGGTAGATGTACGGGCATCCCTGACTGATATGCTAAGAGATGATTACCGGCTTACTTCTGTGAAAAAGGGCTGCGAGGTAGGAGAATGCGGAGCCTGCAACGTGATCATAGACCATGAATGCTACAACTCCTGCATCTATCTGGCCATATGGGCGGAGGGAAAAGAAATCAAGACCTTGGAAAGCCTTATGGGTCCTGACGGTGAGCTTTCCGACATCCAGCAGGCCTTTATAGACGAAACAGCAGTCCAGTGCGGATTCTGTACGCCGGGATTTATTATGTCGGCGGTGGAAATCCTGGAAAGCGGAAAAGAGTACACCAGAGATGAGCTGAAAAAGCTGATGTCCGGCCATTTATGCCGGTGCACAGGCTATGAGAATATCATAAATGCGGTGGAGAAGACCATGCTCCGCAGGCTGGGAAAGCTGACTGCTTAGGCAGTTGAGTGTAAAAAGAGATAAAAGAGCAAGGCCGGGGCGGTGAAAAGTGCCCTGGCCTTGCTTTTTTACTCCGGTGACGGGCCGGAAGGAATATCCGTATGTTTTCTGAACTCCCTGGGTGTCATCCCAAATTTTTCCTTAAAACTCCGGTTAAAGTAAGACAGATTATTAAACCCCGTATCTCCCGCAATGGTAAGAACCGAATCCTCGGAAGAGAGGAGGAGCCTGGAAGCCATGGTCAGGCGGTAATCATTTAAGTAGGGGGTAAAGGACATTCCCATGGTATTTTTAAAAAACCTCATAAAATGAGACTGGCTCATACCGCAGGCCTGGGATACTTCCTTTATGGAAATGGGCCGGCTGTAGTGCTGCTCCATGTATTTAAGGATCTGCCTGGTCCGTTCTAGGTCCTTTGGAGGCCGGGAAAGAGGCGGGGATAAGGACGGGGCCTCATTGCCCCAGAAAAGGAAAAACAGTTCAAACAGCTTCCCCTTTATGAACAGCTCCCAGCCCTCGGGAAAGGTTTCCCGGACCTGATCGATCTGGTCTAAGCAGGAGGCAATTCCCATATAACAGGGCAGGTCCCTTGTAACGAGCACCGGGAGATTTTTCTGCCCCCGGCTGATGGGAGAGAGATATGTCTCCCAGCAGATATCCGGCTGCCTGGAGCCCAGAAGGCTTAAGTGAAAAATAATATTTTCATATTCCATGGACTCCTGCTTCCATTTTTCAATGGTATGGAGCTTGCCCGGGCAGACCACCACAATATCCCCGCCATGGACCTCATAGGGGACAAAGTCCACGGATACCAGACCGGTTCCCT
The DNA here is from genome assembly GCA_047604985.1 of Lacrimispora sp. Taxonomy (GTDB): domain Bacteria; phylum Bacillota; class Clostridia; order Lachnospirales; family Lachnospiraceae; genus Lacrimispora. The sequence goes on from JASGGP010000250.1 coordinate 5,022, forward strand.
TCTTAATATAGATAAATTCCATTTCCTCGTGCCAGTGAAGGGGCACCTTGTTAAAATCCAGGGGAATGGTACAGGGATAGGTCAGGTAAGGAAAGCCGGAAAGGTCTTCTTCCCGTTTTTCCTGATAGTTTTCGTACTGTATTATATTCATAAAACACCTGTTTTTCGATAGCTTTCATTCGTTGATGATAGTATTGTATCATAATATGCCAGAATGCTGCAAGATAAACCACAGTCCCGGGTACTATAATATTGGCATAGTGAAAATGAGAGAATTTAAGAAGGAGCAGTTTTTATGAATATCGGACAGCGGATTTTTGAAATATGCAATAAAACAGCGGATCAGTGTTCCAACAGGGAAATTTATTACGCCCTGCTGAAAATCGTACAGGAAGAGACGGAAAAAAGGCAGAGGGCGGAAGGAAAGAAGAAGGTATATTATTTATCTGCGGAATTCCTCATAGGAAAGCTGCTTTCCAATAACCTGATCAACTTAGGCTTCTATGATCAGGTCTGCAGGCTTCTTGAGGAAAACGGCAGAAGCATCTGTGAGATTGAGGAAATGGAGCCTGAGCCTTCCCTTGGAAACGGAGGCCTTGGCCGCCTTGCCGCCTGTTTTTTGGATTCCATGGCAACCCTTGGTCTAAACGGAGACGGCCTTGGGCTCAATTATCATCTGGGACTGTTTAAGCAGACCTTTGGGGACCATTTACAGACGGAGACGCCCAATCCCTGGATGGAGAAAAACAGCTGGCTGACCAGGACGGAGGTCTGCTACCCGGTGACCTTTAAAGGCATGACCCTTTATTCCAGAATGTATGATATCGGAGTTACCGGCTACCATGGCTCCACCAACAAGCTTCATTTATTTGACTTGGAAACCGTGGATGAGGGGATTGTAAAAGAGGGGATAACCTTTGACAAAGAGAATATTAAAAAGAATTTGACCCTGTTTCTCTATCCTGACGACAGCGACGAGGCGGGCAGGAAGCTTCGGGTTTACCAGCAGTATTTCATGGTCAGCAGCGCCGCCCAGTACATTCTGGATGAATGCGTCAGAAAGGGCTGTAAGCTCTATGACCTGCCGGATTATGCGGTGATCCAGATCAATGATACCCACCCTTCCATGGTGATTCCGGAGCTGATCCGCCTTTTGACCATGCGGGGACTTCCCTTTGAAAAGGCGGCGGAGGTTGTCAGCAGAACCTGTGCTTATACAAACCACACCATCCTGGCAGAAGCCCTTGAAAAGTGGCCCCTGGAATACTTAGAGGAGGCGGTGCCCCAGCTGGTTCCTGTCATTGAAAGGCTGGATAAACAGGTCCGTAAGGCCTATAAGGACCCGGCTGTTGCCATCATTGATGAGAAAGAGCTGGTGCATATGGCCCATATGGATATCCATTACGGCTTCAGCGTCAATGGGGTGGCCCACCTTCATACGGAGATACTGAAAAAAAGCGAATTAAAGAAATTTTACGATATTTACCCGGAGAAGTTTTCCAATAAAACAAATGGGATCACTTTCCGGCGGTGGCTTCTCCACTGCAATCCTCTCCTTTCCCGGCTTATTACCTCAAGGATCGGAGACGGCTATGAGACCGATGCCATGGAGCTGGAAAAACTGGCCGCCTTTGGGGATGAGGCGACTTTAAAAGAACTGCTGGAGATTAAACGGCAGAATAAGCTGGCCTTAAAGGAATATCTAATGATAACTCAGGGCGTGGATATTGACGAAAACTCCATTTATGATATCCAGGTTAAAAGGCTTCACGAATATAAGCGGCAGCAGATGAACGCCCTTTATGTCATACACAAATATCTGGAAATAAAAAGAGGGAACTTACCCTCTAGGCCGGTCACGGTGATTTTCGGCGCAAAGGCGGCTCCCGCCTATGTGATTGCAAAGGACATCATCCACTTGATTCTGTGCCTTCAGGAGCTGGTAAACAAGGACCCTGAAGTGAGCCCTTATCTCAAGGTGGTGATGGTAGAAAACTACAATGTGTCCAAGGCGGAGAAGCTGATTCCTGCCTGCGACATTTCCCAGCAGATCTCTCTGGCGTCCAAGGAGGCCAGCGGAACGGGGAACATGAAGTTCATGTTAAACGGAGCGGTGACCCTTGGAACCATGGACGGAGCCAATGTGGAGATCGGGGAGCTGGTGGGAAAGGAGAATATTTATATCTTCGGCGAATCCAGCGAGAACGTGATCCGGCACTACGAAAAGGCGGATTATGTGTCGAAAGAATACTATAAGAAGGATGAGGAGATCCGGGAAGCCCTGGACTTTATGGTGGGAGAGGAAATGACTGCCATAGGCCATAAGGAAAACTTAAAAC
>JASGGP010000251.1:0-7358 GCA_047604985.1 Lacrimispora sp.
AGGCATTCCCGCCGCCTAAAAGCTCTGTGGAGGAGCCTTTACCCCCTTCAATCATGGGATAGGGGAAAATTCCCAAGTTGTTCTCATAGAATTCAGGTGCCTCTGATTTGCAGTTGGAGAACATGCCATTGGTCTGGACAATATGGACCGCCTGGCCGCTGTAGAACAGCATGCGGGAGCCGCCGGTATCGTAGTTGATGGCATTACAGCCTTCAGGATAATATCCCTTCTGCACCCACTCCTGAATCTTTTGGCCTGCCTTGATAAAGCTTTCATCCTCAAAGGTTCCGCCGTTTTCCCTGTTATAGGCATTTAAGAATGCGTCTTTCCCGCCCTCTCTCAAAGAAAGGTAGGTAAAGGTCAGGGCTCCCGGCCACTGGCTGGCATTACCCTCGGAAAATGGGAGAAGCCCTGCCGCTTTAATCTTATCACAGTTGGCCTCCAACTCGGAAAGGGTGGCGGGAACAGAAAGCCCTAAGTCCGCATAAATCTGCTTGTTATAATAGACGGGAACCGGCCCGCAGGAGTAGGGCAAACCATAATTCTTCCCTTTCACCCGGAAAAGACTTAATGCCGACGGATAATATTCATCAGCAATCGCATTTATCTGCTCATCAATGTCTAAGACCTTTCCCTCATTAATAAAGGATTCCAGCCATCCGCCGCCCCAGGACATAAAGATATCCGGCTCTTCACCTGCTGCCATGGATGTAGCCAGTTTTGTCTTATAAGGGTCGTTCTCCTGAGCCACGTCAACCACCTTGATGTTGGGATACTGCTCCATAAAGCGGTCAATGGCATTCGTTACCGCCTGATGCCGCTTCTCATCTACAGCAATATGCCATACGGTCAGGGTGATATTGTCCTTTGTCAGCTCCGCACCGGAGGAAGCACCGTCAGTTTCCGTTCCCCCAGAGCTTTCCGCAGCGACCGTTGTCCCGGTCTCCGTTGCTTTTGAGGCCTGGCCTCCCCCGCCTCCTCCTGAACAAGCTGCCACGCCGGTGAGCATCATCAACGCCACCATTGCTATTGCCGTCCTTTTCCATACTGCCCGTCTTTTTCTCATAAGCTTCTCCTCCCGGATTAATATGCACATATTTCATATGTGCCCTCTTTTTATTTTGTTCAAATATTTGTACGTACAATTATTTCTTGCATTATATCATAATATAATATTTTTTAAAATGTCTATAAACGCTAATATTATCGCATTGATTTTATATATATTGCATAAAACGTTTTTTTTGCAAAAGGTCTACAATGGAAAAAAAGAAAGGATTATGAAAGTCCTTGAAAAATCTTATTGGAGAAATGCAGTAAGACCACCAGAATATACCACCTGCTCAAGCTCGCCCTTAGATTTTAGCTATGCGTTTTTAAAAATTCAATATTTATCATAGACATTTATTCAAGTGCGAAGCCTGAGCTTCTTTATTTCAAATTAACAACTCTCTTTTTCAATTAAGTCCCAGACAATTTGTACGCTCTTTTCCGGCACATTATTGATAATATTAATTAATTTTTCAGCTGCAATCCGTCCCATCTCCTGCTTCGGGTGGTTCATGGTTGTCACCTTCACGGGAGCCGTTTCACTTAAAATACTGTTATCAAAACTGACAACAGCCAGATCCTGAGGCACACGAATACCATTATTCAAAGCTTTTCGGACCAGGCGGTCCGCGATCAAATCATTATAGCATATAGCGGCATCAAAGTTCTTGATTACGGATATTGGAATTGATTCGATGATTTGTTCCTGGTTCTCCGTCGCATACCAGAATGTTGAGCTGTCTTCTATTACATTGCCGAAGGCGATCTCCTGGTCCACAAAAGCCTTATACCTGATATGGCCGACCTTTGTGTCGTCCTTGAAAAATCCGGCAATCCGCCGCCGCCCTTTATCCTGCAAATATTTGGTGAGCCGGACGGTGCCGTTATAATCGTCCATCCCCACGCATACCGGTTCCTGCATCCCGTCATAATAGGTATCGATAAAGACCAGCGGAATTCCCATCTTCTGTATTTTACTGTATAAATCCAAACTGGGATTGGGCCGTGCACTCCTCGTCCCCTCAACAATAATCCCATCCACTCCCTGCTTCATACATTCCAGCAGACTGCGGCGTTCTTTATCAACATGATTATCGGTGGAATAAAGAAGCATGGTGTAGCCATTTTTATATATTTCATTCTGTAATCCATTCAGAATCTCAGGATAGATATAATCGTTTATCTGCCTGACAATAACCGCTATCCTCATGGTGGATTTTTTACCAGGAATCGTATCTTTGACAAAAGTCCCGCTGCCTCTGATGCTTTCAATCAGGCCTTCAACTTCAGTTTTACCAGCGCCTGCCGAACGGTATGCCTGCTGATATCATAGGATTTTGCCAGTTCATTTTCAGTCGGGAGCCGTTCGCCCTTTCTATAAACGCCTGTTTCAATCCTTTCCTTAAGCTGCTTGGCCAGAAATTCATATTTTGTCATCTGCTTAAATCTCCTTATCTTAGAGCACTTGCGTCAATTTTATCATACCATTAACTTAAATTAAAGAAAATAATAAAGAACCTGGCCTAAAAATCACAATAGCCATTTATGGTATAATCTTTTTGTGTTAATTCGTATATTTGCATGGACTTATTATACACCTTTTGCCGGGTTTTTGAAGCCCGGCATTCATATTTTGAGGTGCAAAAATGGGGCTACCCACTAATTGCTTAGTGCGGCAGCCCCTCTGATTGTATTAAAAACACAAATCCCATTTATATCTTATATGACATAATTATCCGTATAGTCGCTCTTTTTCACCAGATCTGCAATGGTTATTCCGTCAAAATATTCATTGATCAGCTTATTTAAGCCTTCCCACATCTCAAGGGTCTGGCATTCAGATGCTCTTGTGCAGCTGTTGCTCTCTCCCTCCAGACAGGAAACCGGGGCCAGAGATCCTTCCGTCAGCCTCAATATGCTGCCGACCGTATAGCTTTCCGGGTTCTTTGCCAGCTTGTAGCCTCCGCCCTTTCCCCTTAAGGAAATAAGCAGATTGTTTTTGCTCAGCACCGAAACAATGGCCTCTAAATACTTTTCCGATATCTCCTGCCGTTCTGCAATATCCATCAGAGTGATATACTCTCCGTTATTATGTTCCGCCAGATCTATCATGAGCCTGACCGCGTAGCGGCCTTTTGTTGAAATTTTCATAAGTGCAACCTCCTTATATATAATTTACCACAGGGTTAGTATGCTTATCAAGCGTTATTTAATTTCCTTATCATACCCGTCCAAAAAATGATGGACATTTCCATTTTCCTTGTATGCAATTATGGTATTTAAATTGACATTTTCCACGCTTCGGAAAATGTTGCTCTCAATATACGGATTAACCTCTTTTAACTGCCGGATTAAGTCCTTTATTTCCACCCTTTTAGAGCCTGTGCTTCCGTCGGTCCTGCAGGTGGTGCAGGTATCGGTGAACCGGCAGGCGCACTGGATGAAATGGAGACGGTTATAATCTCTCCAGCTTTTAATGTCATCCTCCCGGATTAAATACATGGGGCGGATCAGCTCCATGCCCTCAAAGTTGGTGCTGTGCAGCTTGGGCATCATGGTCTGTATCTGGCCGCCGTACATCATTCCCATTAAAATGGTTTCAATTACATCGTCGTAGTGGTGACCCAGGGCAATCTTGTTGCAGCCCAGTTCCTTTGCCTTGCTGTATAAGTATCCTCTCCTCATTCTGGCGCAAAGATAACAGGGAGATTTCTCCACATCGTACACAGCGTCAAAAATCTGGGTTTCAAACACGGTAATGGGGATATCCAAAAGCTTTGCATTATTTTCTATGACCTGGCGGTTGGTCTCGTTATAGCCCGGATCCATCACCAGAAAAACCAGCTCAAAGGGAAACTTATTATGACGTCTCAGCTCCTGAAACAGCTTTGCCATCAGCATGGAATCCTTTCCGCCGGAAATGCATACGGCGATCTTGTCGCCCGCCTTTACCAGCCGGTATTCATTGACGGCCTTTGCAAACCGGCTGAAAATATCCTTGTGGAACTTCTTTCGAAGGCTTTTTTCAATTTCTTCCAGACGTTCTCCGGTCCTGTCCTCTTTCTCGCTTTCCATGGTCCGAAGCAGCCATTCCCCATAGCCGCCCCTCAGGTTATAGGCTCTATACCCTTTTTCCCTCAGCTCCTCTGCGGAATCTGCGCTGATTATCCCTTTTAAACAATACAGGATGAGCTTTTTATCCCTTGGAAGGGAGCCGTCTTCCTTTATTAAAGCGTCTTGTTCCATATTTATGGCCCCGGGTATAAATCCGTGGTTGTAAGCAGTCTGATCCCTGACATCAATGAGCATATATTCCTCCGGGCTCATCTGCTTCATTTCTTCCAGTGATATATCAATCCCACAGCCGGCATCGCTGTCATTTGGCATATGGTTACCTCCAATTCTTCATTTTCTCTTCAGCCTGTCCGGCTTTAAAATGTCTTTTTTCAAATCTTTTTTATCTGGCGGACAAATCCTTGATCACTTCTCCTGCTATGATAAGGCCTGCTACAGATGGAACAAAGGCCACGCTTCCCGGAATATCTCTCCGCTCGTACACTTATGCTTTGCTCCCGGCGGGCAGATACAGTTAGTCCTGCAGCTGATGGACATATCCTCCATGGGTCTTGTTGGCTTTTCCTTGGAATAAACCACTTTAAGCTTCTTTACTCCTCTTTTTTCAGCTCCCTGCGCATAACCTTTGCAAGAGGGCACATGGTTGTTTTGTAAATATCCGCCACTTCAAATTTAGTGGGGTCCAGCTTGTTGCCTGCGCCCATACAGCTGATTACCGGAACCCCGGCTTCCTTTGCCCGCATGATCAGCTCCAGCTTTGCGGTTACGGTGTCCACTGCATCCACCACGTAATCGTAATTCTTAAAATCAAAATCACCGGCATTTTCCGGTAAGTAGAAGCACTTGTGCATTTCCACCTCTGCATCCGGATTGATTTCCAGTATTCTGTCCTTCATTACTTCGACTTTATATTTTCCCACAGTTTTTCTTGTGGCAATGATCTGACGGTTTATATTTGTCAGGCAGACCTTGTCGTCGTCCACCAGCACAAAGGAACGGACTCCGCTTCTTACCAGAGCTTCCACCACATATCCCCCTACGCCGCCGATTCCGAATACGGCAACCTTTGCCTCTCCTAATTTATTCATGGCATCTTCACCCAGCAATAACTGGGTCCTTGAAAACTGATTTAACAATGAATCTTACCTCTTTCCTTATTTTTCTATCTGATTTATAGGAATTAAAACGCACTTCTAATAATTATACTTCGAAATGCTTATTTGGGCAATTTATTTTTGCAATCTAAGGTCATTTGTGATATACTGATACTTCGTCAAAGGATAGATTCCCTCAATCTTTGCCAAAAATTGAAAAAACTGGAACCGGGGAGGTATTTATGCGGAAAATTTACGAAACTGAGCGACTCTTATTAAAAACATCGGACATTTCTTTTGGGAAAATGGCGGCCAATTATTACTTAAGAAACCGGTCCTTTTTAGAAGAATGGGAACCTGGAAGAGACGACACTTTTTATACAAGGGAATATCAGCAAAGCCAGCTAAAGGAGGACCAATCCTCCGGTAATTCCCTCAGGCTGTGGATTTTCAAAAAAGGTGATGAAAGCAGGATCATCGGCTCCCTGGCTTTCAGCAGCATCGTAAGGGGAGCTTTTTTATCCTGCTTTCTCGGCTATAAGCTGGATGAGACTGAAATCAATCAGGGCTACATGACGGAAGCCATTCAAAAAGGAATAGAGATCATGTTCCATGAATTCGGGCTGCATAGAATCGAGGCCAATATCATGCCGAAAAATAAGCGGTCCCTGCGGGTGGCCGAAAAGCTGGGCTTTTATAACGAGGGAACGGCACGGAAATACTTGAAAATCAACGGCGTCTGGGAGGATCACATCCATATGGTCTTACTGAATGACAGGGTTTAAACAAGCCTCTTCCACAATTACATTACAGCGCAAAACCCATACCAATAAAGATATGGGTCTCCATGATTATCACCGGAAGAAAAAAACTCATATGCATGTCCATACACTAGTTCTCACCTTTCCATTTGCTGACGCTTTCCCTGACCATTAATTTTGTAGGTATGGAAATATTCATACTGATCTCACGGCCGGAGTATATCCTTTCCGCCAGTATGCTTACTGCCTGAGACCCCATAAAATCCATATAAATATGAACGGTGGTAAGAGGGGGAGTTAAATATTTGGCAATGGAGATATCATTAAATCCAATAATGCTTATATCCTCCGGAATTTTAAGCCCTGCCTCCTGTATGGCTTTATAGCAGCCGACCGCTAAAGAATCGTTTGCAGTAAAGATAGCGCTTGGTCTTTCTTCCATTGCCAGGAGTTCCTTTCCAAGCCGGTATCCTTGCTTGGGGGTATATCCGCCTATTTTAATATATTCCTCATTTAAAATTCCTCTTTCTTCCATAAAGGAACGAAAAATAGGAACCCTTAAATCCACCACTTCTTTCCCATCCACATCCACATCACGACCTCCGATGAATGCAATCTTTTTGTGGCCTTCCTGTAAAAAATAGCCGAGGACCTTTTTTACAGAGTGTTTTAAATCTGTCACCACGGAATCAAAGAGATCCAAGTCACCTAATGCATCCACAAAAACAGCAGGCTTATTAAAAGCCTTTACCTTATTTACCATGGATTCGCTAAAGGTTCCAAGGCAAATCAACCCGTCCAGACCGGAAACACTTTCTATGGAATCCCCGATATTGACCGGAATCCTTTTAAACCCTTCCTCTTCTATCTTCCTCTCAATTGCAATGCGTACAGACAAATAAAAGGTATCTTCCAATTCCTCTTCCAGGGAATAGGAAGATATCATGCCAAGCTTCAATTTCTTTTTATATTTCTTTTTATTCCGCATCTGATACTCTAATCGCTCTGCGGCCTCAAACACCCTTTGTTTCGTCTCGTCCTGTACATTTAACGTGTCATCAAAATTAAGGACACGAGATACGGTCGCAGCAGAAACACCTGCCATTTCAGCTATTTCTTTAATTGTCGCCACTTTTCTTTCCTTCCTCGCTTCTTATATTGTCCTCATTTTATCATATCTGATTATGAGCCGCAACTATCATCATGTGCCTGCTGCAATACCAAACTCCATGCCATCCGGCCATGGGTTTCATCTTTCGGCCCATAGAACACTTTCCCAGAAGGTGTGCGGGTATACTGTCAAACTACTATTTTCAGCAGATCGGAAAATGTGTTCAATTGATAAGTTGCAATATTGCATGATATCCCATCCCCAATT
>JASGGP010000252.1:0-7343 GCA_047604985.1 Lacrimispora sp.
CTCATCTACATAGTAGTAGTTGTCATTGTACTCAACAACAACATCGGTAGCCATTTCGCCATCTTCGTTAAGGTAGAACCAGTTGTCGCCGGATTTCTCCCACTTCTCTGTCTCTAAATCTCCGCTCTTATCGTAGTACACCCATGTACCATTTTCTTCCTGCCAGCCAGTTGCTGCGAAAGAGGACATGGAGGCGCCTACTGCAAGCAGTGCTGCTGTGGATAATACAGCAACTAATTTGGTCTGCTTTCTCATAATTAATGCACTCTCCTTTTTCTTTTTGAAATACTTTCTGAAATTCCTAATTGCATTACGAGGTAATTATACTTCCTGTAATGGAAATTATCAATACTTTTTTTACTTTTTTTGCATATTTTTGAAAAAGCAAATAATATTTACATTTCCGGCAGAAGCTATCAATTCCTCCATCACATGGAACAGTATAATACAATTCTGGGAAAAAAGCTATAACTTTTCTCTGTTCATTTTCTTACATAATCTTTACGAAACGGTTTTTTTATCCAAGTTTTGTTTTTTTATTCATACATGGAAGAAACCATCATGCCTTTAGCGCTCCTTTTGTCCATATTTATCGGGTATTTTGTCGATATTTACTTGGGAAATATCAGGTTGCATTTTCCTGGTTCAATGGTATAATGTTCACATATTGTCTTATTATTTTGCTTTTGAACACCGTTTATCATTCATCATTAATATATGGAGGTATTGTATTTATGGATCGCAATGTTATCATCTGCCGTTCTATCCTTGAGAATCCGGCTGTAACCCAGAGAGAATTATCCCAGGAAATGAGCGTTTCCCTTGGAACGGCAAATAATCTGGTAAAGGAATGTGTTGAGAAAGAGCTGATAATTGCCGGGGAGGGGAATTCTTATGAATTACTTCCTGCAGGCAGGGAGCTTTTAAATAAGAATAAGGTAGACGGGGCTTTGATCATTGCCGCCGGCTTTGGGTCGCGGTTTGTGCCTTTGACCTTTGAAATGCCTAAGGGGCTTTTGGAGGTGTTTGGGGAGCGGATGATTGAACGGCAGATCCGGCAGCTTCATGAGGCAGGGGTCACGGATATTACCATTGTGGTGGGGTATCTGAAAGAAAAGTTTGAATACCTTACGGATAAGTATCAGGTGAAGCTTCTATATAATTCTGAATATTCTCATAAAAACACTTTGACTACCATTTACCATGCCAGGGAGGTTTTGAGGGGGAGAAATATGTATGTGCTTTCCTCGGATAACTGGATGAGGCATAACATGTACCATGGCTATGAGGGCGGTGCATGGTATTCTTCTTCTTATATGGAAGGGGAAACTTCGGAATGGTGCCTGGAATGCAATAAAAAGGGACGGATTTTAAATGTTTCCGTCGGAGGACAGGATCAATGGGTCATGTATGGACCGGTATTCTTTTCAAAAAAGTTTTCGGAACAGTTTCTGCCTGTGCTGGAGGGATATTATAAGCTTCCGGGAACGGAGCAGTTCTATTGGGAAAATGTTTATATGGAAATGCTGACCGGAGAAGCGGCTGAAAGGCTTCCTGAAGTGCCGGAGGCGGGCCGGGAAATTGATATGTTTATTAACCGCAGGCCTGCGGATGAGGTTTATGAATTTGAGAACCTGGAAGAGCTGCGGCGTTTCGATGTAAAGTACCAGCATCATTCGGACAACGAGGCTATGAGTTTGGTTTCTGAAGTCTTTCGGGTTAAAGAGTCTGAAATTACGGAAATACGCTGCCTGAAAGCCGGGATGACCAATAAGTCCTTTTTGTTTAAGGTTAAGGACAGGCATTATATCTGCCGTATTCCGGGGCCGGGGACTGAGCTTTTGATTAACCGGAAAGAGGAAAAATCGGTTTATGACGTAATGGGCAGGTCTGGAATTACGGAAAAAGTAATTTATTTTAATGGGGAGACCGGTTATAAGATTGCGGAATTTTATGAGGGGGCCCGCAATGCAGATCCTCATAGCATTGAGGATTTAACGCAGTGTATGGCAGCGGTTCGAAAGCTTCATGAATCCGGGCTTAATGTAGAACACTCTTTTGATTTAAAGGAGAGGATTGAATTTTACGAAAAACTCTGCAAGGCTCACGGGGATATTTTATTTGAGGATTATACTAGGGTTCGGGGAGAAATGGAAGAGCTTCTGGAGAAGCTGGAAAGCTTTGGACACAAAAAGGTCCTTTCCCATATAGATCCCAATGTGGATAATTTCCTGATGCTGCCGGACGGGGATGTGCGTCTCATCGACTGGGAGTATGCGGGGATGTGCGATCCCCTGGTGGATATTTCCATGTGCGCCATTTACTCTTATTTTACAGAGGAGGAAACCAGGGAGCTCATAAGGATTTATCTGAAGAGGGAGCCTTCCGATAAGGAAAGGTATACGGTTTATGCTTATATGGCTCTTGGTGGTTTTCTCTGGAGTCTTTGGGCGGTTTACAAGGCGTCTTTGGGAGAGGAATTCGGGGAATACACCATCATCATGTACCGTTATGCAAAGAATTATTATAAAAAGTGCCGTGAGATTGTAAATAAATGATAATTTTGGAAATTTGTCCACAAATCGTAATAAAAATTTTATGCTTTCTTATGGTTCCTATGCTATAATGTATTCATGTGTGAAAACGTTAACGCTAGAGCATAAGGAGGAAACGGCATGAGATATAGAAAAAAAGCGGCCCAGTGGCTGATTGCCGGACTTATAGGGACCGCGGTGCTGTTACCGGCAGGTACAGCCTGGGGGGCGACGGGCTGGGCCTCGGAAGGTTCCCAGTGGAAGTATTATGACCAGGACGGCTCAGTACATAAGGGCTGGGTGAAGACCTCGGACGGAACCTTTTATTTTCTTGATCTCTCCACCGGCTATATGGCTACCGGCTGGAAACAGATCAATGGAAGCTGGTACTATTTTCATTCCAACGGAGCCATGGCTACCAAATGGATTCAGGACGGGGGAAATATTATTACCTCATGGATGGCACCGGGGCTCTTGTAAAGGGCTGGCTGAAGATTGGAAATGACTATTATTATATGAAGGGTGACGGCTCCATGTCCACCGGATGGCGGGAGATGGACGGCGGCTGGTATTATTTTAAGGAAAACGGGAAATGCGTCATCGGCTGGGGACAGGTTGGAAACGACTGGTTTTATTTTGGGGCTGACGGAAAGATGGTCACCGGCTGGAAGCAGATCGACAATGCTTATTATTATTTGAATGCCGATTCAAATTCGGTGTTGGGAAAAATGCTGACCGGCTGGCTCAGTGATGGGACATACAAGTATTATATGGACACTGCTAACGGGAAAATGGCCCATGGCTGGAAGCAGATTGATGATTCCTGGTATTATTTTGATGATTCGGGACATATGCTCACGGGCTGGATACAGCTTTCCGGAGTCTATTATTATCTTGATCCTTCTACCGGAAAGATGGCTGCTAACACGACCCTTACTATTGACGGAAAAAGCTATACTTTCGGTTCTAACGGAGCTTACCAGGGAAGTACTTCCGGTCTGCCTTCCGGGACGGTAAGCGGAACAACCCCCGGAAACACCACAGACAGCACGGGGACAACTCCGGGCGGAACGACTTCCTCGGATTCCAGCGGACCGGGCGGGTCTTCTTCCGACGGCAGTACCTTAAGCAGTTCTCCCAACAGTTCTTCAGACACCACTCCGGGCGGGTCCTCCGGCTCTTCCAACAGTGATGTATACCAGTTATCTCCGGGACTTACGACCGGACCTGGTTGATTTTATTTTCAGTATCTGTGTGGGTATCTGCACCTCGGCGCGGATGCCCACTTTTCTTTTGCATTGTATAAAACTCGAATGATAAGGAGGATATGACATTGAGACAGAGAAAGGTAAGGGCCCGGTTTGCTGCAGCGGCATTATGTGCCTTTATGGGAATGAGCGCCGGTTTTTATCCGTCCATGAATTCCTGGGCGGCGGGCTATGAGAAAGTGAACGGTTATTATCAGCTGGCGGACGGCACAGTAATGGATCAGGTGATTGCCAGGGGCATCGACGTTTCCAGATGGCAGGGCAATATAGACTGGAAAACAGTTGCCGCAAATGACATCAGCTTCGTCATGATGGGAACCAGATCAAAAGGCGTGGTAGACCCCTATTTCCAGGCCAATGTCCAGGGTGCATCGGCGGCCGGACTCAAGGTGGGGGCCTATATCTATTCTCTGGCTACCACAGAGGACATGGCCAGAGCGGAAGCGGATTTTGTTTTAGGTCTGGTAAAGGATTATCCCATATCATTTCCCATCGCCTTTGATGCGGAGGACAGCGCCACTCTCGGCAGTCTTCCCCCGGCACAGGTAAGCAAGGTGATCAACGCCTTTTGTGAGCGCATTGCCGATGCGGGATATTATCCCATTGTTTATGCCAATGATTACTGGCTGACCAGTAAGATTGATTTGTCCTGCATGAATTATGATATATGGGTTGCCAGGTATGAGGCGAAACACAAATTTGCCTCTCCCATTATGTGGCAGGTTACAAGCACCGGCTCTGTCAGCGGGATCAACGGAAATGTGGACATTGATTTCCTTTATAAGGATCTGACCCCAAAGCTTCCGGGAAATTTGTGGAGGACGATTGGGGACAAAAAGTATTATTATCAGAATTATTCCATGCAAAAGACGGCCTGGATCAACGACGGGACCGGATGGTTTTATATGAATGAGGAAGGACAGCCTTCCACCGGGTGGATTAACAAGGACGGACTTCGTTATTATCTTGATGAAGCCTCGGGACGTATGAACACTGGATGGAAGCACTTTCGGATAAATGGTACTATTTTAATGCCAGCGGGGCCATGAATACAGGATGGCTTTCGGACAGTGGGATTCGGTATTATCTGGACAGTGACGGAGTGATGGCGACAGGCTGGAAAGATTTAAACGGGCAGTATTATTATCTGGAGCCCTCTTCGGGCCAGATGGTCACCGGATGGAAGGATTTAAACGGAAAGCGCTATTTCCTGCAGGAAAGCGGAATAATGGCTACCGGATGGCTGGATAACAACGGGTCCCGGTATTATTTGAACAATGACGGGTCCATGGTCACCGGATGGTACACTGAGGGCACCTCAAAGTATTATATGGGGGACAACGGAAGTGTTTCTGTTGGCTGGAAACAGCTTGATAATGAGTGGTATTTCTTCAATCAGAACGGCGGGATGTCCACTGGCTGGGTGAATCCGGATGGAAACTGGTATTATTTGAAAGCAGACGGAAAAATGCAGTCCGGCTGGCTGGAGGACAAGGGAGCCTGGTATTATTTGAGCGCTTCTTCCGGCAAGATGACCGTTGGCTGGAGACAGGTCGACGGAAGCTGGTATTACTTCGGCGGCAGCGGGTCCATGACGACGGGAATGACCCAGATTGACGGACAGCAGTATTATTTAAATCCGGCGGATGGGAAGATGATTGCTTCATCTGTATTTGATTTTAATGGAATTTCTTATACGGCAGACGCCAGCGGAGCCTGTGCTCCTACCCCTGTGGAAGCAGCGGTGGCTGATGCGGCGGCAGGCGGGACCGGGGCAGATCAGACCGGCACGGCAACGGACAATGGAACAAACCAGTCGGGTACAGCAGCAGGCAGCAGTGCAGACCAGTCAGGTACGGCGGCGTCAGGAAACGGATCGAACCAGTCCGGCACGACCACAGGCAGCGGATCGATGGACTGGCACGGCCACAGCAGCGGATCGAATCAGTCTGGCACGGATACGGCAAATACAGTAACTGGCCCCACAAAGGAAATTGGGCCTGGAATACATTAATTAAATATTTAATCAGGCAAAGAACTCCCCCGGCTTTATGGCATATCTTCATAAAGCCGGGGGAGTTCTTTTTATCCATTGATCTGTTTTATAAATTCTTCGTATCTCCTACAATATAAATAGGCCTGTCTTTCAATTCTGCAAACAGTATAGCAATATAATTTCCAATGATTCCCACGATCAGGAACAGAACTGCGAACATGAAGCAGATGAGCACAATGGTTGTAGCATATCCGTTTGGTGTTCCTACTCTCGCCCAGCTCCATATGGTATAGATCATCATCAGAACGCCCAGGAGTCCGGCTCCGGCTCCGGCGTATATTCCCAGCTTTAGAGGAAGGTTGGAGAAGCACATAATGGTGTTCAGGGAAAATGCCATCAGCTTCTTGATGCTGTATTTGCTCTCTCCTGCCACCCGTACTCCTGCTTCATATTCGATGGTGGTGCGGGGAAAGCCGATGTTTTGCACGTATCCGCGAAGGAAGCGCACCTTTTCTCTGTAATTGTCCTTAAGCACCTTTGCCGAACGCTTTGATACTGCAAAAAAATCAGAGGCATTGGGCTCAAATTTTACGTCGGAAAGGACGTTAATCAGATGATAGAAAGCGGAGGAAGCCAGGTTTTTGAACCAGCCTGCGGATTCATTTTTGACACGGACCATGTTTATGACATCATAGCCTTCCTCAAATCTCTTTATGATTTCGGGCAAATACTCCGGGGGATGCTGGAGGTCTGCATCCATGCAGACGATTCCGTCTCCGCTGCTGTAATCCAGGCCTGCGATCATGGCGGCTTCATGGCCGAAGTTTCTGGAAAAGCTGATGACTTTCACCTTTTTATCTGCTTCTGCAAGGAGAATGAGTCTATTCATGGTTCTGTCCTGACTTCCGTCATTTACAAAAATAAGCTCATAATCCCAGAACAGCTTATTTAAAATACTAGCCGTTTCCTCGTAGAACCGGTCTATGGCCAGTTCTTCGTTATAGCAGGATACGACCACCGATAATGTTTTTTCCATTTAGTTTGCTCCTCGTGCTATTGCTTTTCATTTGTTTCCTTTTTTATATAACATTGTTCAAATTCTGTCAATGCCCGGACGGAACTTTCGCTGCGCTCTCCGCTTACTTTGACTGCTGCCAGAAGATTTCCATCTTCATAAAGGACCGGGACCAGCTTTCCCCATTCAATTAAATCCTTGACCAAGGTGTAGGAACGGTTCTCTTCTCCGGCATAGCCTGCCTGGAGATAGACGTAATCTGTTTTGGCGTAGTCCATAAATTGTACGAAATAATCCATTTTCTTGACCAGGGTTACATTTCCCCATACGCCTGTAATATCATCGTAGGATTGAGCGCTGCAGGGGAATGCCAGTACAGCGGGGTGCTCTCCGATGGCTATGAGCCGTGTTTCAGGGTTTTGGGCAAGAAGATTCCAGATCTTCTCATTTCCCTTGGATGCCATATCCTCTCTGGCTCGGCGACGCCAGCGACGAGGCTTCCGGGTGAAATGGAGCCGCGGCCGGATCGG
>JASGGP010000253.1:0-7324 GCA_047604985.1 Lacrimispora sp.
ATCCCCCGGAGGGTTTTTATCGTATAGGATGAACTTTCCTATACGATAAAAAAGGCGGGGAATCTCCCCGCCTATCCAACTTTCAATTTAAATTTTCTCGCTTCTTTCTCGGAATCCACCTTTTCAATCATAGCTCCAAGGCCCTGAAGCTTTTCTTCAAAGCATTCATATCCGCGCTGTATGTATCCGATCTCATCCACAACCGTATATCCATCGGCCGCAAGTCCGGCGATCACCAGCGCTGCTCCTGCCCGTAAGTCAGGGGCATTGACAAAGGCTCCTGTAAAGCCGCCCACTCCGTCTATAACAGCTACATTTCCCTCTACCTTTACATTGGCTCCCATGCGGGACAGCTCATCCACATAGCGGAAACGGTTTTCGAAAATGCTTTCCGTAACCACACTGGTGCCGCTTGCAAGGGCCAGAGTCACTGTCATCTGGGGCTGCATATCAGTAGGAAATCCCGGATAGGGAAGCGTCTTAATGTCGGTGTGCTTCTGATTGGACTTTCCAACCACCCGGACCGCATCGTCAAATTCCGCAACCTCGCATCCCATTTCCAGGAGCTTGGCGGAAATCGCTTCCAAATGCTTTGGAATAACATTTTTCACCATAACGTCGCCGCGGGTAATGGCAGCGGCGCACATGAAAGTACCTGCTTCAATCTGGTCAGGAATGATGGAGTATTCTGTTCCGTGAAGTTTATTCACTCCCCGGATGCGGATCGTATCTGTACCGGCTCCCTTGATGTTGGCTCCCATGCTGTTTAAAAAGTTGGCTACGTCAACCACGTGGGGCTCCTTTGCCACATTTTCCAGAATAGTCTGTCCTTCGGCAAGGGTGGCCGCCATCATGACATTAATGGTAGCGCCTACGCTGACCACATCCAAATAGATATGGCTTGCCACTAAGTCAATGGCATGGGCAATCACTGCTCCCCGCTCAATCTTTACGTCAGCTCCAAGAGCCCGGAAGCCCTTTAAATGCTGGTCAATGGGCCGGCTTCCGATGTTGCAGCCGCCGGGTAAGGGAACCTGGGCGCTTTTGTACTTGCCCAGCATGGCTCCGATGAAATAATAGGAAGCCCTTATCTTGCGTATGTACTCGTATCAACAGAAACTTCCCGGATGGTGCTTCCGTTGATACGAACGGTATGGCGGTCGATCCGGTCTACTTTGGCGCCGATCTCTTCAATCGCTTCCAGCAAAACATTTATATCCCTGACATCAGGCAGGTTGTCGATCACCACATCCTCGTCCGTCATAATGGCTGCCGCCAGGATTCCCAAAGCGGCATTTTTTGCTCCGCCGATGGTTACTTCGCCCACCAGCGGATTGCCGCCTTTCATAATATACTGCTCCATTTCACACCTCTGACTGTTCTATTTATTTACGCATTCGTTACAGTTCAGCCATGCCATTCATAATTTGTGGTTGTGAGCAGGCTCACAGGCACAGATTTTACAAATGTTTCCGCATAGCTGAACTGTATTACAAATTCCTTAAGTTTTATCCATTAGTCTTTAATGATTATAACATATCCTGGAGATTTGTAAAGAGAACGCATTTTCTATTCCGTAAATACTCCGCAGACAAAGTCATTTCCCAGGCCTGTAAAGTAAGCAGAGGCGTCATTTAAGCCCATTTTCTGGCTTTCCCCGGTGGCCGGATCATAGACCGTAACATTGTACTGATCGTAGCCGGAAATCAGAACATAACCGCCCTGGCCGGTATAGGCTGCCACGGGGCAGCCGTGGCCTACGAAATACAGGATCTGGCTTAGGTTGCAGCCTCTGGCATCCAGCAGCAGGGTTCCCTCCCCTGCCGGACCGCTGCCCGTAAAGTCCTCTAAGCCCCGGATAAAGGCGGCTCCGGTTTTTAAGGGCTCTTTCATGCTGCGGGTGGCCGGACGGTTTACCCGGTTCCATAGGACTTCCTGGTTCCGGTCAGTCACAATGCCCATTTTCTCATAGGCCAGCTTAAGGGCGTCGGTGAAGCTGCTGCTGCTTCCCAGATAGTGTCCCGCCCCATAGGCGTAAAATCTGGGCTCCTGGTCCTTTGCGTTGGATTTCAGCTCCACTACCTCGGTAGTTTCATAAGCCACCTTCTTTGGCACCGTGATTTTTGCCTCCCGGCCTAAAATCTCCTTGTCCAGCTGGACAAAGTACAGCTTTCCTCTGATCTTGTCGGCATACCAGCCGATCCCTTCCATTTCCTGATTGGTAATCTCCCGGTTACAGACAATGGTGTCCTGCTTGGAAACTGCATAGGACTGGTCCCCTGACTTTACCACCTGGGTCAGATGGATTCTGCTGCCGTCAACGGATACCTCCGCAATATAAGCGCCGTCCTGCTCGTACTCATTGACGATTTTTCCGCTTTGATCCATGATTTCGATCCGGTACATGGGGGCATCCTTTGTCCTTCCGTTCTGGACCCACACATCCCCTTCCCTGGCAATGCCGTAAATAAAATCATCGCCTACAAATCCAAGGGGTCGGTAAAGGTTGCCGTCTCCTCCTGATATCTCCCGCTTTACCCCGGTGTCTAAGTCCATGAGATGGATCACGGACGCTCCCAGGCCGCTGCTTTCCTGCCATGCGAAATGGCGCTCTGTGCCGCTTACCGCATAGCCGCCGTCTGTCAGGGAATCTGCCAGTACCATATATTCATTTCCGTTTAAATCAATGCCGTAAACCGCCCGGCCTGCCATCAAATACAGCATTCCGTTGGTTCCTAAATGGGCCAGCTGGTCTACCTCCTCTTTTAATGCTTCAAAGGACTGGGTGACCGGGGTAAAAAAACGTTCCTCAATGGCGTTATTTTCACTGCTGTACTGGTACATGGCTATCCCCATGCTTCCTTCGTGGATACCCCGGTTCATATAGCCGTAAACAAGGAAATCCACGTCCCCATTGTCCTTGACCGCCAGTATTTTTATGTCATGCTGGTTATAGCTGCTGCGCAGTCCGTCATCCTCACCGCTTCGGAAAGAGAATACCTTTACTCCATGGTTCTGATTCTGGTCATAGGTCCATAAATCCCGGTTTACCACATAGGCGGTGCAGCCGCCGGAAGGGCTTTTGGCCGTCCGTACCTCGTCACTGCCTAAAATCCCAAGCATAATCCGTTTTCCTGAAAACAGCTCCTTTTGGCCGGAAAAGATCTGGTTGGTATTCCGTTCAAAGTCCATGAGATAAATCCGGCGGCTGTCCCATTTCATGGTGTAGTTGTCCTCCACCTCGTAAAGCTCCTGGCTTCCGTCCTCTCCGGTCCTGGATATCTCGTATTCCAGCTGAACGCCGCACATGATTCCGTCAAGATTCTTTAAGGTGGCCCGGATCTCTCCTACGGGAGTGACGGAAAGGCCTCCCCAGGTCAGCTGGGAAAAGCTGGAGCGGATGGTCACGTGCCCAAGGGAACTGTTGTCCTCGGAAGCGTTGGTTTCCAGATAGGTGGTCAGATCCCTGGCCTGATCGTAATTAAAGGTCTTGGTTGTAAAATCAATGGCAAAGTTGATCATGTCCCCGGCATTGGTGCTGTCCGTCCACATGATCCGGGTGTAATAGAAAAGCTTTCCACTGCCTGAGGTATCTAAGGAAAGAATCAAAAGGTATTCCTTGTCCTTTGTTAAAAGGTTCTGAATGGGAAGGGTTGCCGTGACTCCGTCCTCCCCCTGGTCCCATTTGTCCACGGTGGTCCGCTCCACCAGCCGTTCCAGATCCAGGCTGCGGACCTCATATTCAATTCCGTTGATGCTGCCGTTGTAATCCGATATCTGTATGTTCATGGACCTGTCCTCAGGAAGAACGGTAAGAGCCTCCCGGGAAACGGCCTGCTTCATGTCCTGAGTGTAGCCATGGAGAACGTTCATCTTCTTCCCGTACATCTCCGTATAGATTACGGGGAGGGAGGCCTCATCCATGGAGGTATACATCATTACATCACTTTTATCCGTATCTTTTTGATTCCATATAAAATAAACTGCGATTGCCGCAATAAAAACCGCAGATAAGATTCCTATTCTCTTCATTAATCGGTTCATAACAGACTTCCTTTGCTTTTGCGTTTTCATATACTTTCTTTATTGTATACAATTATATCCAAAACTACAATGACAAATTTCTTAAACATTCGTGAAGCGGGGTGCTGCAGAATCCATGTTATTCTGCAGCACCCCGCTTCCTTTTTCTTCCTCTATCAGCAGCGGTTGTTGCGGCATCTTCTCCGGTGCATCTCATTGAGCAGAAGCACGGAAACAACGCCGCCCAGCCAGCCGTTATTGGCCGAATAATCCCACCATGGCGGACCGGGCGGTCCCCAGCCTGGAGGGCCCCATTCCGGCGGACGGCGGCCCGGCGGGCCCCACTGAGGCGGACGGCGGCCTGGAGGCGGGCCCCAGCGCGGATCGTCAGGCGGCCAGGAACCGGGCGGGCCCCAGGTTGAATACCTCTGCTGGGCGCACATCTCGGAGCTGGCTGCCTCATCCTCTTCCCATTCCATTTTTTCCATGTTCTCTTTTTCTGAAGTCTCTACTGAAGAATCAGTTCCCGCCGGCTGCGCTTCCGTTATAATGCCATCCTTAAGGATTTGGGCGCATATGGAATCACAGATCTGGTTGACCAGTATGCGGTCCGGAAATTCATCATACATGGGACTGTTCCTGTAATCCAGATGATCGCAGGCCGAAATCACATATTCCTGCAGGCGCTTCATATGTATAGGATACATCCCCTGCAGATACTCCAGATCCTGGGCAACGGCCTCTTTTCTCTCCGCGGAATTTCCCTTAATGCTCCTGTCGCCGTAAAGCATATACGGCTCCAGCTCCTGGAAGCTGTTTCCATTGTTCCCATAAGTATAACCTGGGTTGTTTGGCACGACTGTTATCACTCCCCGCTTTCTGCTTATACATCATTATTGTATGCACGGCGGGGGAAAAAGTGCATCCGGATCTCTCTTTGTCCGGATGCACTTCAATTTTTTTACTTTTCGTCAAACAGCCGTTCTGAATATACGCCCTCTGACACCAGCTTTCTGATGGATGACGCAACAGCCGGTTTGTCCTCCTTATAGGTTACGCCAAACCACTTATCTCCTGTTTCAAGCACAGTAACACGGGCTTTTCCTGAGTGGACATATTGATCTATGATTTTAGGAAGCAGGTATTCCGATTTTACGTCCCCTTCCTTCATACCATCCAGGAATTCAGGAAACCCTCTTTCCAGTTCGTCGAGAAATGCGGGAGAGAGGCCCCACATATTCATGGACACATTCTGGGTCAGAGGAAATACCATTTCGTTTCCGTCCTCGTCATTTCCTCTTGCTTCATCCTGGCATTTTCTGATTCCGTATGTCTCTGTGATCTTCTCCAGTATCCCATTGCCGTCTACCTGGCATACGCCCCGGGTAACACCGCCGTTTTCGCTTAAGGTGTTGCCCAGAATGAATCCGGCCATACAGATATCAAAGGGCTGGGCCTTAAGCTCCATCTGATTTACCAGATATTCGTGGATTTTTAAGAAGCCTTCTTTTCCATAATAATCATCTGCATTGATTACGGCAAAAGGCCCGTGAATCAGTTCCCTGGCGCAGAGGATGGCCTGCCCGGTTCCCCAGGGCTTTGTCCTGTCGGCCGGCTTTGTATAGCCCTCAGGAAGATCGTCCAGCTCCTGATAGGCATACTCCACATTGGCGATCTTTTCAATCCGGTTTCCGATGACTTCCTTAAAATCCTGCTCCAAATCCTTTCTGATGATGAACACGATTTTATCAAAGCCGGCCTCTAAGGCATCATAAATGGAATAATCCATGATGATTTCACCGCTTGGGCCCACGGACTCCAGCTGCTTGATCCCTCCGCCGAACCGGCTGCCGATACCGGCCGCCATAATTACTAACGTCGTCTCTTTCATAACATTTTCTCCCTGTTCGATTTTATCTGATTTATAATATACCACAAAAGAGGTGTTTAATCCAGAGGGAACGGACTTTCGTCCCATTCAGCAGCTTTTATTCCTTCTTTGCTTTATGACCGGTGATTTTATGGATCACCGGCTGAAGAAATGCACCTGCTTTAAATCCAAAGATTCCGACTATGACAGCAATGGGGTTGAACAAATCA
This sequence comes from Lacrimispora sp., assembly GCA_047604985.1. Classification (GTDB taxonomy): domain Bacteria; phylum Bacillota; class Clostridia; order Lachnospirales; family Lachnospiraceae; genus Lacrimispora. Next base: position 6,124 of record JASGGP010000253.1, read on the forward strand.
GAAAGCCGTACAACCACAACCATTAATATGGTAAAGAGAAGCACATAACGGATGACGGCTCCCAGTACGGTCCGCCTCTGTATGGATTTCGAATTTTTCGTCTTCACAGCCCCTTCTAAGGTCAGAGCCATGGATAAAAACATGGCTAAAGCCAGGACCATGCCCAAAAGAAGCCCTGCAAAGACCGTCCGCTCCGGGAAGAAAAACAGAGCCACAACCATGGCTATTGCTGCAAAAAGAACAATTCCGGCTGAAACCTCCAGTATCAGATTCCTTGTATTCCTGTCCATATAAATTCTCCTGTCTGCAAAAAATTATTGTTTTCTGCATGCAATTATTATTATACATAAATTAATGGTTATGTCCATCAAATAAAACAGAAGATTTACGTAAAAAGAGCGTCCACCTCTATCTTTAGATAAAAGGTGGACGCTCCAGAAGTTAAGCTTCCCTTGTTCCCGGAAGAATTGTTTCAACCTCTGCATGAGGACGGGGAATTACGTGTACGGATACCAGCTCGCCTACGCGCTGAGCTGCTGCCGCACCTGCATCGGTAGCTGCCTTAACAGCTCCTACATCGCCTCTTACCATAACGGTAACAAGACCGCCGCCAACAAATTCTTTTCCGATCAGGGTAACATTTGCAGCCTTGACCATGGCGTCTGCCGCTTCAATGGATCCAACCAAACCTTTAGTTTCAATCATTCCCAATGCGTCGTATTTCATTTTTAAATCCTCCTGATAATATTAATTTTAATGTTATTTACTTAACAATGGTAACCTTTGAAGAGCCGCCAAGCCCCATGGCATTGGCTTCCTCTGTATCTAAGTGGCATTCCAGGCTGGAAGTATCAGTCACGCGGATGGCCACATGATTAAAAATGCCTCCCCGCAGCCCTTCTGTCTGAATGCTTACGGTCTGCCCGTCATGAACGCCGAACTTCACGGCATCCTGAGGGGTCATGTGAATATGTCTCTGGGCCACGATCAGACCTTCCTTTGTCTGCACGGAACCCACTGGTCCCACCAGGGTGATTCCCGGCGTACCGGCTAATTCGCCGGACATCCTTGGTCCGCAGTTCTTTCCCAGCTTAAAGCAGTCTGCCGCCAGTATCTCGACCTGGGTCTGCTTTCTGACCGGCCCTAAAATACGAACTTTTACAATGGCTCCATTTGGACCGCATACGGTAACTGTTTCCTA
>JASGGP010000254.1:0-7308 GCA_047604985.1 Lacrimispora sp.
TTGGGCTCTGCAGATTCCTACTTAGACTGGTTGCTCATGAGCCTGTCGGGAAAATATTCCCTCACCCAGCTTCAGTCAGAGGAAGGGGCGGATACGGGGAGCCTGGTTGTAAAAGAACTGACCATTTACGATCTGATGGGAGAAGAGATGGAGCGGCAGGCGGGAAAGAGGCTGACAAAGGAAGCCCTTCTTTCTCTTGATACCTCCAGGGTTTACGACCGGGAATTCGGGGCGGAGTTAAAAGCTGCCTTTGAATACCGCTATCCCCATGAGGCGGATATCAGGCTTCATACGAAGATGACCGTATCCGAGCTGAAAAAGCAGGGGCAGTTTGCGGATGAAGAGGAGAGCCAGTTTCTTCCTACGATTCCTGTATTCCTTAAGGAAGAGGGAAAAGAGAGGACAGCCGGAGGCACTTTCCGGGGAACCGCCTACCACAGGGCTTTAGAGCTTCTGGATTTTGGAAAGGTGAGAACCAGGGAAGAGCTTCGCCGGGCTCTGGACGGATTCCGTAAGGACCGGCGGATGGATGAGGAAAGCCTATCCCTTTTATCCGAGGATATGCTCATGAACTTTTTAACCTCTCCCCTGGGAAAGCGGCTGGCCGCGGCCCAGTCAGAGGGGCGCTTAAAAAAGGAGCAGCAGTTTGTGGTGGGCATTCCCGCCAGGGACATGGATGCAGGAGATTCAGACGAGCGGATTCTCATCCAGGGCATCATGGATGCCTGTATGGAAGAGGACGATGGTCTGGTTCTGGTGGATTATAAGACAGATCACCTAAGGCCGGGAGAAGAAAAGGTGCTGGTTGACCGGTATCAGATGCAGATGGATTACTATCAGCGGGCGCTGGAGCAGATGACCGGGAAAAAGGTAAGGGAAAAGATTATTTATTCCCTGACTTTGGAAAAGGAAATCTTTCTGAACTGAAGACTTTAATTTTTACGAAATAATAATATGATAAAAAAGTAATAATATGGTAAAATAATAGAAGAAAGCGATTATCAATACAAGGAGAAGAAAAGGTATGATACCAGATCAGGAAGTTAGACTTACCCAAATGACAAAAACTGCCGGCTGCGCAGCAAAAATAGGTCCCGGAACTCTTGCCGGAATTTTAGAGAACCTGCCGAAATTTCAGGACCCCAATCTGCTGGTGGGAATTGAAACCTCTGATGACGGGGCCATCTATAAGGTGAACGAGGAAACCGCACTGATCCAGACCCTGGATTTTTTCACTCCTGTGGTGGATGATCCTTATACCTTTGGCCAGATTGCTGCTGCCAATGCCTTAAGTGATATTTACGCCATGGGAGGGGAACCAAAGGTGGCCCTTAATATTGTGGCGTGGCCCAACTGCGTAAATCCCGCCCTTTTAGGGAAGATTTTAGAAGGAGGAGCCTCTAAGGTGCTTGAGGCAGGCGCCGTGCTTGCCGGAGGGCATTCCATTCAGGATGATGAACCGAAGTATGGGCTGAGCGTAACCGGGTTTGTCCATCCGGACAAGGTCTTTAAAAACTGTGAAGCCAGGCCGGGAGATGTCCTCATTCTGACTAAGCCGCTGGGAACCGGGATCGTCAATACGGCGGTTAAGGCGGATATGGCCTCAGAAGAAGCGAAAGAGGAAGTGATCCGGGTCATGACCGCCTTAAACCGGAAAGCAAAGCAGGCGGCAGAGCGCTATCAGGTTCACAGCTGCACCGATGTCACAGGCTTTGGCCTGGCAGGCCATGCGGTCGAGATGGCGGAGGGCAGCGGAGTCACCATAGAGATTTCTGTTAAGGATTTACTAATCCAGAAAGAAGCTCCCATGCTTGCCCAGATGGGGCTGATCCCGGAAGGAGCCTACCGGAACCGTTCCTATACGGAGGACAAGGTAGATTTTGGAGAGGCGGAAGAATATATCCGGGATATTTTCTGCGACCCTCAGACCTCAGGCGGGCTCTTAATCAGCGTTTCACCTAAGGATGCGGAAAGCATTATGAAAGATTTGGAGAAAGCCCAGATGGAAACAGTTTATGGCATCATCGGGCGGGTTATAGAAAAGGAAGAAAAATCAGTAAAGTTGAGGTAAGGCAATGATTTATCTGGATAATGCGGCAACTTCATACCGGAAGCCTGAGGAAGTGAGGCAGGCGGTGGCGGAAGCCATGGTTTCTCTTGGCAATTCCGGCCGGGGAGCCCATGGGGCATCCTTATGCGTCCCGATGATTTTCGATACCCAGACGTCTGGCAGAGCTTTTTCACGGAGGAGATAGTTCCAGGTGGCTTTTACAGCCATCCACGGCCAGCTTAAATATTGCTATTCAGGGCCTTTTTGAACCTGGGGATCATGTGATTACCACTGTGATGGAGCACAACTCTGTGCTGCGCCCCTTGTATCTCATGGAAGAGAGGGGAGTGGAACTCACCATCCTTCCGGCAGATGAAAAGGGCAGGGTCCGGTATGAAGATTTTGAGAAAGCAGTCCGGAAAAACACAAAGGCAGTGGTCTGCACCCATGCCTCCAACTTAACGGGAAATTTAAATGACTTGGAAATCATCGGCCGGATCTGCAGAAAGAATAAAATACTGCTGGTGGTGGATGCCTCTCAGACGGCCGGAGTGTTTGACATTGATATGGAAAAAATGGGGGTTGACGTTTTGTGCTTCACCGGCCACAAGGGGCTTTTAGGTCCCCAGGGGACCGGCGGGATCTGCGTCCGCCAGGGAATTTCCATACGCCCTCTCATGGTGGGAGGAAGCGGGGTCAGAAGCTATTTGAAAACCCAGCCCGAGGAGATGCCGGAGATTTTGGAAGCAGGAACCTTAAACAGCCACGGGATCGCCGGGCTTCATGGGGCACTTCTCTATCTTGAGAAAACCGGAATTGAGGCCATCCGCAGGAGAGAGCTTCTGCTCATGAGGCGGTTCTATGACGGGGTAAAGGATATTCCGGGAGTACGGGTGTACGGTGATTTTTCCGAAGAGGCGCTGCTTTGCCGCGCTCCGGTGGTGGCTCTTAACATACGGGATTATGATTCCGGGGAAGTGGCGGACGAGCTGGCTTACTCCTATGAGATCTATACCAGGGCAGGGGCACACTGTGCCCCTCTCATGCACCAGGCCCTCGGAACCGTAGAGCAGGGAGCCGTGCGCTTTTCCATGTCCCATTATAACGAGGAAGAAGAAATTGACAAAGCCGTTGAGGCGGTAAGGGAGCTGAGCCTATGAATTTGAAACAATTGGAGGCATTTGTATGTGTGGCGGAGGAAAGGAGCTTTTCGGCTGCGGCTAAGAAGCTTTATTTAACTCAGCCTACGGTAAGCGCCCATATCAACTCTCTGGAAAAGGAACTGGGAGTGCGGCTGTTTGTCCGCACCACAAAGGATGTGGAGCTGTCCCGGGAAGGGGAACAGCTTTATGACAATGCAAGGAGAATGCTGCAGCTGGAAAAAAATATTCTCCGGGATTTCACCCAGAAAGACTCAAAAGCGTCAAATAAAATCATAGTGGGTGCTTCCACGGTGCCGGGGCAGTATATTCTGCCCAAGGTTCTTTCCCTGTTTTCCAGAACCTATCCCGAAAACCAGCTGGAGCTGAAGGAGACAGACAGCATGGAAGTGGTCCGGATGGTCCAGGACGGGCTGGTGGAAGTCGGTTTTACAGGAACCTCAGGCTCTGATCCTACCTGTGTGTTTGAGCCTTTTTATTCGGACCGTCTGGTGATCATCACACCCAACATTGACAGGTACCGTCAGTATGAGGAAACAGGCTTTCCCTTGGAACAGTTTTATAAGGAACGGTGGATCATCCGGGAGGAGGGCTCCGGCACAAGAAAAGAAGCGGAGCGCCATTTAAGGGATAAGGGAGTGGATTTAAGCCGTCTGGAAATTGTGGCTACCATCAGCAATCAGGAAACCATAAGAAAATCGGTAGAGGCGGATATGGGTATTTCCATCATATCCGGCGCGGCTGTGTCTGACTATGTGGAAAGGGGGTCATTGCTCCAGTTTTCCCTGGGAGAGCAGGATGTTTACCGGAAATTATATATGGTCTGGAGTAAAAATCACAAGCCCCATAAGGCGGCCAGATTATTTATTCGGTTTGTTCGGGAGCTGTATGCTTATATATAGAATTTTTCTATAGAAAAGGTCTGCGGATCACACGGAGATTATTGACGAAAACACGGGTAAAAATCATGAGAGAAAAAGAGCGAAAAATAGTTGTTACTTTCCACACAACGGCAGAGGCCATTGCTTTGGAGGCCCAGTGCTTAAAAGAGGGAATGCCGGGACGTCTCATTCCAGTCCCCAGGCAGATTTCCTCCGGCTGCGGGCTTTCCTGGGCAATGCCTGTGGATTGGAGCGGAGACATGGAGACATGGATGGGAGAAAGAGGGCTTCATTGGGCGGAATGCGGAGAGTATCTGATTTAAATTTTTGGCAGATTTGAAGAGAGAAAAGTCAGAAAGGAAAGGCCGGGGCCCTTCTTTTCCGGCTTTTTTTTGTTGATATGACGGAAGACATGAGAGCAGATCTAAGAGAAGAAAAGTGTATTTATAAAAAAAATCTATAGGCTATTTACCGACAATTGATGGATAATATAAAAAATGCACAAAAATAAAATTGATATTGACAAATAATCAATCAATATGATATAGTCTAGCTGTCACAAATCACAAGTTTTTCAAGTATCAGTAAAAGAAACTTATATATGCTCATAATTGGTTGAGCGTTTCTACCAACTACCGTAATAGTTGTCTATAAGTTTCCGCGTGAGTTGTAAACCCGGCTTCATGGCCGAGCCTTTACAATGTGCGTGCGGACAATAGAAATGGCGGTAGTTTTTTATTGCGTAAAATTATCAGAATGCAATCGTGGCTGCCGTATTTCATAATTATCATTTTATTTTGATAAGGAATAGGAGGTTCTATGTCTGGTAGTAAAAATTTTGTTTTGAAAGGGAACATTTGTTACAGTGAGGATGTCCATACTTTAAGGACGGTGGAGCAGGGTTATCTGGTCTGCCGTGACGGAAAATCGGCAGGGGTCTTTCGGGAGATTCCGGCACAGTTTGGATTATCCTATGGAGGACTGCGGGGATATGCTCATTGTTCCCGGTCTTGTGGATCTTCATATCCATGCGCCTCAGTTTGCTTTCCGCGGGCTGGGAATGGATTTGGAGCTTTTGGACTGGCTGAACACCAACACATTTCCGGAAGAATCCAAGTACGCTGATCTGGAATATGCAGAAAAGGCTTACCGGATTTTTGCGGAATCCATGAAAAAGAGCGCAACCACAAGGGCCTGTGTTTTCGCTACGATTCACAGGCAGGCCACAGAGCTTTTGATGGATATGATGGAGGAAACCGGTGTAAAAGCCCTGATCGGCAAGGTCAATATGGACCGGAATTCGCCGGATTACTTACGGGAAGCCGATGCAAAAGCATCTGAACAGGAAACTGTCCGCTGGCTGGAGGAAACCGTCTCCAAGTATGAGAACGTAAAGCCCATTCTTACACCCCGGTTCATTCCATCCTGTACGGATGATTTAATGGAGCGTCTGGGCGGGCTGCAGAAAAAGTACGAAGTTCCGGTACAGTCCCATTTGTCTGAAAACCAGGGGGAAATCGCATGGGTTAAGGAGCTTTGTCCGGATTCTAAGTTTTATGGGGATGCTTATGATCAATTCGGACTGTTCGGAGGAAACGGAAAGGCGGTTATGGCTCACTGCGTTTCTTCGTCGGAAGAAGAAATTGCGTTAATAAAAGAGCGGGGCGTTTATATCGCCCATTGTCCTCAGTCAAACACCAACTTGTCCTCAGGGGTGGCTCCGGTCAGAACCTATCTGGACCGGGAGATGAATGTGGGACTTGGAAGCGACGTGGCAGGAGGGAGCGGGGAATCGATTTTCCGGGCCATGGCAGATGCCATTCAGGTATCAAAGCTGAGATGGAGGATGATGGATGGAAGCTTAAAGCCCATTACCGTGGAAGAGGCTTTTTATATGGGAACCATGGGCGGCGGTTCATTCTTTGGCAAGGTCGGAAGCTTTTTGGAAGACTATGACTTTGACGCTCTGATCTTAGATGACAGCAGCCTGCTCCACCCACAGCCCCTTACTTTAAGGGAGAGGCTGGAGAGGTTTATCTACTTATCCGACGACAGACATTTAAAGGGGAAGTTTGCGGAAGGAAAAAGAATTTTCTGATTTTTAAGAATTAAATAAAATATTTAAGGAAAACTTTTTAACTATCGAGGAGGTATATGATATATGGAAGCACAAAAAAAAGGAGGATTTTTAGACAAGGTATTTCACTTATCTGAAAATCACACCGATGTGAGAACTGAAATCGTGGCTGGGGTAACCACGTTTATGACTATGGCTTATATTCTTGCAGTAAATCCGAAAATCTTAGGTGCTGCGGGAATGGACTCCGGGGCTGTATTTACGGCCACTGCTCTTGCATCGCTGTTTTCCACCCTTTTGATGGCATTACTTGCAAACTATCCTTTCGCCCTGGCTCCAGGAATGGGACTTAATGCGTATTTCGCATATACCGTAGTTCTTAACATGGGCTACACCTGGCAGGTGGCTTTGACCGCCGTATTTGTGGAAGGCCTTGTTTTCATTCTTCTTTCACTGACCAATGTTCGGGAAGCGATTTTTAATGCGATTCCTATGAATTTAAAGCACGCCGTATCCGTCGGTATCGGTCTGTTCATCGCATTTATCGGACTGCAGAATGCAAAAATTGTTGTGGACGGATCAACCCTTGTAACCGTATACTCCTTTAAAGGAGCCATGGAGAACGGCACGTTCCACACTGTCGGAATCACGGTTTTATTATCAATCATCGGAATTTTAATCACAGCCATACTTCTTGTAAAAAATGTAAAGGGCAATATTTTATGGGGAATTGTCTGCACCTGGATTCTTGGCATGATCTGCCAGGCCCTGGGCTTATACCAGCCCAATCCGGAACTTGGAATGTTCAGCGTATTTCCTGACCTTTCCAAAGGCTTTGGCATCCCGGATATGTCCTCCACCTTTTTCAAGCTGGACTTTTCAAAGGTCTTTTCCTTAAACTTCCTGGTGGTCATGTTTGCATTCCTGTTTGTAGACGTATTCGATACCCTGGGAGCCTTAATCGGTGTGGCATCCAAGGCAGATATGCTGGATAAGGAAGGAAAGCTTCCGAACATCAAGGGCGCATTAATGTCAGACGCTGTCGGTACCTCCGTAGGCGCACTGCTTGGTACCTCCACAATCGCTGCTTTTGTAGAAAGCGCAGCAGGCGTTGCAGAAGGCGGAAGAACCGGACTTACC
>JASGGP010000255.1:0-7302 GCA_047604985.1 Lacrimispora sp.
CCAAAGCCCCGGACACGCTGTCTATATGAATTCCATCCCGATTTTTCAATATCTCTATGATCATGCCGCTGGTAAATGCCCTGCGCAGCTCGTATCCGGAAAATTCTTTTCTGAGGGCCTCTTCAATGGCCTCTATGGTTTTTATCCTGCTTTCATTATAACTCGTCCCAAAGCTCACTGCTAAAATTGCCCGTTTCATCTTAACTCCTGCTCTTTCCATTCATTTTCCTGACTACCATATCACAGATGAAATTTGCTGTCAAACCCCTTCTCACGCACCATAGGCGCAAAACCATAAGGTTCTGCGCCCACGATACACATTGCATTCATTTTTTCGGAGATTACTTAAAAATCTACCTCTCTATCATAGTAACAGCAAACCAACAGTTTCTCCATTTCAGCCGGAGTAATGGGTCTTGGATTGGAGCCGGTGCATGCATCACCTACTGCCAGCTCTGCTACTGACGCTAATTTATCATTGAACTCAGTTTCGTCAATGATTCCGCCTTCATATTCCCTGATACAGAAAGGAATATCCAGCTTTTCGTTCATGGAACGGATTTCTGTAATCAATGCCTCCACCAGTTCGCTGTCATTGTCCCCTTTCAGGCCAATGAAACGGGCAATTTCCCCATAGCGCTTTGCAGCCTCTGAAACCTTGGAGTTAAACTTGATTACCTTTGGTAAGTACATGGCATTTGCACAGCCATGAACGATATGGCCGCCGGAATAAGCGGCGCCTGTCTTATGGGCCATGGAATGAACAATTCCCAAAAGTGCGTTGGAGAATGCCATGCCTGCCAGACACTGTGCATTGTGCATGCTGGCCCGTTTATCCATATTTCCATTATAGGAATCGATAAGATCATCATGTATCATCTTAATGGCGTGAAGCGCAAGAGGATCCGTATAGTCACAATGAAGCGTGGACACATAAGCTTCAATGGCGTGGGTCAGAGCATCCATACCGGTATGGGCTGTCAGCTTCTTGGGCATTGTCTCAGCTAAGTCCGGATCAACAATGGCAACGTCAGGGGTAATATTAAAATCCGCCAAAGGATATTTAATACCCTTCTTATAATCAGTAATAACGCTGAAAGCCGTGACCTCGGTAGCAGTCCCTGAGGTAGAGGGAATGGCGCAGAATTTTGCTTTCGTTCTCAGGGTTGGGAAATTAAACGGAATGCAAAGATCTTCAAAGGAGGTATCCGGGTATTCATAAAATGCCCACATGGCCTTTGCCGCGTCAATGGGGGACCCGCCTCCGATAGCAACGATCCAGTCCGGCTCAAACTGCCTCATGGCCTCCGCGCCCTTCATCACCGTATCCACACTGGGATCAGGCTCCACTCCTTCAAACAGCTTCACTTCTATTCCAGCATCCTTTAAGTATGCTTCTACCCTGTCAAGAAATCCAAAACGTTTCATCGAACCGCCGCCGACAACAACCATGGCTTTTTTGCCTGTCAGATTCTTAAGCTCTTCCAAAGCGCCTTTTCCATGATATAAGTCTCTTGGTAATGTGAATCTAGCCATTGTAAAATCCTCCTTATGAATTTCCAGTTCTCTCTATGTCACTTTCTATGATCATTGTAGTTCAACAGGACAGGAATTACAAAGGTAAAAAAATATATATCAGTATATAAATACTGATATATATTTAACAATCAAGATTGGCATCTTAGCTTGACGCTTTTCTTTCATCGGGCAAGTTCTTTTTTGACAGCTTCTACCTCTTTTAGAAATCCCTTATCCCAGTCAGTGAGCGAATATCCTTTCCTGTAGACCAGGGCATCCTGAAACACCATGACCGGCTTTTTGCACTGCCGCTCCACCAGATGGTGTCTGGAAAGGACCTCTGCCGGCATGGGAGATACCCACATATAGGTATCGGGATCTTCACAGAGAATATTAAACTGGCTTCCCCGCTCAAACACATAGATCCGTCTGGAAGACTCTGTCATCTTTCCACCTTTTCCGCATTCTCCGGTTCCCGGCGGCCCGTCGCCGTGGGTAATCTCAATATACGGGGTCAAATCCCCTGTCTCAATGCTTTCCTTTCTTGCAAGAGGATGGTCTTCAGACATGAGAAGAGCGGCGGAGTATTTTAAAACAGGCTCTGTTAAAAGCCCTTTTGCCCCCGCCTCCTGAGCATAGTATGCTTCAGAAACAGGCTGATACCGTATGATTCCCAGATTATATTCCCCTGTTTCCACATCTCTTAAAGTATCTGCCGAGTTAGTCTCCCGGAGCCACACATTCATGGTCTCCTCACGGCCTAGCTTGCTGATGAATTTGGAAAAGGCAAAGCTTAAATAGCTTGCCCTGGGCATGGAAAGAGAAAATTCCACCCCATTTCCCTGGCCCGGCTTATATAAGTGCTCCATTTCCTCAATCTGCGCCAGCACATTTCTGGCATGCTCCAGAAATATCCTTCCTCTCGCTGTAGGAACCACCCCTTTAGGCGTCCGTTTGAAAATCGGAGCGCCCAGGCTTTCCTCCAGGCTCCTGATGGCCTTGCTTAAATTGGGCTGATCCATGTAAAGATTGGCTGCCGCCCTGGTGATGGAGCCTGTTCTTTCCACCTCAACGGCGTATTGCAGCAATTGGGTATTCAAGCATCTCCCTCCTCTGCACGCTGCATACTTTCCTTGTCTGCCTCGTAAAGATATTTGGAAAGGGCAGCCAGGGACACAGCCATATTTTCATTCTGGACCAGCACATGATCCGGCACCGACAGATGGACCGGTGCGAAATTCCAGATGGCCTTTACCCCTCCGTCCACCAGACGGTTGCACACTTCCTGGGCGTTTTTATCCGGAACTGTAATGATTCCTATGTGAATATTCATCCTCTGGCAAAGGTTTTCCAGCTTCTCCATTGGCAGAACCATTTTCCCTCCGGTTTTGGTGTTCACCTTTCTTTTATCCGAATCAAAGGCCATGACGATTTCCACTCCATACTGCTCAAAGCCGCTGTAGGACAGCAGGGCTTTTCCCAAGGACCCGACGCCTACCAGAACGGCCTGGTTCGTGTTGTGGTAACCCAGAAACTCCTCCATGTCCTTAATCAAATCCTTTACCATATAGCCTGTCTTGGGCTTTCCCGCGGTCCTTGCAACCATGGCCAGATCCTTGCGCACCTGGACCTCATTGAGCTGAAGCTCCAAAGCGATGGCCGGCGCTGATATGGTTTCTGCCCCCTCCCGGCATTTCCGTTCCAGGTAATGGTGATAGACCGGAAGGCGTTCCAGGGTTTTTCTGGAAATGCCTCCCACCATATGTTTTTTTTCTCCCATATGAATATACCCCCTGCTTCCTATGTCAAGCGGATATTTGCAATCCGCTCCGCTGCTTGCTCATAACCGAACAGCGGCTGCCGCTGCCTGTCAGATGGAGCTTGTACTTCACCTGACACAAGCAAGTCCCCACCCACCGCTTAATGCTTTTCGCATTTGAAGTGGGAAGCTTACTTGATTCGATTAAATAACGGTTCTTTTTAAAATACCAGTCCCCTGCATCTGTCAATAGCCGCAAAAATTTCCTGACGCCTGGGAAGAGCCAGATCCGCAGGCAGGTATCCTGCCTCCGCCAAAGAAGCCAGCCCGTCCTTTCTAACCTTTCGTTCCAGTTCATCCGCCACCTGCACCAGATTTCTTTTCCCGTCAATCAGGCGGCTTCCTCCATATTTAAGGAAATATCCCAGGGCCTCAAGCTGTTCTGTATCAACCAGCTGCTCTACATAACGAAGATCCACTACCTCCCGGTCGATCATAAGGCTGTCCCGTCCCATGACCTTTACCTTGGAACGGTCGTCTTTCCCGCCTGTGCGCAGAGCCAAAGGAACCCGGGTAAAACTGGCTTTTGCCATGCCCAAGGAAGTAATTCCCTCTCCAAAGGCTTCTGCCGCCTCTTTTGCAAGCCCTGTAATTTCCTTAGGCACATAGGAATCCATCTGAATAACGTGATCCGCCACATGGAAATATGCTCCCGAGCTTCCGGCCACCAGAATGGTGGAAATCCCGTTCTCCTCATACAGCCCTCTCACCCGTTCAATAAAAGGTGTAATGGGCTCCTTTTCCCGGTTTACCACCTGCTGCATCAGCCTGTCTCTTATCATAAAATTAGTGGCGCTGGTGTCCTCATCCACGAGAAATACCCGGGCTCCGCTTTCCATGGCTTCCACCACCCCGGCAGCCTGAGAGGTGCTCCCGCTGGCATCCTCCGTAGAAAAATGAACCGTATCCCGTTTATCAGGAAGATTATTTATAAACATGGAAATATCAACGTTTCTGACGCTTCTCCCATCCTCTGCCCGAAGCTTCACAGCAGATGAATCCGCTGCAACCAACTCCCTGCCGTCTCCTGAGATGTGATCATACACGCCGCATTCCAAGGCCTCCAGCAGAGTGGATTTCCCATGATAGCCGCCTCCCACAATCAGAGTGACCCCTTTGGGAATTCCCATTCCCTTAATTCTCCCCCGGTTAGGAAGCTCCAGCTCCACTTCCATGCCGGCGGGGGTTTTAAAAGGAATTGCCTTTTCCATGGGCTTTTTTGATATCCCGGACCGGCGGGGAAGAATGGAACCGTTTGCAATGAAAGCGACCAGATTCCTTTCAAAAAGCTGCTTTCTTATCTCCTGCTGGTCCTCTGAAAGCTTCCTCACTTCCTCCACCCGGGCCTTTTCTCTTTCCGGATATTTTCCAAAGAAACAGGTCTCTGCCACACAGGCAGGAAGAAAATCAAAGAGTATTTTTATAAGCTCCCCGGAGCTTATGGTCCTGCCATTGGCCGGAAATCCCACCTTCAAACGCAAAACCAGGCTTCCATCGGATTCCCGGATGCCGCAGGCCGTCCGTTCCAAAATCTCCTGTCCCGGGCAGCTTACCGAAAGAAGACCGCTTTTCCCTGAGCCCTTTGCCTTAAAATTAAACTGCTCAATTTTTTCCCCGAAGCGCCTTAAAATATGATCCTCCAGAGCAATTCTTTTATGGTACCGGTCATAGGAAAGGCCGGGAAAGCCTGCCGTTTCCCTTCCACCTGGATGCTCAGCCTGGAAGGGGATGCAAAGGGATCACCCTGAACGTGATCAATGGAAAGCACATAATCCGAAAAACGGTACTGCCCTTTCGCCTCCTTATAAGCGGGGTACCCCTTTCTGTCAATGGAGCGGAGAAACTGCCTTAATTCCTCAGATGACTTCATTCCTCAGACCTCCCCTCTATTCCGCTTTCGGCGGTTCATGGAGATCCGTAAGGAACATGGCATCCCCAAAGCTGAAAAAACGGTACCGTTCCCTGATGGCTTCCTCATAGGCGCGGAGCACGTGCTCCCGTCCCGCCAGAGCCGAAACCAGCATCACAAGGGTGGATTCCGGCAGGTGGAAATTGGTAATAAGACAATCCAGTGTCTTAAACCGGTATCCCGGATAGATGAAGATTTCCGTCCAGCCGTTCCCTGCTTTTAAAATTCCATCCTCTGTGGAAGCGGATTCCACAGTACGGCAGCTGGTGGTTCCCACGCAGACAATCCGCCCGCCATTCTTCTTTGCATCATTGACCTTTTTTGCTTCTTCCTCTTCCACCACATAAAACTCGGAGTGCATGTGGTGCTCCTCAATCTCATCCACCTTTACCGGACGGAAAGTCCCAAGCCCCACATGAAGAGTCACATGGGCGATGGAAACACCCATATCCTCGATTTCCTTTAACAGCTCCTTAGTAAAATGCAGCCCTGCTGTAGGAGCCGCAGCCGATCCTTCATGCTTTGCATAAACGGTCTGATAGCGGTTCTTATCTTTTAACTGATGGGTAATATAAGGCGGCAGGGGCATCTGTCCCAGGCGGTCTAAAATTTCTTCAAAGATTCCTTCATAGGAAAACTGGATCAGCCTGTTCCCTTCCTCCACCACATCCACAACAGTACCCTTTAAAAGTCCCTCGCCAAAAGTGATCACAGTGCCCACTTTTGCCTTTTTCCCCGGCTTTACAAGGGTCTCCCAAATGTCATTTTCTTTTCTCTTTAGTAGAAGTATTTCAATTTTAGCCTCTGTCCCCTCTTTGACGCCGAACAGCCTGGCCGGGATCACCTTGGTGTCATTGATGACGAGACAATCCCCTTTTCTTAAATAGGTAAGGATGTCCCGAAAATGCTTATGCTCTATCTCTCCCGTATGTTTATCCAAAACCAGAAGCCTGGAAGCCGAACGGTCCTCCAGCGGGTCCTGGGCAATCAGCTCCTGAGGTAATTCAAAATTAAAATCACTGACGTTCATAAAGTATTTCTCTCCTTTGCCAAAAATGCTCCTCTGCAGGGTGCTGCGCAGAGAAGCATCTGTTTACTTATTAATTGGTTAGCCCTTACTGGGAAGCGGATTCCGTCTCTTCTTCAAGCTCCTGGGACTGGTCCTCAGAGCTTTCCGCGGTTTCCGGTACTTCTTTCTCGTCCATCAGAGTATGATAGACGGCCAGCAGGTTTTCATCCGATTTTAAAGCCTTCTCAAGACTGCTGTTCACTTCTTTTGCCATAGCCTGCACCTGGTCAGACTGGTTTGCATCTTCCATATATTGGGACTGCTCTTTTGTGACGCCATTTACTAAATAAACGCTTCCGTCCGCCGCCGTCTTTCCGTAGCATACGATCAGACTTGGCGCCAGAGTCTCTGCCTGACGGAATTTAATATCAAATCTGGCATAAATCACATAATCGCCGTCTTCCTCTCCCTGAGCCGTATAGCACACCAGGTTTTCAAAGCTCTGATAGAACTTCACCTCTTCTTCCAGTCTGGCAAGCTGTCCATTCAGTTCCTCACTGCTGCTTGTTCCTCCGTAAACCTTTGAAAGAGCTTCTATATCGCAGGTCTTTCTGGCTTTGAAATAAGCTTCCATTAAATCGTGAATTTCAGGCACAGCTTCTTTTTGCAGCTTGATTTCCGGCTTCGCAGCCCCTTGCCCTCCGCTTTCCTCGGCGGGAGACGCGGAACTTTCCGTTGCAACCGGAACACTTTCCTCTTTGTCTCTGCCGTCCTGACCGGGCTTATCCAATATAATTACGGCGATCATCAGTGCGATCACTATCAATGGAATGAACAAAAGTTTTAAATACTTTTCGTTTTTTCCTTTTAAAACCGTCTTCCATTTTTCCAATAAGTCTTTCATATAAGCCTGACCTCCCGGAGAATCAATCTCCTCCCCATTCTAACAAAAAAACAGACAAAAATCAACAAATACTCTTGCACTTTAAAAGAATCTATAGTAGAATGTAAAAGATGCATCTGTAGCTCAGTGGATAGAGCAGTGGC
>JASGGP010000256.1:0-7276 GCA_047604985.1 Lacrimispora sp.
GCTATGGTGTTAGGCCTTAATGACGCTCTCGTAGAGCTCACCGGAACTCTTGCCGGACTTACGTTTGCACTGGCAAATACACGTCTGGTTGCCCTTTCGGCAATCATTACCGGCGTTTCGGCAACTCTCTCCATGGCCGCGTCCAACTATCTGGCTGAACGGGCCAGCGGCAATGCAAAAGCCCTGAAATCAAGTCTGTATACCGGTATGGCCTATTTAATAACGGTCGCATTCATGGCGCTGCCTTATCTGCTCCTGCCAAATAATCTTTATATTGTGGCATTTGTGATTATGCTGGCTGTAGTGATTCTGATCATCTTGCTGTTTAACTATTATATTTCCGTGGCTCAGGACGAGCCGTTTTTACGGCATTTTGGAGAAATGGCAGTTATCAGCCTGGGGGTTGCGGCTATCTCCTTTGTCATAGGGTTGCTTGCAAAAGCCCTGCTTGGGATTGATGTATAAAATATCATGAGGCGTATATCTTTATAAAACGCGCCGCAAATGAAATCAATAATAAAATATTACAATAAGGAGGATTTGAAAATGAATACTGCTGTACGTTACTTTACCCGTGGCGGAAATACAAAAAAGGTGGCTGATGCCATTGCCAAAGCATCGGGCGTCGGAGCAAAAGACTGTTCTGTACCGCTTGCAGAACCGGTTGACTTACTGTTTTTGGGTGGCTCTGTATATTGGGGCGGCATAGACAAAAAACTGAAGCAGTTTATAGATCAGCTTGACCCGGCAAAGGTGAAATGTGTTGCTGTGTTTGGTACATCGGCCTTGAAAAAGGAGCCGGACAGAGAAATAGAAAGACTGGTACGGACCAAGGGCATCCCCGTATCAGACAAAAGCTTTCATTGCCGCGGAGAATTTTCCGCTGTTCACAAAGGCCACCCCGACAGCGATGATTTGAGACAGGCGGCGTCTTTTGCGCAAACAGTATCAGAAGCAGTGAAATAATCCCGACTCCGGTGCAGGGAATATGTAAAAGCTATAGTATATTGCAGGGGAAGAGGCAGGGTTCTTAAACTGCCTCTGAACCTTTGTTCAACGTTTTTTTGTATATGTAAAGCCCTAATAAGTCTGACAAGAACCAGCCTGCAACAATAGCCCAGCAAACACCTGAAAAGCCCTTGACGGGTGCAAAGGTGTAGGCTAACAATACTCTTAATCCCTGTGATACCACAGTCATTAGAATTGATATTTTAATTGCGCCAAGACCTCTGAAAAATCCATAAAACATAACGATAAAGCCAAGCAATACATAAAATACGGAAACTATTCGAAGATAGCCGACACCGGTGGATATTACCTCTGCTGCATCTTTATTTATAAAAAGAGTTATTAAGTTCGGGGCGAAAACAAACGCAATAATGCTGATTACTGCCGATAGAATTATAATAATCTTTGAAGCTGCATGGAATCCTTCCCGGATTCTTTTTGATTCTCCGGCACCTTGATTTTGGGCAGTATAAGTGGAAAAAGCATTTCCTAAATCCTGCAAAGGGCAATTTGCAACAGAGTCGATCTTAGAGCATGCTGCAAATGCCGCCATGACAGATGCACCAAAGGTATTTACCAGCCCTTGTATCAGCATCATTCCAAAACTGGAAATAGATTGCTGCAGTGCTGTTAAAACAGAGTAGGCTGCAACCTTTTTAAATGCAGAAGTGCTGAATTTAAAATCTTTCCGTTCGAAGTTCAGAAATTTCATCCGTCTGACGGTATAAATACCGCAGCCTACAGCGGCGGTGCCCTGTGATATAAATGTAGCTACGGCCACACCTAATACTTCCATGTGAAATGCCAAAACAAAGATTAAATCCAAAACAATATTTAACAGGCAGGAACCGGTTAAAAAATACAGCGGTGATCTGGAGTCTCCAAATGAACGTAACAGAAAGGCAAAGGCATTGTACATACCTACGAAAATAAACCCTAAAAAGCTGAATCTTAAAAATTGAGCAGCATATGCAGAGGTTTCACTTGGCATCTGATAGAAAACGATAATCTGGGGCAAAAGAATAAATGTCAAAATCGTAATCAGTGTGCTGACACAAAATAGAAATATAAGAGCAGTTGAAATTGTTTTTTTTAATTCATCATACTGCCTGCCGCCGTAGAGCTGTGAAAAAACGGCAGAGGCTCCCATAGCAAGGCCTAATAAGATGGAAGTAACAAACACGGTTACAGCACTTGAAGAACCCACTGCCGCAAATGCATCGGCACTTACAAATTTCCCCACCACAATTGCATCAATAATGCTGTATAGCTGCTGAAATAAGTCTCCGATAAACAGTGGAATGAAAAATTTCAGAATAATTTTTGACGGTGTTCCCTTAGTCATATCTAATTCCATTTTAATTCCTCCTATGAGTTTGAGCGCAGATATGCAATTGCCAGGCCGCCAGTGATTGGATTGGTATACGGTTCGCAATCTATTTCATAAACCTGCCTTATAATTTCTTTTGTCAATACTTCCTTTGGACTTCCGGAAGCTATTATTTTTCCGCCTTTTATCGCATAGAGTTTGTCGCAGTAAGCAGAAGCGACAGGAAGATCATGAAGGGCGGCAAGGACACTGACATTTAAGGACTTTACGACAGATAAAATCTGAAGCTGATACTTAATATCCAGATGATTTGTCGGCTCGTCTAAAATCAAAAAATCAGGTTCCTGTGCAATTGCCCGCGCCAGTATCACTCTTTGTTTTTCCCCGCCGGATAAGGTTAAGTAGCTCCTGTCTGCATAATCCATCAAGTCTACTTGTGCTAACGCGTTAGCAACAATTCTGAAGTCCTGGACATTATCCGCCTCCATCAGATGCTTGTGGGGAGTTCGTCCCATCATCACCATTTCCCGGACGGTAAAATCGAAACTTAAATCGTTGAACTGGCCCACAACCCCCATATCCTTTGAGATTATGCGGGCAGAGGATTTCAATACATCTTTATCTCCTAAAAAAATGGCTCCCTTTTGCGGCTTAATTACTTTGTATATGCTTTTCAGCAGAGTGGATTTTCCGCACCCGTTGGGCCCTATAATCCCTACAAATTGTTTATCTTCAACATGAATGCTGATATCTTTTACAATATCCTTGGCAGCCAAGGATACGGACAGGTGTTCTGCATTTAATTTCACTTTATCTGCCTCCAAATCCGTAGCTTTTTTTAATTAACATGTGCATGAATATTGGCGCACCGAGAAGGGAGGTCACGATTCCAATCGGAAGTTCCCCGTTAGGTACGATTATTCGGGCGAAAACATCTGTCCATATCATAAATAGAGCGCCAACCAGAATTGCTGTTGGAATGAGCCGCTTATGATCTGAACCTACAACGCTTCGTACAATGTGTGGAATAATAAGTCCTGCGAATCCGATAATTCCACAGGTGGAAACCAGAACACCTGTTACCACGGAAGAGATGACCATATACAGCCGCCTGTAAAAATTCAAATTAACTCCCAGGGTAATCGCTGTTTCTTCCCCCATCAGCAGGGTATTCATCACTCTGGACTGAAACAGGAAGAATACGATTGCCGCAATGACTACCGCTGATATGAGGGGCAATGTATTCCATTCAGCCGATGCCAGGCTGCCCATGGTCCAAAAGGATACGGAACGTATTCCATCCGAGTTTTTTGCAAAATATATGATGAAGTTTGAACAGGCATTGCAGAGGGCATTAATGACCGTTCCTGCCAAAACCAGCTTGACCGGAGAAGCTTTGCCTCCCATGCTTGAAAGCCCCAGGACCAGTGCCGCTGCCACAAGCGCCCCCAAAAAAGCCCATGAAGCAATACCAAACTCCCCAAGCAGACCGTCGGCTCCGAAACCAAGCATGATTGAAAAAGTTGCGCCCAGTGCAGCGCCGGAGGAAATACCTAAAATATATGGATCTGCCAAGGGATTTTGTACGGAGGCCTGCATAACTGTTCCGCAGAGTGCCAATCCGGCTCCCATAATCATTGCTAATAAAACTCTTGGAAAACGAATCTGCCAAATAATATCTGTAAACATATCATCTGTAATATTGCTTGCACCTGCCGGCTGTCCTCCTGTTATTTGATGAATCAGTATACGTAAAGACTGCAGGAATGGAATAGAAACCTGTCCAATGGATACTGAAAGTACCACGGATACAAAGGCAGTAAGAAGTAAAACAATGAAAATGATTGGGAATACAGAATGCTTTTGAGAAACGTCTTTCATATTTTGCAGCGTATGTACCTGCTCTTTGTCTTGTATTGAATTCATGCTTATTCTCCATTAAATAATTCGGGATGAATGAATGCGGCAACATCTTCATATAAATCCGCAAGATCGAGACTTCCGCGAATGGCGTTTGTATAATCAACTACCATTACATTGCCGGTTTGAATTGCTGTAACGTTTTTCAAACGGGGATTTTTAAGCAGCAGATCCTCTGCGGTACCGCTGTCTGACTTCTGAAACTCAGTGATAATGATCTTATCAGGATTAACAGAGAGAACAGATTCCGCAGACATTTCCACATAGGTGTCCGCAGACACTTTTATGTACTCACCGCCTGAGCCCTCCACCATTTCATCAATAAGACACAGCGTAGGGCCATAGTAGTAGTAGGTATCATTCTGACCACCTGCAAACAACAAAATTCTAGGTTTCCCGGTTGCCTGTGCTGCTTTCTTCTGAATGGCCTGAATGCGCGTTTGCTGTTCTTCTATAAAAGCATTTGTTTTTTCTTCAATATTCAAAACCATTCCAAGATTGTCAATATCTTCTAAAAAGCTGCCAATTGTACGGCCTACTGTATAATTGATACCCGTGAGAACAGGAATACCGCGTTCATTCCAAAAAGAAATACTACCAAGCCGTTCATCGGTAAAGGCCGAGGACATAGCGACAATTAAATCAGGTTTAAGAGCGAGGATGGATTCTTTAGAAGGCCACATATCCGTAAGTAAAGGAAGACACTTAATCTGCTCCTCATATTTGGAATAGGATTTATCCAGATAGGCAAGACCGACGATTCTGTTTTCTTCCCCAAAATGAATCATCAGCTCCGCCAGCCCTTGTCCTATTACAACAATCCTTTTCGGATCTTTTTCTATAATTTGCTGCAATTCACCTCCCTCATTGTTATGGATAGTCAATTTGAGCGGGTAATGACTGTTCGTTTGTGAGCTGCTGCTCTGACTGCCTGATGCGATATGGGACATTTTATTTTCTGTCGCTTTCTTTTGTGAGCAAGCTGTCAATGCGGCAATGCAAAGGCTGATTGTCAGCAGAAGAGACACTTTCTTTTTAAACATACATATTCCTCCTGTTTTGATATAGTTAGATGAGGTTAACCTTTTGGGCCAGGTCCATCATTTCTATTTCGTTAGTCCATAGGACATTGTACATCATAAAGTAACGGCATCCATATTGATTGCAGAGCCGAATTATGTTGAGAGAAAGTCTGTGTTGCCAAATAATAAAGAGTGCGCATCCCCGGAGGTTTTTTATCGTATAGGGTGAACTTTCCTATACAATAAAAAACCACAGGCGGAAACCTGTGGTTAAAATAATAAAATTAACTCTTATTCAGCATTGCGGAGCAATGACGCCTCTCTGTATTTCAGAGGTGTAACACCATATTGTTTTTTAAATGCCGCACAAAAGTTGCTTGGATTAGAGTATCCGCTGTCATAAGCTATTTCATTAATTGTTTTTTCTGTCTCCAGCAGCATTGACGCGGCGCGTTTTAAGGCAAGCTTTCTATAATAGCTGAAAATGGTATCACCATAGACGAGTTTAAACCCCTTTGTCAGCTTCTTTGGGCTGATAACCAGGGTTTCCGATAGCGAGAGAAGGCTTGGCAGCTCAAATGGCTGATCCAGGAGCATTTGAGGAATTTCTTTAATCTTTTGCAGTTCATATGAGCTAAGGGCAATGAGACTGAAATTTTCACGTTTAGCCACTTCATCGGATACAATCAGTGACAGCACTTCCATAACCTTACTCTCGTAAAACAATGTACGGGACCTTACAGGTAAGCGGCAATTGTAAATCTGGAGAAAAATATTTGCTATTTCCGGAGAGGTATTTTGTCCCAGATAATATTTAAAACGAAGATGTTCCTCCAGGTTTTCTATCGTATCATTCCATACACTTATGCCGGTGCTGCCGAAATAGGCTGATAGAGCATGCTTATTGGCAGTAATGGAAACTCCCCGGTACTTCTGATCCGCGCAGCGCTTAATCGTGCCTTTCATATCCCGTGATAAAGATATTGATAAATTATTGGGGCCAAAGCAGGTGCCTCCAACCTTTTCTTCGTTAATGTACATACATCCATCTATACAGTATTCGATTTCAAAATAATCCTCCGACAAATCAAACACAGTTATTATATCCTCTGAGAATATAAAGTCATACACAAGCAGCATAACGTCGCTAAGCAAATTGAAAATCTGAATCGTACCTTTGCCATACTCCGGTTTTATATCGTAAACGATACCTTTATTCATGTTATGGCTCGGCAAAAAACGGGCATTTCCTATCTGTTCATGCATGGCTTTATATTGTTCCAGCATGGAATCATACCCATTTTTTGAATTTATATGAAATCCGTCTTTCATGAAAAAACTCCTTTTTTACTGTAATTATAGCAAAATGTCATTGGATGGTTAGCTGCTGCTAACTAAGGAAGTATATCACAAATTTTGAATAATATCTACCTTAACAGGCGACTTGTACGGTCATACTGTTGAAAGGAACCGTGGATATTTAGTAAGCAGCAAGTCTTTTATTGCCTGTAAGAAACCTAAATCATTAACATATACCGTATGCTTTTTGCAGAATGAACAAGCTTCAAATACTCCGACACTTGACTTTTTGTGACTTGATGGCTATAATAGACTGGTTCATGGGTTTCGTACAGAGAGCACAATATAGTGTTGATATAGAGGCGGAATTATTATTTTAAAAATAATAATCCTGTCTCTATTTATTTTTGGCATAATTTTAGGAGGTAAGTTTAGATATGAATAAAAACACAACTTTTCACCTGTTTGGTGCGATAATTGCAGCAGGGATATTATCTTTTTCCGGGGTATTGATTGAAACGGCGATGAATGTAACGTTTCCGTCTCTCATACAGGAATTTGGGGTAACTACATCGGGAATTCAGTGGGTAACCACCATTTACCTTCTCATGATTTCAGTGATCGTCCCTATTTCCTCTTACTTAAACCGGAATTTTTCAATACGCGGCCAGTTTATAACAGCAAATCTGTTTTTTTT